>CAZBMH010000001.1:0-64059 GCA_964492685.1 uncultured Micropruina sp.
GTAGGGCGTGTAGCCCACGGTGTTGCGGCCGCGGAGCAGCATCTGGATCGGCAGGTTGGGCAACAGCTCGTGCAGCGTGTCCAGCCGCTCCCACGGGTCCTCCTTGAGGAAGCGCAGCGCGACGTCGTAGGTGGCGCCGCCCCAGGCCTCGACCGAGAACAGCTGGGGCAGCAGCCGCGCCACGTAGGGCGCCACGTTGCTCAGGTCGCGGGTGCGGACACGGGTGGCCAGCAGCGACTGGTGGGCGTCGCGGAACGTGGTGTCGGTGACCGCCACCGCCTTCTGCTCACGAAGGTGCTGGGCGAACCTCTCGGGGCCCAGCTCCAGCAGCAGCTGGCGGGAGCCCGCGGGGGGCGCGTCCCGCAGCGACAGCGGCGGCAGCTTCTCGCGGGCCACGATCGGGGTGCGCGCCTCGCCGTGCGGCTTGTTGACGGTGACCTCGGCCAGGTAGGTGAGCAGCTTGGTCGCGCGGTCGGCGGACTCGTGCGGCCGCAGCAGCTCGGGACGCTGGTCGATGAAGGACGTCGTGGCCTGCCCGGCCAGGAAGACCGGGTCGGAGAGCACCGCGCGCAGGAAGCCGATGTTGGTACTGACGCCCCGGATCCGGAACTCGCTGAGCGCCCGCTGGGCCCGGCGGACGGCGGTGGCGAAGTCGCGGCCGCGACAGGTGAGCTTCACCATCATCGAGTCGAAGTGGGCGCCGATCTCGGAGCCGGCGAAGACGGTGCCGCCGTCCAACCGGATGCCCGCGCCGCCGGGCGTGCGGTAGACGCTGACCGTGCCGGTGTCCGGGCGGAAGCCGTTGGAGGGATCCTCGGTGGTGACGCGGCACTGCAGGGCCGCCCCCCGGATCTGGACGCCCTCCTGCGACAGCCCGAGGTCGGCCAGCGACTGCCCGGCGGCGATCCGCAGCTGGGAGCTGACGAGGTCGACGTCGGTGATCTCCTCGGTGACGGTGTGCTCCACCTGGATCCGCGGGTTCATCTCGATGAAGACGTAGCGGCCGTCCTCGCCGAGCAGGAACTCGACAGTGCCGGCGTTGACATAGTTGATGTGTCGAGCGAACTTGACCGCGTCGGCGCACATCCGGTCGCGGAGCGCCGGATCCAGGTTGGGCGCCGGGGCCAGCTCGATGACCTTCTGGTGGCGGCGCTGCAGCGAGCAGTCGCGCTCGAACAGGTGGATCACGCCGCCGTGGGTGTCGGCGAGGATCTGCACCTCGATGTGGCGCGGGTTGATGACCGCCTCTTCGAGGTACAGCCGGGCGTCGCCGAACGCGGCGTCGGCCTCGCGGCCCGCCTCGGCGAGGGCGGCGTCAAGGCGATCCGGGCTGTCGACCCGGCGCATCCCGCGCCCGCCGCCGCCGGAGACCGCCTTCACGAAGATCGGGAAGTCCATGCCCTCGGCGGCCTGCTTGAGCACGGCCAGGTCGGCGGACGGCTCCGAGCCGCTGAGGGTCGGCAGGCCGGCCTCGCGGGCGGCGGCGATGGCGCGCGCCTTGTTGCCGGTGAGCTCCAGGATGCCGTGATGCGGCCCGACGAACGTGATGCCGTTGTCCTCGCAGGCCTGCGCCAGGTCGGGGTTCTCGCTGAGGAAGCCGTAGCCGGGGTAGATCGCGTCCGCCCCGGACTCCAGGGCCACCCGGACGATGCCCGCCACGTCAAGGTAGGCGCGCACGGGGTGCCCCACCTCGCCGATCTGGTACGACTCGTCCGCCTTCAGCCGGTACTCCGACAGGCGATCCTCGAAGGGGAAGACGGCCACCGTGGGGATGCCGAGCTCGGTCGCGGCCCGGAAGGCGCGCACGGCGATCTCGCCACGGTTGGCGACCAGAATCTTGCGGAACATGGGGGCCCTTTCATGGGGGGGTCGGGGCCAAGCCTGTCTAACTTGGGGACCGCGCGCAATCGGACCGCCCGGCAGACGGGCGGTCGGGCCGGCCGGCGGGGTTCGCGGACGGGCGGGCCGGGTCGCACTTCGTCCGGCCTGGGTGCGGCACCCCTGGTCCCCCGGACGGCGCCCGACGCCGCTCGGGGGCTCGCCCTACTACGCTGGGCCCGATGAGCCGCCTCGATCCCTCCGCCGCCCCGCGCCCCGCGGGGCCCGATCGGCTGCGCCGACGCAACGTCCTGCTGGGCGGGGCCGTCCTCGGCCTGTTCCTGGCGATCGGCCTGGTGGTGGCCCTGCTGCCCCGGGAGCCCGCCACGCCGCCGGGTCCGGTGGCCGCGAGCCCCGCAGACGCCGTCCGTGGCTACCTGGACGCCCTCGCGGCCGGGCGGGCCACCGACGCGCTCGGCTATGCGCTGCAGGCGCCGACGGACACCGCCTGGTTGACCGACGAGGCCCTGGCAGCGTCCAACCAGGCGGCGGCGCTCACCGTCGAGTCGGTGACCGACGTCCCCGGCGTGGACGACAAGGCGACCGTGGCGGCCACCGTCCGCTTCGGCGAGGAGCTTCGCCAGCTTCAGGTGGCCGTGACCAAGCGTGGCGCGGCCTGGCGGCTCGACGGTGTCAGCACGGCCCTGAACCTGGCCGCCGTCCCCACCACGTTCCCGATCACGGTCAACGGCACCCTGGCCCCCACGAACGCCTCCCTGACGGTGTTCCCCGGCGCCTACGTGATCGCCAGCGGACTGCGCGAGGTGGCGCTGCCGAAGGAGCCCGTGCTCGCCGACGCGCTCGGGCAGGCGTTCGAGATCACCCTGGCCCCCACGCTCACCCCGGCCGGCGAGCAGCGGCTGGTGACCCTGGCGAAACAGTCGCTGGCCGCGTGCCTGGATCAGAAGCTGATCGCCCCGCCCGGGTGCCCCAACGCGGTCGCGCCCGCGGCCGGCCAGATCGTGGCCGAGAAGACGATCAAGTGGACGCTGGTAGGCAACCCGTGGAAGAAGTCGACCTATCAGGTGAGCGCGGCCCAGCCGACGGTGGCCACGGGACGCAGCCGCATCACGTTCCGGTTGCGGGGCTCGCTGAAGCAGGGTTCGCTCACGTTCGCCGTCGACCAGGAGCTGCCCTACGTGGTCTCGTTCCAGGCCGATCTCACCACCGTGACCGGGCCGGTGACCTGGACGCGGCAGTGACCCTGGGTCCCGATTCCTGGGGTCAGCGGCCCGCTAGCCGGGTCAGGGCGTCGCCCGAGACCCGCATGACCGTCCACTCGTCCATCGGCTCGGCGCCCAGCGAGGCGTAGAAGTCGATCGAGGGACTGTTCCAGTTCAGCACCCACCACTGCAGCCGCGGCCAGTCGTTGTCGACGCAGAGGCGGGCCAGCTCCGCCAGGAACGCCTTGCCGATTCCCCGGCCCCGCTGCTCGGGCTCCACGTACAGGTCCTCCAGGTACACCCCGTGCCTGCCGAGCCACGTCGAGAAGTTGAGGAACCACAGCGCGATGCCGACCACCCGGCCGTCCACCTCGGCCACGTGGCAGTGGGCCCGCGCCTGGCCCCCGTCCGGGAACAGGGCCGCCCGCAGGTCCTCGGTCGTCGCGGTCACGGCCGCCGGCTCGCGCTCGTAGATCGCGAGATCGACGATCAGCCGCCGGATGTCGGCGAGGTCGGCGATGGTGGCGGGTCGAATCATGCGCCCACCCTAATGAGAGGCGCGCCCCGACGCCTCGGGCACGGACGCGGGCGCCGCTGGGCGCTACCGTGACGCCATGGCAGCCTCCCCGCCGGCGGTCGACCTCGAGGTCGGGCCGCGCACGATCCGGGTGACCAACCCCGATCGGGTGTACTTCCCCGCCCGCGGCTGGACGAAGCTCGACCTCGCCCGGTACTACCTGTCGGTGGGCGACGGCATCGTCCGGGCACTGCGGGAACGACCGTGCATGCTGCACCGATTCCCCTCAGGGCTGTCGGGGCCGAAGGTCCACCAGAAGCGGTTGCCCGCCGGCGCCCCGCCCTGGGTGGAGACCGTGCAGCTCTCCTTCCCCCGCTTCGGACGCACCGCCGACGAGCTGTGCGTCACGGAGCTGGGCGCGGTGCTCTGGGCGGTCCAGATGTCGACCGTCGAGTTCCATCCCTGGAACTCGCGCCGCGCCGACCCCGAATCCCCCGACGAGTGGCGCATCGACCTCGATCCGATGCCGGACGCCGACTTCGACACCGTGCGCCGGGTCGCGGCGGTGGCCCACGAGGTCCTGGACGAGCTGGGCATCACCGGCTACCCGAAGACGTCCGGCGGCGCGGGACTGCACATCTACGTCCGCATCGAGCCCGGCCACGGGTTCGCCGAGGTTCGCCGGGCGGCGCTGGCGTTCGCCCGCGAGGTCGAGCGGCGCAGCCCCGACGCGACGACGACGTGGTGGCGCCGGGAGCGCGACCCGGCCAGCGTGTTCATCGACTACAACCAAAACGCCCGGGACCACACCATCGCCTCGGCGTACTCGGTGCGCGGGGTGGCGGACGGCACGGTGTCGACCCCCATCACCTGGGCCCAGCTTGCCGACGTGGACCCCCGCGACTTCACGCTGGCGAGCGTCCCGGCGCGCTTCGCCGCCCTGGGTGACCTGCACGCGACGATCGACGATCGGGCGTTCGGCCTGGAGCGGCTCACCGAGTGGGCCGACCGCGACGGCCTGGACCCGTGAGCGACCCCGCGACCCCTGGGCCGGCGCCTCGGATCGGCCGTATCCTGGGGTGCCAGGCGAGAGGAGCGGAATGTATCTGATCCAGATCGCGCAGCGGGCGGACGACCTCTCGCGCGCGACCGCGTTCTACACCGACCTGTTGGGCACCGAGCCCGTGGCGACGTTCGATCCCCCGGGGCTCGTCTTCTTCGATCTCGACGGCACCCGGCTGCTGCTGGACGGCGGCGCCCCGTCCGCACTCCACTACTTCGAGGTGGCCGACATCGACGCCGCGGTCGACCGGCTCCGCGCCCAGGGGCGCGCCATCGAGTCGGAACCCCACGTGATCTTCACCCACGAGGACGACTCCCTCGGCCCGGCCGGCACCGACGAGTGGCAGGCGTTCGTCCGGGACAGCGAGGGCAACCTGGTGGGGCTCATCGAGCATCGCGCGACCGCCGGGGCGCCCGAGGACGACGACAGCGGACTGATGTGAGTCGATGAGTCTCACGCCCCGCACCGAACGGGCCACGCTGAACAGCCTCGCCCTGGAGCTCGGCGTGTCCCGGCAGACCGTCTCCAACGTGATCAACCACCCCCACGTCGTGCGCCCCGAGACCCGGGAGCGGGTGCAGGCGGCCATCAAACGGTCCGGGTACCGTCCCTCGGCCGCGGGCCGGGCGCTGCGCTCGCAGCGATCGCTCACCCTCGCAATGCGGCTGAGTTCGTCGTCCGACGGGCTCGCCGGCACGGTGCTGGACCGGTTCCTGCATCGGCTGACGCTCGAGGCGCGGCGGGCCGGCTACAGGGTGACCCTGATCGCCGCCGACTCGGCCGCCGACGAGGTGGCCATGCTGGACGAGCTGTGGCAGATCTCCAGCATCGACGGCGCCGTGATCACCGACACCGACGTGGACGATCCGCGTCCCGCGGCGCTGACCGCCGCGGGCATCCCCTTCGTCTCGTTCGGCCGACCCTGGGGCACCAGCTCCGCGGGCCACTTCTGGGTGGACGTGGACGGGTCCGCCGGCACCGAGCAGGCCACCCGGCACCTCCGGCTGCGCGGGCACACCCGCATCGGCTTCCTCGGCTGGCCGCACGGCTCCGGCTGCGGCGATGATCGGCGCTCCGGGTGGCAGCGCGCCATGGCCGACCTGCCCGAGGACGAGGCGCTGCACGCCGAGGTCGAGGACGATCCGCGGGCGGGCGCCGCGGCGGGCCGGCGGCTGATAGCCCAGGGCGCCACGGCGCTGGTGTGCGCCTCCGATTCGCTCGCCCTGGGCGCTGCCGGGGTGTTCCGCAGCGACCCGCCGTCGCCCCCGCGGCCCACCTCCGGCGGCGGCCGCGCGCCGGCGCCCGTGCGCGAGGACGCGATGCCCGTGATCGGCTTCGATGACACCCGGGTGGCCCAGGCGGTCGGGCTGTCGAGCGTGCGGCAACCGATCGAGGCCGCGGCCGTGCGGACCGTCGAGTTGCTGATGGCCCGGCTCAACGAGACCGACCCGCCCCGGCCGCAGTCGCTGCTGACGCCGCGGCTGATCGTCCGACCCCTGGAGCACTTCTCGCGATGACCGGCGGCGGACGACTCACGCCGGGCACCCGACGCACGTTCGTCAACGGCCGCGTGTTCACCGGCACGGGACCCGCCGACTTCGTGAGCGGCTTCACGGTCGCGGACGGCGTCTTCCACATCGTCGGCGGCCAGGGGACCGCGGCCGAGGCACCGCGCGACGAGGTCATCGACCTGGGCGGAGCCACCGTGCTGCCCGGGCTCCTCGACGTCCACACCCACCCGGCGATGATGGCCGTGCTGGCCGACCAGGTCTCGCTGCTGCCGCCCGCGGTGACGAGCCTGTCCGCGCTGGAGTCCGCGCTGCGGGCGCATCCGGCGCTACGGAGCGGGGACCCGTCCTCCTGGGTGCTCGGCTACGGCTACGACGAGGGCCGGTACCCCGACGGGGCGCCCGACCGGCACGCCCTCGACCGGGTGTCGGTCAGCCACCCCGTCCTGGTGCGGCGGGCCGACGCCCACACGGCCGTCTGCAACACCCGCGCGCTGCAGCTCGCCGGCATCGACGCCGACACCCCCGACCCGCCGCACGGCGCGTTCGTCCGGGACAAGGCCGGATACCCGACCGGGGTGCTGACCGAAATGGCGGCCGTGAACGCCGTCGAGTCGCTGCGACCCGCCCCCACTCACGACGAGCTGGTCGACCGGATTGTCCGGCTGAACGACCGCTTCGCCGCCCTCGGGATCGTCGCCGTCGACGACCTGCTGGCCAGCTACATCGCCGAGCCGCTGCGGGTCTTCACCGACGCCTGGGGGCGCGGGTATCGGATCCCCACGGGCCTGTTCCTCGAATGGCGCGCCGACCTGCCGGCGCTGGACGACGCCGAGCGGGACGGCCCGATCCGGGTGGCGGGGGTCAAGCTGCTCGCCGACGGTGCCTTCTCCCATCGCACCGCGTCGGTCGAGCGCCCCTATCCGGGCACCGACTCCCACGGCCTGCCGACCGCCGGCCCCGAGGACCTGCGCGCGGCGGCGGACTGGGCCCGGCGCAACCGGGTGCAGCTCGCCGTGCACGCCATGGGCGACCGCGCCATCAACCTGGTCCTCGACCTGTTCGCCGACCGGGAGGGCTGGCTGACCGAGCGCCCCTCGATCCGCATCGAGCACGCCACCCTGGTGACGCCGGCCATGATCGAGCGCCTCGCGGGCGCCCGGATGCGCTTCGCGGTGGTCAGCCACGCCACGTTCCACTTCGCCGAGTACGAGAGCTACGAGCTCGCGCTCTCGCCCGAGACGGCGCGCGACGCCTACCCGTTGGCGGGCCTGCTGCACGGGCTCCCGGCCTTCGCGCTCGCCTCGGACTCCCCGGCCACCGCCTGGGAGACCTGCGACGACGTGTTCCTGGCCGTCAGGGCCGCCGTCACCCGCCGCGCCCATCAGGGCGCCGACCTCGGGCAGAGCCAGGCGCTGAGCGTCGGCGAGGCCCTGTGGTGCTACACCGGCGGGGCCGCGGGCGTCACCACCACCCGCGACGCGGGGACGATCGAGCCGGGTCGCCCCGCCCACTTCGTCGTCCTGGACCGCGACTGCTTCGCCATGGAGGCCGCCGAGCTGGACCGGGTGCGGGTCGCGGAGACCTGGATGCACGGCGAGCGGATCCACCGCCACGGCTGACCCGTCGACAGTGGCGCGGACCCACCGTGGCTGACCCGTCGACGCATCGCGGTGCTCAGGCCGCCGCGAGCAACTGGTCGGCGTGGGCGGCCAGCCGACGCACCGCCCGGCTCGTCCGATACCTCACCATCGCGGCCGACATCTGGAGCTCGCGGGCCGCCTCGTGGCTTCGCAGCCCGCGGTCGTAGACCGCCCGCAGGCAGCGGCACGTCGGCTCGTCCACCAGCCCCAGCGACGACGCCACCACCAGCACGTCCTCGACCCGCCACGCCGGTTCGCCCGGCGCGGGCCGCTCCAGGCCACCGAGGCCCATCGGACTCTCCCGGTGCCGGCGGCCGCGGACCGCCTTCAGGGTGTCGAGCGCCAGGTTGGCCGCGATCCGCTGCGGGCGCCGACGCAGCGGGTAGCCCTGGATCACCAGCCAGAGCTCCGCGAGGTACTCGTCCGGGTCGTGGCGATCGTCGCCGCGCGCCAGCAGCACCACCTTGCCCAGCATCGCCTGCAGCACCACCCGGCCCGCCCGGTGATCCCCGGCCGCGTGCAGCCGCAGCAGCCGCCCGAGCACCGCGTCGGGAGCGGCCCGGATGGCCGGGAGCAGGTCGGCGTAGCTCCCGGCCGGGAGCGCGTCGTCCGCCGGGAAGGGGTGCGGGTCGGCGGCCAGCGCCGCCCACTCCCGGTTGAGTTTCGCCACGCCGCCGCAGGTCTTCGTTTCCCTCGTCATGGCAGCCACCCTGGCCGCCGGACGTCTCCCTGGGTGTTGTCCGAAACGGTCACGATGTTGTCCGTCCGATGCGTGTCGCGCGGCCCCGGCCCCACACCGGTCTTGATCGTTCCAATTCTGGTCACGCTTTGGCAACAAAGCGGCCCGCGGCGTTGCTACATCGATTGCGCACTCGTACCCTGAGGGGGTACTCATCGGACGGTTCGGTTGACCCTTTTTCAACCCTCAAGATCGCCCAGGGGGTCGCGTGGATTATCCAGCGGCCCCCTGGCGCCGTCTTGGCCGTCGGTCGCGTCCGCTAGGGAGCGAATTCCCTTGCCAACCACGGGTTACTCGTCCTCCTACCCCGCCGCGGGCGGCGGGATCAGCCGGCCGGTTTGGCGTAGGTTTCCAGGGTCCGGGCGAGGAAGTCCTTCAGCGGCCCCGTCTCGCCATCGCGTCCGCCGCGACCGACCTCGATCGGGGGCGGCGAGGGCTCCAGCTTCACGCCGGTGAACCTGGTCAGCGGACCACCGGTGGCGAGCAGGGACAGGAAGCGACCCTCAGGCGTGATGGCCATCGTCCTGCGGGCGTTGAGGTACCACCCCACCTGGTCGGACTTCACGCGGGTGCCGTTCAACAGCAGCGCCTGCAGCGGCTCGGGCACCAGCCCCTGGGCACGCGCGGTGGCGGCGAACTCGTCGACCAGGAGCTGCGCCGCTGCCGACTCGTTGCGGGCGACCATGGCCTCGAGCTCGATCCGCCGCCGGGCGTCCTCGTGACGCCGGTTCGGTGTGTTCTCGCCATCGCTCATAGGGTGCACGGTAGCCCGCCCCGCGGCACGCCCGCAGCCCCCCGACGCCCGGTGCCCGCCGGCTGGGCCTCGCGCGGACGTCCGCGGACGCCCGTAGCCTGACGGGGTGAACGAGCAGCTGGTGCCACCGGAGCAACTCCGCCGAACCGTGGCACTGGTGGCCGCCGCCAACGTCGCGTACTTCTTCGTGGAGTTCGCCGTCGCCCGGACCATCGGCTCGGTCTCCCTGCTGGCCGACTCCGTGGACTTCCTGGAGGACACCGCGGTCAACACCCTCATCCTCATCGCCCTCGGCTGGTCGCTGGCCGCCCGGGCCCGCACCGGCAAGCTGATGGCGATCATCATCTGCGTCCCGGCGGTGGCGGCGGTGTGGGAGGCGGTGGCCAAGTTCTCCTCCCCGGAGGCCCCCGATCCGGCGTCGCTGATGCTCACCGCGGGCGGTGCGATCGTCGTCAACGCCGGCTGCGCGCTGCTGCTGGCGCGCGTCCGGCATCACGGCGGGTCGCTCTCGCAGGCGGCCTTCCTCGCCGCCCGCAACGACGTCGCGGCGAACGCCGCCATCATCGCGATGGGCGGCCTCACCGCCTGGACTCGCAGCGGCTGGCCCGACATCGCCCTCGGTCTGTTGATCGTGGTACTGAACCTGTCGGCCGCCCGTGAGGTCTGGGAGGCCGCCACCGAGGAGGACCTGGCGGCCAAGGCGCTGGCCGGCGAGTTTGACGACGACTGAGCCCTCCGCCGGGATCCCGCCGCGCCCCCCGCCGTCCTACTGTGGTCCCATGGCCAGGATGACCCTGCAGTTCCTGGGCGGAGCCCAGACGGTGACCGGATCGAAGTACCTGCTCGGCGTGGACGGCAGGCGGGTGCTGGTGGATGCCGGCCTGTTCCAGGGCGAGAAGAAGTGGCGCGAGCTGAACTGGGCCGAGCTGCCGTTCCCCGCGCGCGACCTCGACCTCGTCCTGATCACGCACGCCCACCTGGACCACATCGGCTACCTGCCCGCGCTGGTCGCGCAGGGCTTCGGCGGGACGATCTACGCCACCGCCGACACCGTGGCGCTGTCCGACATCGTGCTCATGGACGCGGGGCACCTGCAGGAGCGCGAGGCCCAGCACGCCGCGGAGGAGGGCTACTCCAAGCACGAGTCGCCGGAGCCGCTCTACACGGTGGCGGACGTCGAGCGGACACTGCCGCTGTTCAAGGCGGTCCCCTTCGACACCGATTTCGACCTCGGCGACGGGCTCGTCGCCCGGTGGACCCGCGCCGGCCACATCCTGGGTTCGGCCAGCATCCACGTCCGCCACGGGGACGACGCCGTCCTGTTCTCCGGGGATCTGGGCCGCCACGACCACCCGCTGCTGCGCCCCCGCGACGTCCCGCCGGGCGCCGCGATCACCCTGATCGAGTCGACCTACGGCGACCGGGAGCACCCGGAGCCGGACGGGCCGCCGCACGAGGTGATGGCCGAGACCATCCGTCGGACGATCGGGCGCGGCGGGTCGGTGCTGATCCCGGCGTTCGCCGTCGACCGCACCCCGGTGGTGCTGAAGTCGCTGGCCCAGCTGCAGCGCGAGGGCCGGATTCCCGACGTCCCGATCTTCGTCAACAGCCCGATGGCGCTCGCCGGCCTGGCCGTCTACCGCCGGGCCGGGGCGAGCGGCGAACTGCGCGACGACCTCCACCTGGACGACTTCCTCAACCTCGACAACCTGCGTGAGGTCGGCGACGCCGAGGAGTCGAAGAAGCTCAACAACCCCGCGCAGCCGTGCATCATCATCGCCTCGTCCGGGATGGCCACCGGCGGCCGGGTGCTGCATCACCTCGAGCACATGCTGCCCAACCCGAAGCACGCCGTGATCTTCACCGGCTACCAGGGCGTCGGCACCCGGGGACGGCAGCTGCTGGACGGCGCCCGCGAGCTGAAGTTCCGCGGCCGCTTCATCCCCGTGAGGGCCGAGATCGTCGCGGACCGCGAGTTCTCGGTGCACGGGGACGCGTCCGACCTGATCGACTGGCTGCGCGAGCTCGACCCGCAGCCGACGACCGTCTTCTGCGTCCACGGCGAAGAGCAGGCCGCCGGGCTCTTCGCCGAGCGCATCCATGCCGAGCTCGGGCTCACCGCCGTCGTCGCCCAGTACCGGGAGGTCGTCACGATCGGGGCAACGGAGGGGCTACCGGCCGCCCAGCCGGTGGCGGCTCCCCGCGTCCCGGTCACGCGCGTGCCGCTCGTCGCCGGCGACTCCGAGGTGATGGACGAGGCCGAGGCCCCGCCGGCCACCCCGAGCGCGACGCTGCCGACCCGGTCGTCCCCGGGAGCTTCGGCCCGGCCACGGGGCGCGGACGACACGCACGCGGACGACGCCGATCAGGTGCGGATCATCCTGGACACGGCGCTCGGCCAGGTGGCCTTCCTGCCCGAGGAGAAGCGGGACGAGGTGCGCGCGGCGCTCCATGCCACGCTGGCGCTGGTCGACGTCCCGCTGGACCGGGCCGGGGTGCAGGCCGCGGCGAACAAGGCGCTGTACGCCGCCGCGGCGGCCGTGGAGACCCCCGGCGGCCAGTCGATCGTGGCCCTCTTGGCCCACCTCCCCCGCGTCCTCGGCTAGGAGGCCCTGCCCCCGACCCCCGGGCGCGCAGCACCGGCGTCGCGTCCACGGCAGCGGCCTGCACCACCACACGTCGAACCTTGGCACGCGCCTCGGGTCGGCGGCCGCGATCCCGCCGGTACGTAAGTGACCGCTGTCGGTCACTTACGTACCGGTAGGGGGCGGCGGCGAGCCGGTCAGCCGCGCAGCAGCCTGCTGAAGTCGGTGACCTCGAACTCGTCGGTGGCCGCCGGCGCGGGGCAGGCGGCCATCAGGCCGGAGAACTCCGCCACGGCCGCGTCGATGCGGCGGTTCAGCGCCGACTCGCCGGAGCCCCAGTCCGAGGTGGCCGCGAAGACCCCGAGCGGGGTCACCCGGGCCTTCAGGTAGTGGAACAGCGGCAGCATGGAGTGGTCGATCACCAGCGAGTGTCTGACTGTGCCCCCGGTGGCGCCGAGCAGCATCGGCTTGCCGGCGAGCACCCCCTCGTCCAACAGGTCGAAGAAGAGCTTGAACAGCCCCGAGTACGCGCCGTTGAACACCGGCGTGACCGCCACGACGCCCTCGGCGGCGACGACCTGGGCGAAGGCCTCCCGCAGCGTCGGGCTCGCCACCCGGGTAACCAGGAAGTTGGCCAGGTCGGAGGCCAGGGTGCGCAGCTCGATGTGGACGATCTCGGCCGCCGGGGTGCGACGCACCACCCCGTCGGCGAGCCGGTCGGCCAGCAGCTTGGTCGAGGACGGAACCCCCATCCCCGCGCTGATCACGACGATCGTCATGCGGCACCTCCCACCGGGTAGGGCGACTTGCCCGTCACATCATCGACCAGCGCAGCCCGTGACGCCGGGGCGTCCACGCCCACCTCCGCGGCGCGCTTGGCGGCGAGCAGCGAGGCGTGGGTCGGTGCCTCCGGGATGTGCGCCGGACGTCCCGCGTCGAAGCCCTTGCGCAGCTCGGGCAGGATCTCGCCCAGCAGGTCCAGCTGCTCCAGCGCCGTCTTCAGCGGCAGGCCCGCGTGGTCGACCAGGAAGAGCTGGCGCTGGTAGTGGCCGACCTCCTCGCGGAAGGACAGGGTCTTCTCGAGCACCTGCTGCGGCGAACCGACCACCAGGGGCGTGTCCCGCGTGAACTCCTCCAGCGACGGCCCGTGGCCGTACACCGGGGCGTTGTCGAAGTAGGGCCGGAACTCGCGCACCGCTGCCTGCGAGTCGCGCCGCATGAAGAACTGCCCGCCGAGCCCGACGATGGCCGTCTCCGCCGGCCCGTGGCCGTGGTGCTGGAAGCGCCGCCGGTACAGGTTCACCATCTGCTTGGTGTGGTCCATCGTCCAGAAGATGTTGTTGTGGAAGAAGCCGTCACCGTAGTAGGCGGCCTGCTCCGCGATCTCCGGGGAGCGGATCGAGCCGTGCCACACGAACGGGGGCACGTCGTCCAGCGGGCGGGGGGCCAGCGTGAAGCCGTTGAGCGGGGTGCGGAACGTGCCCGACCAGTCGACGACGTCCTCGCGCCACAGGCGGCGCAGCAGGGCGTAGTTCTCGATGGCCAGCCCGATCCCGTCGCGGATGTCCTTGCCGAACCAGGGGTAGACCGGGCCGGTGTTGCCGCGGCCCATCATCAGGTCAACCCGTCCGTCGGAGAGGTGCTGCAGGACCGCGTAGTCCTCGGCGATCTTCACCGGGTCATTGGTGGTGATCAGCGTGGTCGCGGTCGACAGGATGATCCGGTGGGTCTGCGCGGCGATGAAGCCGAGCAGCGTGGTCGGGGAGGACGGGTGGAACGGCGGGTTGTGGTGCTCGCCGGTGGCGAAGACGTCCAGCCCGATCTCCTCGGACTTCGTGGCCAGGGCGACGGCCGCCTTGATGCGCTCGTGCTCGGTGGGGGTGGTGCCGGTCGTGGGGTCGGTGGTGAGATCGCCGACGCTGAAGATGCCGAACTGCATGATCCGCTCCATTAGTTGTAAGTTCAACTATCTGAACGACACGGGACGCCAGCCTATTCCCGGACCCCGCCGCGCCCGGGGCCCCGACCAGGCCGTCGAGGGCCGGAGCGCGCCCACCGACCCCACTCCGCCCGCGAAAGTGACACCTTGCCCCCGAAATTTCGCGGGCGACGTGCCACTTTCAGGGGCGGAGTCGCCGCGGGCGCCGCCCGGGACCGGCGCCGTGGGCGCTGGACGAGGTGTGCCCGCCTGTTCGCCTGTGGCGACCCCACCCCGGGGGCGCCTCGGATCGAACGTTCAAATCTCTTCTGCCGAACCCGTGACAACGGCGTCCGGCTAGGCAACAATCTCCCGCAGTGAGCGCACCGTCGCCTCAGGATGTTGCAGACACGTCACAATCGGCCGCAAACGGTCGAGATGGGTGTACGCAGCCGGGAGCGCCCGCCATAGTTACGCGATACATCGTGGCGACTAGTGGAGTCGCACGCGTGAAGGAGGAAACGTAGTGAGCAAGAAGTCTATGGTGCTCGGGGTTGCGGCCCTGCTCAGCGCCTCGCTCGCCCTGACCGGCTGTGGCTCTCGCACCGAGGCCAGCACGTCCAGCGCCGCGTCGGGCAACAAGGTCGCCAAGATCGGCGTCATCGCCCCCCTGACCGGCAACCTGTCCGTCATGGGCTTGGGCATCCGGAACTCGGTCGAGTTGGCCATCAAGCAGGCCAATGAGGCCAAGGCCATCCCCGGCTGGACGCTGGAGTTGGCCGCCGAGGACGACCAGGCCACCCCGGACGTCGGCGCCAACGCCGCCACGAAGCTCGCATCGGACGCCTCCGTCGTGGCCGTGGTCGGCACGCTGAACTCGGGCGTCTCCCAGCAGGTGCAGCCCATCCTCGACGCCGCCCACATCACCCAGGTCTCCCCGGCCAACACCGGCGACTACCTGACCTTGGGCGCCGACCTGGCCAACCCGAAGCGCACCTACGCCAACTACTTCCGGGTGTGCACCCGTGACGCCATCCAGGGTCCCTTCGCGGCCCAGTACCTGATCGATTCGGGCATCAAGAAGATCGCCGTCGTCAACGACAAGACCCCCTACGGGCAGGGTCTCGCCATGGCGGTTGCGAAGAAGTTCAAGGAGCTCGGCGGCGAGGTCGTCGCGGACGAGACCGTGAACGCTGACGACACCGACTTCGCCACCGTGATCGACCTGGTCAAGGCCAAGAAGCCCGAGGTCGTCTACTTCGGCACCGTCATCGACCCCGCCGCGGGCATGAGCCAGCAGATGCACGCCAAGGGCCTCAACATCCCGCTCATGGGCGGCGACGGAATCTACGACGGCCGCTACATCGATCAGGCCGGGCCCAAGTCCGAGGGTGACATGGCCACCTCCGTGGGTGCGCCCATCGAGTCCCTTGCCTCCGGCAAGACCTACCTCGAGGCCTACGCCGCGGCCGGCTTCAAGGACGGTTACTCCGCCTACGGCGCCTACGCCTACGACGCGGCCAACGCCATCATCGCGGCGCTGAAGACGTCGCTGGCCAGCGCGGCCGACGCCAAGGCCGCCCGGGAGGGCACCGTCAAGGCGCTGTCCTCGGTCAGCTTCGACGGTGCCACCGGCAAGGTCGCCTTCGATGAGTACGGCGACGCGGTCACCAAGGTGCTGACCGTCTACAAGGTCAGCGGAGGCAAGTGGGTCCCCGAGAAGACCGGTGAACTCAAGTAACAACCCCGTCTAGGTCGCTGTGGGGAGTCGTCGTGTTCGGCGGCTCCCCACAGAGCGAATAGGAGCGTCCACGTGGCCTTTCTGGAACAACTGATCAACGGACTGTCCCTCGGCGCGCTGTACGCCCTCATCGCCGTGGGGTACACCGTCGTCTACGGCATCGTCCAACTCATCAACTTCGCCCACGGCGAGGTCTTCATGATCGGCGCCTTCGGGGCGCTGTCGACCTGGATCCTCATCGGCAAGTCCTCGGGCACCCTGGCCTGGTGGATGCTGCCGGTGATGATCCTCGGCGGGATGGCCGTCGCCGTCGCCACCGCCGTCGTGATGGAACGGGTGGCCTACCGACCGCTGCGCAACGCGCCGCGGCTGGCCCCGCTCATCACCGCCATCGGCATCTCCATCTTCCTGCAGGAGTTCGTCCGGCTCTTCTACGGCGAGATCCCGGGATTCCCGGACGCCAAGGCGAAGATTCCGTTCCCGCAGATCGAGTACGTCACCGGCGATGCGCTGGACCTTGGCGGCGGCCTGCTGGTGCAGCGGGCGACCCTGTTCACCCTGGTGGCCCTCGTGGTCTGCTGGGCGTTCCTGTGGTGGTTCGTCAATCGGACCCGGACCGGTCGCGCCATGCTCGCGGTGTCCCAGGACGCCGACACCTCCCGGCTGATGGGCATCGACGTGGACAAGATCATCGTGGTCGCGTTCGCCGTCGGGGCGGCCCTCGCCGCCGTCGCGGGCATCGCCCACGGCCTGCGTTACGCCACCATCGACTTCCGCATGGGCTTCCTGGCGGGCCTCAAGGCGTTCACCGCCGCAGTCCTCGGCGGCATCGGCAATATCAACGGCGCGGTGGTCGGCGGCCTGACGCTCGGAGTGATCGAGGCGATGGTCTCCACCTTCATCCCGGGCCAGTTCGGCGGACCGGCCTGGAAGGACGTGTGGGCGTTCGTCCTGCTCATCCTCGTCCTCGTGTTCCGTCCCCAGGGCATCATGGGCGCGAAGGTGGTGGACCGGGCATGAGTTTCACCTACACGGCCAAGGGCCTCATCACCCCGGAGCTGCAGCGTCGCTCCTGGAACCTGTCGCGCATCCTGTGCACCGTCGGCGCGGTCGGCTTCGCCGTCTCCGCCTTCCTTCCCTGGGCCTATGGCGCCGACGCCCTCGACGACATGACCTTCCTCGGCAGCCCGTCGGTGCTGCAGTTCCTCGGCCTGAGCCTCGCGATCATCCTGCTGCTGATCATGGCGATGACGATCATCGAGCCGTGGCTGGGCGGGCCGACCGGAACCCACAGCCCGAAGAGCCCGCTGGCCGCCACCCTGGTGGCGATCAGCAAGCGGATCGCGTGGGTGCGGGGCGCCCGGGCGACCGGCATCGGCATGCTGGTGTACATCGCCCTGACCCTCGTTGCCATCGCCCTGGAACTCGGCGGCCTGGTCAACATCGAGTACGGCGGCTGGATCGCCCTGCTCTCGGCACTGGTGGCCTTCGCCGGCTCCCGGCTGCTGATCCCCGGCCGCGAGCCCTACCTGGACCGGGTGCCCAAGTTCCCGGTGCTGGAGATCATCGGCATCGCGCTGATGCTGGCGGTCATCCTGTTCGCGGCGGCCTACGCGCTGAACCAGGACGACGGCGGCGTGTTCCTGGTGCTGCTGGCCGGGATCGGCGTCCTCACCGCGATCGCGCTGCGCACCGGCCTGGGCGGCTGGCTGTCGGAGGCCGGGCAGCGGCACCGCAACGTGCTGGTGTTCTCCGCCTTCCTGGCCGCGTTCCTGTTCCCGTTCACCCAGAACGGCTCGGACGCCAACATGTCGATCGCCACGCAGGTGCTGATCTTCGCGGCCACCGCCATCGGGTTGAACATCGTGGTCGGCCTCGCCGGCCTGCTCGACCTCGGCTACATCGCCTTCCTCGGGGCCGGGGCGTTCACCGCGGCCACGATGAGCATGTCCGCGTTCGCCACCATCAGCTGGAAGCCGCCGTTCATCGTGGTGATGCTGATCGCCGGTCTCGTCTCGGCGACCCTCGGCCTGCTGATCGGCTCGCCGACCCTGCGGGTCTCCGGTGACTACCTGGCCATCGTGACGCTCGCCTTCGGCGAGATCTTCCGCATCACGATGAAGAACTTGGACGGCTCGGACGGTCCCGACCTGGTTCACGGGGCGTCCGGCATCTCGGCCATCCCGAACCTCAACCTGTTCGGGTTCGACTTCGGGCAGCCGCACACCGTGGCGGGTATCGTCCTCGGTCGCTTCGCCAACTACTTCTTCCTGATGTTGCTGATCATCGGCATCATCATCCTGGTGTTCACCCGCCTCAACCACAGCCGGATCGGCCGTGGCTGGGTGGCCATCCGGGAGGACGAGAAGGCGGCCGAAGCCATGGGCGTCAACGTCTTCGGGCTCAAGCTGTTGGCCTTCGCGGGCGGCGCCTTCCTGGCCGGCTTTGCCGGCGCCGTCAAGGCCCACCTGGACGTCTCGGTGACCCCGGAGCAGTACATCTTCCTGGAGTCGGCCTTCCTGCTGGCCGCGGTCGTGCTGGGCGGCATGGGCACGGTGCTCGGGGTGATCCTCGGCGCCACGCTGCTGAAGCTGGTGCCGGAGAAGCTGCGCTTCGTCAACGAGTACCGCATGCTGCTGTTCGGCCTGCTGATGGTGGTGATGATGCGCTTCCGTCCCGAGGGCATCATCCCCAACGTCCGACGGGCCCTGGAGTTCCACGGCGACGACGAGGAACTGGTCGAGGACGTCGAGGAAGACCTGCCCTACGAGTTCGTGGAGGATCACGCATGAACGTCACCGAGCCCATCGCCTCGGCCGTCCTGACCCCGGAGGGGCATCATGTCGGCCGGGAGGCGATCCTGGAGGCCAGGAAGGTCACCATGCGCTTCGGCGGCCTGACGGCCGTCGACAGCGTCGACCTCACCGTCCACAGCGGCGAGATCTTCGGTCTGATCGGCCCCAACGGCGCCGGCAAGACGACCTTCTTCAACTGCCTGACGGGCCTGTACAAGCCGACCTCGGGGGAGGTGAAGTTCCTCGGCACCGTGCTGCCGCCGCAGCCGCGGGCGGTGGTCCAGGCCGGCATGGCCCGGACGTTCCAGAACATCCGCCTGTTCCCGAACATGACGGCGCTGGAGAACGTGATGGTGGGCCGGTACTGCCGGACCAGCGCCGCGGCGATCACGTCCATCTTCCACGGCCCCAAGTACAAGCGCGAGGAGGCCGAGACCCGGGAACGGGCCGCGGAGCTGCTCGAGTACGTCGGCATGAAGGGCCAGGGACACCACCTGGCGCGCAACCTGCCCTACGGCGACCAGCGGCGGCTCGAGATCGCCCGCGCGCTGGCGACCGACCCGAAGCTGCTGCTGCTGGACGAGCCGACCGCCGGCATGAACCCGCAGGAGACCCGGCAGGCCGAGGAGCTGATCTTCCGGATCCGCGACTCGGGGCTGGCGATCGTGGTGATCGAGCACGACATGCGCTTCATCTTCAACCTGTGTGACCGGGTGCTGTGCCTGGTCCGCGGCAAGACCCTGATCGAGGGCACGGCCACCGAGGTCCAGTCGGACCCGCGGGTGATCGAGGCCTACATCGGGTCGCCGAACGACACCCCCGAGGCCATCGACGTCAAGGAGAACGGCAATGCTTGAGGTCAAGAACCTGGTGGTCGCCTACGGCAAGGTGAAGGCGGTCAAGGGCATCTCATTTTCGGTGCAGCAGGGGCAGGTGGTGTCGCTGCTGGGCACCAACGGCGCCGGCAAGACCACCACGCTGCGGACGATCTCGGGGCTGCTGCGCCCCGAGTCCGGCGAGATCTGGTTCGAGGGGGAGCGGATCGACAAGACCCCCGCGCACCAGGTGGTCGTGAAGGGGCTCGCCCACTCACCCGAGGGCCGGCGGATCTTCCCGAAGCTGACCGTCGAGGACAACCTGCTCCTCGGTGCGTTCGCCCGCAAGGACACCGCGGGGATCGCCACCGACCTGGACCGGGTGTTCGCCCTGTTCGACATCCTCAAGGAGCGGCGCGACCAGCCTGCCGGTACCTTCTCGGGCGGTGAGCAGCAGATGCTGGCCATCGGCCGGGCCATGATGAGCCGCCCGAAGCTGCTCATGCTGGACGAGCCGTCGATGGGCCTCTCGCCGCTAATGATGCAGAAGATCATGTCGACCATCGCCGAGCTGCAGGCCGAGGGCGTCACCATCCTGCTGGTGGAGCAGAACGCCGCGGCGGCCCTGAAGCTGTCGCAGCGGGCCTACGTCCTGGAGGTCGGCGCCATCACCCTGGAGGGCACCGGCGCGCAGCTGCTCGGCGACGACCGGGTGAAGCGGGCCTACCTCGGCGAGGACTGAGCCTCAGCGTCACGACGAGCGGGGTGGGTTGGCTGACGGCCAACCCACCCCGCTCGTCCGTTGCCGGCCCCGGCGCCCACGCACGTCAGCGGCCCGACCCCGTCCGCGACCCGGCCTCCCTCCCGCCTCTCCGGGGGCGCCCTGCCCGGCCCGGCTCGGCGTGTCGGGTATGACGTGGGGGCGCCCCCTGACCGGACGACGGGGGCGGCGCGACCCCTGACACAATGGCCCCGTGATTCCACTCGCCATCGAATGGCTCTGGCCGGAGACGCCCATCGCCATCGCCATCATCGTCCTGATCGCCCTGATCACGCGGACGCTGCTGGTGCGCGCCATCAACCGGATCGCCAAAGCGGCCAACGAGCGGGCCGATCGACAGCGCAACGGCGCCCTGGGCCGGGCCGAGCGGCTGCTCGCGCAGGCGACCGGGTTGACCGGCGGCGAACGCCAGGCGGCGCGGACGATCACGCTGGCCTCGCTGTTGTGCAGCGTCGCCGACACCGTGGTGGCGTCGGTGACCATCCTGATGGTGCTGTCCACCCTGAACATCGACCTGGCGCCGCTGCTCGCCTCGGCGGGGATCGGCGGCATCGCCCTCGCGTTCGGCGCCCAGAGCCTGGTGAAGGACTACCTCTCGGGCATCTTCATGATCATCGAGGACCAGTACGGCGTCGGCGACCTGGTGAACCTGGGCGAGGTGACCGGGACCGTCGAGGAGGTCGGGCTGCGGATCACCCGGGTCCGCGACGCCGCCGGGCAGGTTTGGTACGTCCCCAACGGGGAGATCTTGCGCGTCGGCAACCAGTCGCAGGGCTGGTCCACGGCCTACATCGACATCCCCGTCGCCTACGACGAGGACCCGACCAAGGTGATCGCCGTGCTCGAGGGCGTCATCGACGAGGTCGAGGCCGACCCGACCTGGGAGGCCGACCTGCTGGAGCGCCCCACGGTCGCGGGAGTGAACAGCATCACCGGCGGCACCATGACGATCCGGATGATCGCCAAGTGTGCGCCCAACACCCACTGGGCCATCCACCGAGCGATCCTGCAGGCCGCCATGAACGCACTCAGCGCCGCCGGCGTCCGCGGGCCCGCCGTCCTCCCCGGAACCCAGCCACCGGCTGCGACCGCCTGACCACGGACGACCACCCTCCGACCGGGGACGAAGCCAGCCGGCCGGGGGTCTACCCCGGCGTGCTCGCCCCCCGCTGATTCCCGCGGGCGCTTCGCCACGAAACGTCCGCGACACCGTGCGACAGAAGTAGGTACTTGTACCCATGCCGCCGAGCGCCCAAGGGACGGGGATCGCTCCTCCTTCTAGGTGTACCCCTGCCCGAAGGACGCTCGATGACCGACAACTTCGCCTTCAGCCCCCAGCTCGTCGGCCGGCTCCTGCGTAGCGAAACCCGGATCAGGCGGCTGGACGACATTCAGCTGGCCGCCCCGATCGCCGTCGCGGTGGAACCGCCGGCGGCGCCGCCGCCGCTGGAGCTGCCGATCCTCGCACTGCCCCAGTTCCAGCTGGAGAAGGTCAAGTGGCTGAACCCGTCCCTGGGCGAGCTGATCGCGGTGATCCGGCCGCAGCAGGGCTCGCCCCGCTCCTCGATGACCGTCCCGATCGCCCCCGGCGAGGCGCTGGCCGACACCCTGGTGTTCGAGTCGCCCGCGAACCCGGCCGAGCGCTTCTACCTGCCGCGCTACCGGGTGGCCACCCTGGCCACCGACCGCGGCAGCGAGTTCCAGGTCCGGCTCACCAAGGAGGATCCGGGCACCCGACTGACGATCGTGATCGAGCCCTTCATGCCGCCCGAGGTCCAGGCGGTCGCGGCGGACGCTGCCCCCCTGACCCACGAGGTCACCGCGCTGCTGGGCTTCGACATCCCCGGCTCGGGGATGAAGCGCGAGATCGCGTTCACCGAGCGGCAGGTCGTGGACGGGGGCCTCCAGTTCTCGCTGGTGGTGCCGACCCTGGCCGAGCGCGGCGAGCTGTTCAACGCGCTCACCATGGCCGACGCGCACGCCTCGCTCACCGTCCGCCGGACGATCAGCGTCGCCATCCCCACCGGGGAGACCACCACCCCGCCCGACACCGACGGGCAGACCGGCCCCGTCCCCCCACGGCGCCGCCCGCCGATCGGCCGGCCCCGCCCCGACGGCCAGCGGGTGCCGCGCTTCGAACCCCTCCTCGCCGAGGGGGTGGGGTCCCTCATCGCCGAGCGGCTGGGGCCCCTCCGCGTCGAGCCGGTGATCACCGAGGCCCTCCCGGCCGGCGGAGAACCCCTCTATCGCGCCACCTCCCGGGCGCTTGATCAGCAGGCCGCACCGGCCCCGTTCACGTTCTCCCCCGATCTTCACGGCGCCATCTACGGCGACATCACCGGGCAGGGCGGCCAGGGCGGCCTCGTCCTGGAGCAGCTGCCGCACCGGGGCCGGCATCACTCCTACTACTACGCCGCCGGACGGCCCGAGGTCGTCTACTACCTCCCCGACGCGTTCAAGCTGGCCCGGGTTCCGGAGACGCCCCACACCCCGATGCTGTCGGTCGACTTCGACAGCCCCGACGGGACGCCCGAGACCACCACCGCCACCGTGCTGTTCGCCGCGTCCTCGGTGGCCTCGGCCGAGCGGCTCATCGCCGCCGCCGAGTCGCTGAGCGCCAAGCTCGGGCTCGATCGGGCCGCCATGGACCTGCAACCGTTCCTCGCCGACTCGTCCCGGCTGTCGCTGCGGGTCGCCCTGCCCGGCAGCGCCGGGGCGACCACCGCGCTCCCGGACGCCCGCATCGACCTGCGCGCCGCGCTCAGCGCCGGGTTCAGCCTGCCGCTGGCCCAGTTCCAGACCATGTTCGACCGGCTGCACAGCCCGGGCGCCACCCTGTTCGACGGCGAGGTCGAGGTGCGGCTGGACCGGCCGGACCGGCCGGCAGAGAAGGTGCCGCTGGTCGTCGCCCTGGACGACCTCGCCGGGCCGGTCGTCGAGATCGTGGGGGTGCGGCAGGACGCCGAGCCGCGCTACCAGGTCACCCTCACCAACACCATCGAGTCGCCGATCCGCCTCGACACGCTGATCGCCCGGCTGCCCCAGTCGGCGGGGCCGCTGCCCGCCGAGGTGCAGGGGTTGACCACCGAGCCGCTGCCCGCCGGCGCCTCGGTGACCGCCGTCGTCGTCCCCACGACCGCGCCCGCCGAGCCGGAGGTGCTTCCCGAGGTGGAGGTGGTGGCCGTCACCGTGCTGCCGGACGCCGAGGCGATCTGGCGGGCCGTCTGCCTGGACACCACGTCGCACCTGTCGCGCGCCGTCGTGGTGAAGACCCCGGCCCAGCTGTTCGCCGGCGGCGACGTCCTGGCCCTGGTGATCGAGCTCGGCGGGCTCACCGGCGGGGTCACCGCCACCGTCGAGCTGAGCGCCACCACCCTGGAACAGCCCGCGGTCGTCGCGGTGCCGATCGCCGACCTGGTGCTGCGGGTCCTGGACGCCGGCGGCTACCGCTACCGGGTCTCCACCGTCCGGGCCGCCGCCGTCACCGAGGGCGAGTGGAAGCAGAAGACCAGCGCGATCCTGTGGATCGTCACGGCGGACCTGACCTGACATGCGCGGCCTCCCCGACTTCGGCGCGCCGGTCACGGCGTCGGTCTTCGGCGCGTTCGAGCGGGCGCCGGCGCTGGTCGGCGTCCCCGATCGGCTGCTGCTGGCCACCGATGGCGACGGCGTCCCGCTGATCCGGCTGGAGCGCTTCCGGGGCGACAACCCGCTGCAGCCGCCGGGCAACTACGGCCTGGTGACCGTGTGGCTGACGCTCGGCTGGCCGGACCCGATCGCCGGACGAGCCCCCGGGCACGCCCTGCCCGCGGCGGGCGAGCTGCGGGTGGCGCTCACGGGCGCGGGGCCCGAGGCCGTCGGCCTGCCGGAGGCCGCGGTGAGCTTCGACGGCGCCCTGACCGTCCCGTGGGGTGCCCGCGTCGATCCCGTCACCATCACGCTGCTCATCGGGGCCCTCGACGACGGCTCGCTGCCGCTGACCGCGACCGCCGCCCTGGACGTCCGGGGCGTCGCCCCCCGCCTGGACGTCGTGATCGCCGTGGACGTCCCGGCCACCCGCGCCCTGCTGGCCGGCACCGACGCGCCGCTGACGGCGCTGGCCGGCGAGCTGCTCACCCCCTCGGGCGCGGTCACCGTCGTCCGCGGGGCGGCGGCTCCCGAGGCCCTGGCGGCGGCGCTGGCCGAGCGGCTCCCGTCCCTGCTGGCCCCCTCCCCGGGCGCGGACCCGGCGGCCGAGCACCGCCTCGAGCTGGACCTGGCCGTCCCCACCGTTGTCGTGCGGCGCTTCGAGGTGTCACAGCACCTGCACGCCCAGCTGGCCGGGGTCAGGCTCGACCGGACGCGCCTCGTCCCCGAGGGGGTCGTCGTGCCCGAGCTGGAGCTCGGCTGGCACAGCGTCGACGTCCTGGCGAACCTGCCCGGCCAGCGGGTCGGGGTGCTGGCCGGCGGGGTCAGCCTGCTCGCCGCCCCCCACCCCCCGGCGCGCCACCAGGCCGTCAGCGTCGCCGCCGAGTTCACCGACGACGCCGCCCGGCAGGAGCTGACGCTGCGGCTGGCCCCCGACGAGCCCCTGGCCTACGTCGCCCGGCCGTGGCTGGTGGTGGAGAACGCGGACGGCGTCGCCGAACTCAGCGGGCCCGAGCTCGCCACCGACCGGCAGCGGCTCGTCCTGGGTCCGGACGCGTTCGGCGTCCGGTTCGCCTCGCTGCACGCCGAGGGGCAGCTGCTGGAACACGGCCGCGTGCAGGTGGTCCATCGTTGCGGCGACTGGACGCGTCCGCCCGTCGAGCTCACCGGCGAGAGCCCCGACGCGGTGGTGATCCTGAGCGCCGCCGGCGACGACACCCTCGATCTCCGGCTCACCGACGGCACCCGCACCCTGGCCTGGCCGACGCGCCCTGCGGCGAGCCTCACCCTGTCGCCGGCCGACGTCCCGGGCTGGGGTGCCAACGCGGTGCCGGTTCGCAACGCGACCACCGCCCCGATCGCCCTCGAACTCGGCGACGAGGCCGGCACCCGCTCGGAGGAACTCCTGCTGGGCGCGGGGGCCAGCCGCGAGTTCCGCTACCTCGCCGACGACCCGTACGCCACGGGCTGGCGCTACCGGCTGCGGCCGGTCGGCGACCCCGGCCCCTGGCAGGGCCCCTTCCCCCACGACCACCCCCTCGACCTGACGGGACAGCCATGATCGCCCTTGCCCTCCCCGGAGGCGGCTACGGGGTCTTCGTCGACGGCGAGGACGCCATCGACCTCGTCCCCGGCACCCCCCAGCCCGAACGCCCCGGCAACGGCCCCTCGGTCCGGCTGCTCGACCTCGGCGACGTCACCAACTGCTCGCTCGGCGCGCACTGGCCCGTCCCCGAGGAGTGGCTGCGGCGCGAGGCCCCCGCGCTGCACCCGGGACGGGGCTTCACCGGACGCGCCTCGCAGCTGCGGGTCGCCGTCCGCGGCACCCCCACCCTCACGCTGTCGGTGTCGTCGGAGGCCGGCGGGGTCGCCAGCGAGCTGGTCACCGTCCCGACGTCGGGCTACCCGCCGTTCACCGCCATCCTCAACGTCCAGCTCGGCCCGGACGCCGCCGCGGCGCTGCGGGCGGCCGCCGCCGGCGAGCCCGGCCGGGCGTTCGTCACCATCCGGGCCACCCTGCCCGTCGACCTGCCCCTCGTCCCCCAGGTCCTGGCCCGGACGGGCCTGGTCGTCCATCCCGATCACACCCTCACCGCCACGGCCGACCTGGCCGACTGGGCGGCCGCCCCCGCATCGATCACCACCTGAAAGGACCGACACCATGTTGCAGTGGGACAAGGTCGAGACCATCAACGGCCTCACCGTTTATGCCGATGACAGCTCCAACACCACCTGGTACGCGCTGCCGAACAACCCCCGGTTCCGGGTCGACAACGGCAAACCGGTGTTCAAGTTCATCAAGTACAAGCTGCCGATCGAGCACGCCAGCGGCAAGAAGGGCGGCGGCTTCCTCATCTGCGACGTCGAGTTCGGCCTGACCGAGGCCGAGGAGACCGCGCTGCGCGAGGTGCTGCAGGAGCGGGTCGATGCCCGCTGGGCGGCCTCCGGGGCGGTGGGGCAGGCCCCCGACGCGAAGATCGGGCGGCTGAGCTTCACCCGCGGCGCCGCCTCGGTCCAGATCCTCGACTCCAGCGGCGTCCTGGTCCAGAAGGTCACCAATCCGGCCTCGCCGTCGCTCTACGGGAAGATGGTGCTGCCGATCACCGTCGAGCTCTCCCCGGAGGGTGCCACGTTCCTGGAGCAGGCACTCCAGGGCGACGGGGGCGTCGTCCAGGTCGTCTACGACCTCTGGACCCCGGTGAAGCTGCCGCCGCTCAAGGCGCACGTCTGGTTCGACCTGGCCAAGACCATGGACTTCCATCAGACGATCGACGTCGAGGAGAACATCTGCGCCGAGGACGACTTCACCGAGAGCGTCACCCAGCTCATCACGTCCAGCGACTCGGGCGGGGTCTTCATCGACCCGGGCATGGTCACCGACCAGAAGGTGATCGACGGCGTCCGCGACTGGGCCTACAAGACCATGGCGGACGCGGCCACCAGGCTGGTGCTCGGGGACGCCCCGCTGCAGAACCCCGAGGAGATCCGCAAGCTGTACACGGAGCAGGACTTCGAGAACATCGACGTCCACTTCTTCGACCAGCGGCAGGCCCACTTCGATCGCTGGTTCACCGAGGGTCAGGTGATGGAGTGGAACCCGGCCCCCCGGGGCACCCTGCCCAACATCACCTCGATGGTCGGACCCGACGGCGCCCCGTACAAGTGGGCCGACTACTCGGCGGTCGTGGACCTCAACGACCCGTTCTTCCGGACGATGACGGTGACCATGCGCGTCAACGCCGACTTCGCCAAGCTGCCGCTGCACAGCATCGAGCTGAAGGTGGGCTACGACCCGGCCGGGCAGAACATCGTCGAGGAGCCGGTCTTCACCAAGGCCGACGACGTGGCCTCGATGCGGGCCTTCGTGGCCAACAACGACCGGTTCTACACCTACACCTACCAGGTGAACTACCTGGGCGAGGCCAGGTCGTTCACGTCGCAGGAGAAGACGGCCAACGACCCGTCGCTGGTCATCAACGTCGGCGACCTGGGCATCCTGGACCTGGACGTGGCCCCCGGCGACCTGAACTTCGACCAGGTGAAGACCGCCCAGGTCTCGCTCTGGTACGGCGAGGGCGCCGACCGGCTGGAGACGGCGATGACGCTGGACGCCGACCACCCGACCCACACCTGGACGAAGGTGATCTTCGAGGAGCAGCGCACCCCGGTGCACTACCGGGTCACCTACTTCATGACGGACGGGCGCGAGTTCCAGGGTCCCGAGCTGACCACCGGCGCCAAGGAGCTGCGGATCAACGACCCCTTCGCCTCCACCCGCACCGTCAACGTCCGAGGCTTCGGTGACTTCGCCGCGCGGATCGACACGATCTTCGTCGACCTGTCGTACGTGGACGCGGTCAACTCCTACAGCCAGAACGCGTCGATCGCGCTGACCGCGGCGTCCACGTTCGAGGACTGGACGTTCCCGGCGATCCTCCCCGATGGCGGCGAGCTCAGCTACACCGCGAACATTCGCTACAAGGACGGCACCGTCAAGGAGGGCGTGGAGACCCCGATCGAGGGCAACACCGTCATGGTGGGCGATGTCCAGCTCACCCAGAAGGTGGACGTGATGGCCGACCTGATCGACTTCGCCGTCAACAGGCTGGTCAAGGTCTCTTTGCATCACTCCGAGCCGGACGCCGGCATCGACGAGGTCGGCGACCTGGTCTTCAAGGCCGGCGGCCCGACCACCCTGACGTGGGAGTACCCGTACGCCGACAAGACCAAGAAGGCCTACGACTACACGGTCACCTACTTCGCGACCGGCGCCCCCACCACGCTGACCGTCACCGGCGCCACGGACGAGACCGTGGTGCTGCCGGAGACGGCGAGCTGAGGCCCGGCCATGCTGTACCTCGACGCACCCTTCCACACCATCGACGGGGTGGCCGTGTTCGGCGACCACGCCGACCCGCTGCAGTGGTACTACCTGCCGGGGGTGCCCCGGCTGGTCACGCTGAACGGGGCCCCGCAGTTCTCGCTGATCAAGTTCAAGGGCACCGCCGGGACGGGCGGCTTCCTGAACTTCGACGTCGACCTGGGGCTCGACCCGGCGCTCCTGGACGACCTGGCCGGCGAGATCGCGTCGCTGGAGTCGCTGCCCGACACCCCCCGGCTGGCGCAGCTGCCCGTCGTCGACGGGACCGTCCGGATGATGCTCTTCGACAAGCAGACCCCGCCGGCGGCGCCCGCCGGCGGCGGCGTGGCCGCGCCGCCCGTGGACCCGCCACCGGAGCTGCAGTTCGTCCTCACCCTCGACCACGCCGCCAAGCCGGCGCTCTACGGCGACAACCGGGCCGCGTTCTCGGTGCGGCTGACCCAGGAGGGCGTCACCGTCCTGGAGCAGGCCATGCAGGGCGAGCTCTCCCCGATCGGCATCATCTACAGCCTCGACTTCCTGGGGCTGCGGCCCGCGTACCACGTGAGCGTGCACGCCGACTGGGACCTGATCCAGAAGCACCTGGAGGAGCACGAGGAGTTCTCGGTCCCGCTGATCTACTCGTCCTCGATCGACACGTTCGTGGACGAGCTGATCGAGCAGCGGGTCATCGAGATCAAGGCGGACACGTTCGTCCTGGAGGAGGACGGCAGCCCGGTCACGGCCCGCCGCGACGAGGCCCTCAACGACGTCCGCGACATGATCACCGAGACCTTCTTCACGCCCACCCTGGACCCGATCGACCGCTCCGACGACGTCGACACCGGCATCAGGGCGGCCGGGCGGATCATGCAGGCGGTCGCATCCGCGGGCGCCAGCGAGATCCACGCGTTCCAGCGCAAGAAGGTCGACGCCACCCGGATCGAACACAAGCGGCTCGACGTCGCGATGAGCGAGCGGACGACCATCAAGCGCACCGTGTACCCGCAGGGGCACCTGTCGGGACTGTTCACGGTGCTGCGGCAGCCGGGGATGGAGCTCTCCCGCTTCGTCACCGAGGTCGACCTGGACGACCCGTGGTTCGCGCGGCGCGCCGTCAAGGTGATCTCGCGGGCCGAGTGGCTCGCCGACTCGGTCCGCTCCGTCACTGTGACGCTGGCCTACGCCGGCGAGATCGCCTCGGCCCTGCTCACCCCGCAGGCGCCGGAGGCGGACGTCAGCTGGTCGAGCGTGCTCGTCGGCGGCGGCATGGTGCGCGAGGTCGAGGTGACCTACACGGTCAACTTCGCCGGCGTGGACGGCACCGAGCGCCCCACCTCGCTCACCTCGGCACCGCGGACGGTGCTCGTGGACGCCGTGGAGATCGACCCCCGGGAGCTGTACTCGATCTCGCCGGTGCCGGTCGTGGCGCTCTCCTACCCGTGGGATCGCTACCCGCAGGTCGAGGTCGAGGTGGCCTACGACGACCCCGATCGGGGCATCGCCCAGGCCGACGTGCTGCGGCTGGACTCCACCAAGACCGAGACGACCTGGAACATGTTCGTCCGGGACCCCGCCGCGCCCCCCGGCCGCTATCGGGTGACCCACCGCGCCCTCGATCAGCGCGACGTGGTGGGCGAGTGGGCCGACATCGAGGGCGAGCGGATCATCCTGCGCGACCCCTACCCCAACGGCCGGGTGCTGGACGTGGTGCCGGTCCTGGACTGGACGACGGTGACCCGCGCCTTCGTCGACCTGAGCTACACCGACAGCGCCCACGGCATCGTCGAGGAGGCCAGCCTGGAGTTCAGCGCCGAGGCGCCCACCCCGGGTCAGTTCAAGGTCCGGCTGGCCGACGTGACCCGGCGCGAGGTCGACTACACGGTCACCCTGCTGATGGCGGACGGCAGTGTGGTCACGATCCCCACCTCGACCACGCTCGACAAGCGGATCACGCTCCGCGCCGACATGCGCGGGCACCGGCTCGTCCGGGTGCGCATCGCGCCGGGGGCGGACTTCGCCCACAGCCGGGTGCGCGAGGTGGCCGTCGAGCTGCGCTACGTGGACGCCGCCCACGGCCTCGACGTGGCCGACCGCATCGTCCTGGCCTCGGCGGAGGCGCACGACACCTTCGAGTACGACTACGTCGACCCCACCCGCTCCGACTACGAGTTCAAGGTCGTCACCACCTTTACCAACAACCTCACCCGCATCCGCGACTGGGCGCCCGGCGGCGACGCCGAGCTCCTCATCGGCCTCGGATAACCCACCAGGAGGACACCATGCTGCTGCTCGGTAGCCGCACCATCACCGTCGAGGGGATCACGGTCTTCCCCGACCATGCCGATCCCGACCAGTTCTGGTACCTGCCCGGCCCCGTGCAGCTCGCCCGGCGCCCGGACGGGGACCAGGCGTTCACGTTCATCAAGTACAAGCCGGCCGCGGTGGCCGGCGGGGCCAAGGGCGGCGGCTTCCTGATGTTCCAGGTCGACCTGCGGCTCGCCCCCGACCTGGAACGCCGGATCATGTCCCGGCTGCGCGCCGTCGCCAAGGGACGCCCGAAGCTGGCCGTCGTCCCGTTCGACGAGGGCACGGTCCAGGCGATCGCGCTGAACCTGCAGGGCTCCGGCGGGGTGGCCGCCCAGGCGGCGGCCCCGGGGACGTTCCGGGCCGTCGAGCAGATCCTCGGCGCCACCACGCCCTCGCTCCAGGGCAACAACACCGCGGCGTTCAGCCTCACCCTCTCCCAGGAGGGCGCCACGATCCTGGAGCAGGCGTTCGAGCAGGGGACCGCCCCGGTCGGCGTGCTCTACGACCTGAAGTTCACCGGCATGCGGCCCGCGCTGCACGTGGAGATCACCGCGGACCTCGAGCGGGTCTACAACCAGTTCGGGGCCGCGGTGGACGCCCAGGTCTACTTCGTCCAGGCCGGCATCGACGTGGCCTTCGAGAAGCTGGTGCAGGACGGCGTGATCCACATCAAGGTGCTCGACTTCGTCGGCGGCGACGACATGGCCGAGAAGGAGAAGTGGGCGCTGGACTTCTTCAAGGACAACCTGCTGCGCAGCTGGTTCGAACCCACGCTGACGCCCGGGCAGGTCGCCGGCGGCCGGGTCACGGCGTCGCCGCTGTCCGAGGTGCTGGCGCTGGGCAACCAGCTGCGGCCCCCGACGACCCCCGCCCCGGAGCGTCCGGCCGCCGCCCCGCCGGCAGCCCCCGCGCCCCGCCCGGTCGCGCCCACCGCGGGCACCGGCAGCGCCGACCCCACCGAGGGCCACCATCCGACGGCGCCCGCCGCCGGGGCCCCCGCGGGCACGCCGCCGACCGAGGGCACCGGCACGCCCCCCGCCAGTTCGACGCCCGCCCCCGCCGCGGCCGTCGGCGTGCCTCGGCTCGCCCCCGCCTCCCAGCCCGCCACCACCCCGCCGGCCGGGCTGTCGCAGCCGGCCAGCGGCGGCGGCTCGGCCGCGCTGGTGTCGTTCCGGCTGCGGGCCGTCCACCAGGAGGAGCGCAAGTCGGTCAAGGTGATCTACGACCGCTCCGAGGCCACCCAGCGCACCTACGCGCCGCAGGGCTTCTTCGGGGTGCTCACCGCCGACCTCGACCGCTCCCGCCACTTCGTGGAGGTCGACCTCGACGACCCGTTCTTCCGGGTCTTCCAGGTCGTGGTCGACCCGCCGGACGACTTCGCCGCCATCGGCCTGCGCAGCGCGCAGGTGGCGCTGGACTACGGCGACCCGGCCCGTCCGGCGGAGCTGAAGCACAAGGACCTGCGGTTCGAGGCGGGCGCGACGCCCCCGGTGGCACAGACCATGGAGGTGTTCCTCAACAGCGCCCTCGACCTGGACTATCGGCAGGCCACCCAGTACCACTTCGCCACCACGTCCGGCTGGGAGGGCTCCCGGTTCAGCTACGAGCTGCCGTCCGCCACCACCGAGGACCGGACGCTCGTCCTGGTACCGCACGAGCACATCGGCTTCCTGAGTGTGGACGCCACCGCGACCCGCGTGGACTGGTCGGTCGTCGACTCCATCGACGTGATGCTGCGCCACGAGAGCGGCGGCGAGGTGCTGGAGAAGCAGCTGCTGCTCACGGCGGCCAAACCCACCGACACCTGGAAGGTGCGCACGTCGGGGCCGACCGCCCGCGACTACACCTGGCGCCTGGTCCACCACCTGGCTGACGGCACCACCCGCGAGGTGGTGGGAACCGAGCCGTCGCGGGCGTCGATCCTGCCCGTGGACGATCCGTTCCCCGGCGCGCTGGACCTGTCGTTCCTGCCGCTGCTGGACCCGGCCAAGACCCGGATGGCGTTCGTCGACGTGGCCTATCACGACGACGACAACAACTACCACCGCGAGGAGCGGCTGACCCTCAAGCCGTCCGACACCGAGCCGGTCGCCAAGCAGATCGCCGTCATGGACCTCACGAAGAAGGGGTTCAGCTACCGGATCACGCTGGTCGGGGTCGACAACTCGCTGACCAAGCTCCCCTCGGTCGACACCACCGACGACCTGATCGCCGTCTCCGAACCCCTACCCGCCTGAGGATCCACCATGACCAAGAGAGCCGTTGTCATCGGCATCAATGACTACTCCGTCCAGGGCTTCGGCAACCTGAACGGCTGCGTCCGCGACGCCCAGTCCGTCTATCACATGCTGATCGACGCCTTCGGTTTCGACGCCAGCCAGGTGTTCTGTTACCTCGACCGGGCGGCCAGCAGCAGCAACATCCTGCGGGCCATCAACTACATCCTGCGGTGCTCCGAGCCCGGGGATGTGGCCTGCCTGTACTACGCCGGGCACGGCGGGCTGCACCCCACGAGCACCGCCGGGGCGTTCTATCAGACGATCATCCCCCACTCGGGTCGGTTCATCACCGACTGGGACCTGGGCGAGGCCGCGGCCCCGCTGCAGCCGTCGGCGGTGAACTTCACGGTCATCCTCGACAGCTGCCACTCCGGCGGCATGGTCGACTTCGCCGCGCCGACCACCGACGTCCGGACGATCGCGAACGCCCAGGCGTTCCTGGCCCAGCTGACGCAGACCATGAACACGATCGTCCCGTTCGGCGTCACCGCGCCGGACCTGGCGACGTGGTCCAACAACGTCCACCAGGTGCAGGCGGCCCCGCAGGCCACGGTCTGTTATACCGAGGCCGCCAACCGGGAGTTCGCCCCCCAGGCCAAGGCCACGCTGCTGGCCGCCAGCCGCTGGGACGAGTACGCCGGCGAGACCTCGAACCACGGCTACCTCACCGACGCCATGTTGCAGGTGGTCAACTCGTCCAACTTCACCATCACCCACACCGAGTTCCACTCCGCCCTCACCCCGCTGGTCCACAACGCCGCCGGCCACGAGCAGCACCCCGTGCTGCGCGGCCAGGAGAACCGGATGGACGGCGTCTTCCTCCAAGGATTCAGCGACTCTCGCTGAGAAAGGCACTGACATGACCAAGAGAGCCGTTGTGATCGGCATCAACGACTACACCCGGCAGGTCGACGGGTGGCCCGACCTGGACTTCTGCGTGGCCGACGCGGACGCCGTCCACCACCTGCTGCTGGACTCGTTCGGGTTCGACCCGGCGGGGATCACCCTGCTGACCAACCAGGCGGCCTCCTCGGCGAACATCCGCCGGGCGCTGGCGCACATGATCGCCTGTTCGGAACCGGGCGACGTCGCCTTCTTCTACTACTCCGGGCACGGCGGCCTGCACCCCGGGTCGACCGCGGGGACCTACTACCAGTCGATCGCCCCGGCCACCGGCCGCTACATCACCGACTGGGACGTGGCCCAGGCCGTCGATCGGCTCGGGCCGTCCGAGGTGAACGTGACCACCATGATGGACTGCTGCCACTCCGGCGGCATGGGGGACGTCACGCCGCAGGGCCCCGCAGCGAAAACGACGGCCCTGACCCAGGACGCCCTTGCCGCCGTGGTCTCGTCGATGAGGAAGGTGATCCCGTTCGGGATCGGCCTGGCCGACCCGGAGACGATGACCAACAACATCGTCACGGTGCTGGAGGCGCCCGGGGCCGTCGCCTGCTACACCGAGGAGGCGAACCGGGAGTTCGTCCCCGCGGCGAAGGCTTTGCAGTACTCGGCCTGCCGGTGGGACGAGACCGCCGCCGAGGACGGCATCGTCGAGCACGGCTACCTGACGAAGGCGTTCATCGACACGGTGAACGCCTGCCCGTTCGAGATCAGCAACGTGGCGCTGCACTCGAGCCTGCACGCCAAGGTCGTCCAGCTGTCCGGCGACGACCAGAGCCCGGTGATGCGGGGCCAGGCGAACCGGGCCGACCACACCTTCCTGGCCCCGTTCACCGACTCCCGCTGAGGACGCTCAGCGGGGACACCAGGGAAGGTAGGGAAAGGTGGTGCAGCCGAACACGTGAGGAGCGGCGGCGGCAATCGCCAGCGCCGGAATGGCGGCCACGGTGCGGCCGCCCCCGAAACTCGGCGCGCCGGAGAGGGCGGCCAGGGACGCGAGGGTGAGGGCAAGGGTCTTCATCATGGGTCTCTTCCTGGTTGGGGGTGGTGGGAGACACGCCTCACATTAGGGTGGCTCCCAGGCAGGTCGTCTCTGTGCGGCACCAAGGTCGGGCAGCGTTCACCCGAACGTCCCGGGGGTGGCGTCCCATCGGCGGGCCTGGCGCGCCGCCCCACCCCCACCCCAGGAGGCCCCGTGACCCGAGACTGGGCCGACCGGCACCGAGCCAACTACCCCAGCCTGGTCCTGGGGCTGCTGCTGGCCGCGCTGATCGTTGTCTTCGACGTCTCCGCCGACCGCCTGGGGCTGCAAACCGTGTTGGAGGTGTCGCTGGCGCTCGCGGGCGGCCTGAGCGGATTCTGGCCCCGGGCCGCCGGGTCGGCGAGCCTGTCGCTCTTGGCGGTGATCGCCCTGGCGCCGCCCGCACTCTCGGGCGTCGGCGTCCTGGGCGCGCTGCTCCCGATGTTCTCCCTGGGCCTAGCGGGTGACCTGCTGTGGCCGTTGGGCTACGGGGTCGGCGCCTGTGGGCTCCTCGTCGCCGGCGTTGCCCGGGAGCTCCCGGCGGGGCAATCGCCGTGGCCCTACACGGCCTTCTGGGGCATCGCGCTGGTGGCCGCCGCCGTCTCCGGACGGGCGGTGGGTCGGCTCGTCCGCGTTACCGAGGCCGAGGCCGATCGCCGGCTGCTCGATCAACGCCGCGGGATCGCCCGCGACCTCCACGACACCGTGGCCCACGGCCTCTCGCTCATCGCGATGCGCGCGGAGGAGTCCCGCCTGAAGGGCACCGCCACCGACGACGACCTGTCGTTCATCGTCGCCACGGCCGATCGCTCGATCCACGAGCTGCGGGGCATGATGCAGGTGCTCCGCCAGGCGGACGAGGCGGACCTTGCTACCCCCGCCTCGCGCGGCAGCGCCCCGCTGGACGAGGTGCTGCTCCAGTGCGTGCAGACCCTGGGCGATCAGGGGTTCCGGGCCTCGCAGCTGATCGAGGGTGACGCCTCCCAGCTCCCCGACTCGGTCGCCGACGCCCTGGGCAAGGTGGCCCTCGAGGCCACCAACAACATCGTCCGGCACGGGGACCCGGGCTCGGCCTGCGCGCTGCTCGTCGAGGTCACCGAGCGGGACGCCGCCATCGCCGTCACGAACGTTCCGGGCCGACGCACCGGCCGGCATCGCCACCAGCCGATGGGGTTGATCGGCATGCGCGAGCGGGTCGTGGTGCTCGGCGGCGAGTTCTCCGCCGGCATGGGTGCCACCCGCTGGGTGACGCGCGCGACCCTGCCGCTGGTCGCCAGGCCGCCGCAGCGCGGAAAGCCCTCGTCCGACACCCCCGACACTCCCTAGGCTGCCCTCATGCGCCCCGCCCCCCCGGAGATCGCCGTCGCCATCGTCGATGACGACCAGATGGTCCGAACCGCCCTCCGCCGCTACCTCGGCATCGCCCCCGATATCACCGTCGTCGGTGACTGCGCGTCCGCCGCCGACGCCCTGGCCCTGCTGGGCCACACCCACGTCGACGTCCTGCTCATGGACATCAACATGCCCCGGATGGACGGGGTCGAGGCCACCCGCGCCGTGCTGGCCGCCTCGCCCACCACGAGGGTGGTGATGGTCACCTCGCTCGAGGACACCGAGGTGGTCCACGCCGCCATCGACGCGGGCGCCACCGGTTTCCTGCTCAAGACGGTGACGCCGGAGGCGCTGGTCCACTCCGTCCGGGGCGTCCACCGCGGCGTGAGCGTGGTGTCCGGTCTGCGGCTGGACGCGGTCGTCCAGCCCCCACCCGTCGCCGCCGCCGACGCCCCCGCCCTCACCGAGCGGGAGGCCGACGTCCTGACCCTGCTGTGCCGCGGGCTGAGCAACCAGGAGATCGGGCAGCAGCTCTTCCTGTCCGAGTCGAGCATCAAGGGCTACGTCACCTCGCTCATGCAGAAGCTCGGGGTGACGTCACGCCTGAAGGCCGTCGTGCGCGCCCACGAGTGGGGCCTCGACCGCAGCTGAGCGCGATCGTCCTTTCGTCCGAACCTGCCCGGACGGACGGACGGTAGGACCGCTTGCCTCCTGACGTCCGGGCCCGGCCCTGACTAGCTTCCTTCGTGGGGGAACTCCCCCGGCTACCCACCCGGCCACCACGGAATATAGGAATGGAGACAGAAATGCAAGCTGGATACCTGGTCGCTCAGTACATCAAGTCCAAGCTGGACTCGTGGGGCTACAACGCGGTCGTGCAGTGGCTCGCCGGCAAGGTCGGCAGCACGATCGCGAAGCAGATCGTCAGCAAGATCGTGACCGCCGGCGTGTTCGCGGCGGCCACCTACATCGCTGGTCTGTTGGGCGCCGGCTCCGCGATCGCGGGCCCGCTGGCGTTCATCATCGGCGCAGCCACCGGCTGGCTGTGACGCCGCGGACTGCGCTCGCGTAGTCACGCACCAGTTTCACACGATGGAAGCAGGGTCCACCCTCAGCTCTCGGCAGAGTGCGGGGATCAATGGGTGGGACCCGTGACCGGGTGGACCCTGCTCCCTCAGGTTACTCGACGCCCCCGCCCTTCTCACTAGGAACCCCCATGAAGAAGTTCTCCCTCCTCGCCCTCTTGGCCGGTTACGTCGTCGTCGTGTCCCTCCTCGGCGTCGCGGGGGCCAGCCCCGCGGTCCGCGAGATCTTCGAAGGCCAGAGCGCCGCCCTGCTGGTGGCCATGCTGGCCGGCGTCTACGGCGCGGCGACCGCCCTGACCGTCCTCATCGTCACCTTCCTCACCACGCTCAGCTACCGGCTGGCCGCGCCCGCGGCGTTCGAGGCGGGCCTCGTCCGAGGGAAGGTTCATCAGCTCCTGTTGCTGGCCTTCTGGTGCCGTGTCCCCGCGCTGGCGCTCCAGCAGTTCGCCCACACGCCGCTTGGCGCCGCCCTGGCGATCATCCCGCTCACCGCGTTGGCCGTGGTGGCGCTCCGGGACGAGAACCTGCCGGGCGCGCGGAAGCTGCTGGCGTACCTCCCGTTCTTCCTCTACCTGGTGGCCGACATGGTCATCGTGGCCATGCCGCCGGCCGTTCAGGTGTGATCGCCATGACGCGCTCCTGGAGGTTCCCCCGGCCCGACGCCTTGGTCGAGGTGCTGCGCTTTCATGTCGCGCTCGCGGTCCTGTCGTTCGCCGTGGGGTACATGGTGCCGGGCGCGCTGGCCTCACCGATCCCGGGGATCTCCGGGGCGAACCCCGCCGCCCTGGAGGTCTCCGCCCCGCACGCCACCGGGATGATCCTGGCGAACAACCTTGGCTTCTTCCTCCTGGTGTCGCTGCTGCCCGTGCTGAACGTGGTCACCTACTGCGTTCAGTTCTTCACCATCGGCGCCCTTGCCCAGCAGATTCACCAGCTCCCGCTCCAGGCCCAGGTCGACCTGCTCTATCGCCACACCGCTTTCGAGATTGCGGCGCTCCTGCTGTCCCTGCTGGTCAGCTACGCCTTCGTCCTGGCGGCCCACGAGTACGTCAACCAGCCGGTCTCGGACCGGGCACTGCTGGGCCGGCGGCTGCTCGCCGGGGTCCGCCTCTACCCGCTCATCTTCGTGCTCACCCTGGTGGGTGCGCTCCTGGAAGGATCGGCCGTTGTTCACCTTTGAGAACCTCAGCTTCCGCTACCGCGACTACCTGTTCGAGGACTTCAGCGGCACCATCCCCGAGACGCAGATCGGGATCGTCGGTCGCAACGGCAGCGGCAAGACCACGCTGCTGCGGCTCCTGGACCGGCAGCTCTCCCCGCAGGGCGGCAGCGTCACCGTCGCGGGATCGACCTACCTGGTCGACTTCGAGCTGCGGCGCTACCGCAACTTCCACCTCAGCGATCTCGTGTCCCTGTGCGCCCGGCTTCGGTCGTTCGACGTCGCGAGGGCGCCGGAGTATCTGCGCGAGCTGAACCTGGACGACTACACCGACCTTCCCCTGGGCGAGCTGTCCAAGGGGGTCACCAAGAAGGTCGCGCTGCTGCTGGGCCTGATGTCGATGGCCACGATCCTGCTGGTGGACGAGCCGTTCGAGTCGGTGGATGCCGAGTCGAACGAGAACCTCATCCGGGTCCTGCGCTCCCAGGAGCGCGGCCTGGTGGTCGTCAGCCACGATCTTGATCACCTCCGGCGCTCTGTCGACGCGGTGTATCGGGTGGAGAACAAGTCGTTGGTGCGGACATGCTGAGCGGCGTCGGTTCACTGGCCCTGACCACCTACCGGCGGCGATCCTCCTGGCCGGTCAGGGAGGTCCTGCTCGGGCTCGCCCTGGGCGGTGCGTTCGTCGTCGGCGCCACGCTGAGCCTCGACTGGGCCGTGTGGGCCCTGCTGGTCTACGTGGTCTCCGTCCAGGCCATCGGGCTGACCGAGAACGACGTCTTCTTCACCGCCGGCGACCTCCGCCTGCTCGGCTATCGCGAGCCGAGCCTCGGCTACCGCCTGGCCTACCTGGGGCACTACGTCGCCCGCGACCTGACCTGGGCTCTGGCGAGTGCCCTGGTGGTCGCCTGCGGCGGGTTGGTGGCGGTGGGCCTGCCCTGGGCCGCCGGCCTGGTCGCCGCCCTGCTGCTCGGCAGCCTGGCGCTCCTCCCGAGCCATGTGTTCCTCGCCTCGCGCGCCAGCGAGAGCGCCCGCACGCGGTACGTGCTGGCGCTGGTCGGCGTGGTGCTCGCCGCTGCCGGCGGGCTCGCCCTGGGCTATCGACTCCCGCCCAGTTGGTGGGCACCCGCGCCCGGCATCGTCCTCGCGGTCGGCTTCGGATGGCTGCTGCTGCTCGATCGCATCTCGGGACGGCTGCGTGGCAGGGGCCTCTCCGGATCGGGCACCCGTCGGTGGTTCGCGTGGCTCCGGCCCAGGGCGCCGTTCCTGTTCAAGGACCTCGTCCTCTTCGGGGGCATGATCGTCCAGGCCCTCCTGAGCGGACTGGCCATGTTCGGCATCCTGATGTCCGGGTCGCCGGCGCTCTCGGTGGGGGCGCTGTTGCTGCTCACCGTGTGCCACGACAACTGGCTCCTCGGCCGCGCCCACGGACGCTACCGACTCCAGAGCGAGGACCCGTTCTTCGCCGAGGAACGGCTCCCCGCCGACCGGCGCTTCCTCCGCCGCCACACCGTGCTGTCCCTGGCCGTGGATGTTCCGTTGAAACTGGCGCTGGCCGTGGCGTTCCTGCTGACGTGGGACGTCTTCGTGCTGGACCACGCCCTCCTCCTGGCGGGCACCCTGGTGACCGTCTTCGTCATGGAGGCCTCGTTGCCGTGGACGACGACCCCGCTGGCCCGCTGGCTGCGCGGCTTCCTCACGTACGCAATGTTCGGCACCTACTTCGCGGTCACCTCGCTGGGCCAGCCCCTCGCCCTCGCCTGGGTCTACGCCGGCACCCTGGTGGCCTGCTACCTGCCAAGCCTCGTGGCTGTCCTCCGGGACTCCTCACCGGCCACCCCTCTCCCGGGGGCGACCGACGGGACTCCACCCACCCTTCGGGCCAACCGCGAACCGGTCGCCCTCCTCACCTGACCACCCCACCCACTGACCGATCTCCCAAAGGACACCACGATGAACGACTCCCAAGCCCTCCAGGTGCTCGCCGGCCACTACGGGCCTGGCGACACTGTGTACACCTCGGCGCGCGCCAAGCGACGCGGCTTCTTCCTCGAGCTGCTCGACATGATCGTCAGCACCGGCGTGATCGGCAGCATCAGCGACATCGCCGACAACACCGGGGCCCGCTACTTCCTGATCGCGTCCCCCGCCGCGGCCACGGTCGTCCGCGTGGACGGGCAGGCCATCGACCGCGTCATCCCGATCCTCAACTGGGATGGCGCGCGGCTCAACAACTTCCGCAAGGTGACCGCCGAGGGCTACGACTACCTGAAGGGGGCGAAGATCGCATGACCAGCCGTCGCTCCCGCCCCCGAGCCCGGGGGTTGACCGGATTGTTGCTGACCCTGCTGCTGACCGGGGGGTGCGCCGGCGCGCAGCCCTCGTCGCAGGGTTCCGTCTCCTCCGACGCGCAGCTGCTCGCCCAGTTCCGGGCCGCCGACCAGGACCGATTCCGCGCCCGCTACCCGGACGCCTTCGTCGAGATCAGTGAGGAGCCGGGGCTCGAGGGGATCGCCGTCACCGACTACGACCCGACCAAGCTGCCCCCGCCGAGCCACCAGCGCGTGGTGAGCTACGGCCGCCTGGGCTCGTCCATGGACGATCTGAGCCGGGTGGTCTACTCGGTGAGCATCCGGGACAAGGACTCGTTCTACACCGTGGAGTTCGATGGGAAGACCCGCGAGCAGGTCCTCGAATCGGGGACGTGGTTCCTCACCGACCTGCGGCGGGACACCTACGTGGCCGACCAGCTGGCCACCATCGACTTCCTGCTGGCTGGGAAGGACTGACCGCCGTGAACCCGTCGCTACGCAGGCTGTGGGCCGCCTCGCTCGCCCTCGTCCTGACGCTCGGTTTGGGCGCGTGCGCCTCCCCCCAGCCGGCGTCGGAGCGTCCCACCCACGCCCTGGACACGGTCCAGTACACCTATGCCGGCTATCTGGTCCCGCGTGATCGCCAGAAGGTGGGCCTGTCGAAGTCGCAGCTCGGCGTGCGGGCCGGGGACGTTGTCACCGAGGGCCAGTCCCTGGGCAACAAGGACGCGGCCACCTCGGCGAGGGCCAAGCAGCGGACCGCCACCGCCTATCGCGAGCGGGCCGCGGTGGCGCGCCGAGCCCTGCAGACCCTGCGCGGCGGCTCCTTCCCGCTGTCGTTTCGGCGGGCTCCGTCGCTGGCCGACACCGCGGTGCGGGCCACCGAGTTGGAGATCGAGGCGGCCCTGATCGCCCATCGTCGGGCGGAGGCCCAGTACCGCCGCGACATCGCCCAGGCGAAGGGGGACAAGGCCACCACCAGCTTCCTCAGGGCAGACAAGCTGCTGGCGACCGCCGAGACCCGCAGCCGGCTTCAGGGCCTGTTCGAGAACCTGGCGAGCCAGGCCGGCGCGGCGGCGACCGCCATCGCCAAGCGGGCGTCCGCCCAGCGGGTGACCGCCTCCTTCGATGGCACCGTCACCGCCGTCGACGGCACCGTGTGGATCCTCTCCCGGCAGGCGTCCCTCATCTACCTGGCCACGCAGGAACAGGTGGACGCCATCACGGGCGCCAAGGAGCCTCGCCTGCTGGTGCGAGGGCTGGAGGTGGGATCGCTGCGGTTGACGTCCGTCATCTACAGCGACGAGGCGACCACGTCCGACAGCTCCCCCCGCTATGAGATGACCTTCGAGGTGGTGGCCGAGGAGACCTTTGCGCCGCGCGAGCACAGCTCGGCCTCGCTGACCTATCGGACCGACGACCTGGCCGTTCCCGACGGCTACCTGGGTCGGGACACCGACGGGTACTTCGTCCTGCGCGAGGGTCAGCGGGTCTCCGTCCAGGTCGAGAAGGACGCGCAGGGCCAGTTCATCCTGCGCACCGGTGACCTGAGGGCCGGCGACCGGATCGAGCGAGTGGACGCCGCGTCATGATCGAGCTGCGCGAGGTCTCGAAGTCCTATCGAGGGCGCAACTTCGAGGTCCGGGCGCTGTCGTCGGTGTCCCTCAACGTCCCCCCGGGGCAGTACCTCTCGGTCGTGGGCAAGAGCGGCTCGGGCAAGTCAACGCTGATGAAGATCATCGGCCTCCTCGACTTCGACTTCGCCGGGGAGCATCGGTTCCAGGGACGCGAGTTCCGGGGGGCGCCGGACGATCAGGTCTCGCGCGCCCGGCGTCGGATCGGCTACGTGTTCCAGGACTTCCAACTCGTCGGACGGCATACCGTGCGGCGTAATCTGGAGATGGCCTCGGTCATCCGAACCGGGAGCTTCCGCACGGAAGAGATCGAGACGGCGCTCGACGAGGTGGGGCTCCCCGACAAGGCCGAAAGCTTCCCCGACGAGCTCAGCGGCGGGCAGAAGCAGCGCGTCGCGATCGCCCGCGCGGTGCTCGGGCGACCCGACCTCGTCGTGGCGGATGAGCCCACCGGCGCTTTGGATGTCGCGACCGCGACCGGGATTCTCGCCCTCCTCCGGGGCATCCAACAGACCCACGGCTGCGGGGTGCTCCTGGTCACCCACGATCCCGAGATCGCGGCGGGAGCCGACCGCACGATCGAGCTCGTCAACGGGGAGGTGGCCCGTGACGTACTTCGCTAGGGTCTGCCTCGAAGGGCTTCGGTTCAACCCTCTTCGCTCGCTCTTCACCGGGCTCGGCGTGCTGGTGGGGGTCACCTCCGTCGTCCTGATCGTGACGCTGTCGGGCAGCTTCTTCTCCAGCCTGTCGACGGGGGCCGCCGACCGGTTCACGGTCGGGCTGGTCAGCAGCGCCGAGTCGAACGTCGACGTCGTGGCCGCCCTGCAGGAGCCGGAGTTGGCGAGCCGAGTCGCGGCGATCAACCAGCGAACGGATATTGCCGAGGTCATCCCGCAGGCCGACGCGCGCAGCCTCTCGGTGACGCTGCCAACGGGCCGGCAATTGGCCGACCTGCGGGTGGAGTTCTCCGAGGACGTCGCGGTCGTCGAGGGCACCGGTTTCACCGGCCAGGTCGGAAACGTGGCGATCCTCTACCGGAACCCCGAGTTCGATGACGGGGTGCAGGTGGGGTCGGCGATCACCATCGACGGGGCCGCCTTCACGGTGGTGGGGTTGACCTCCTCCCTCGGCGAGAGCGGGTCGGCCCGCCTGCAGCTCCCCGCGCGCCTCGAGGGCACGCTGCCGACCCAGGAGCAGCCCTCGGCCGCGTCCTTCGTGGTCGCCGTGGTCGACGCGGACGACCTGGAACGGGTCCGGGGCGAGGTGCTGGCCGACCTCAACGACGGCATCGACCGAAGCCTCAAGTTCGTGGACTTCACCGCCGACGAGGGTGCCGCCCTGCGCGAGGTGTTCCAGTCCATGTCGCTGCTGCTGGGCCTCATCGCGTCCATCTCGCTCGCCGTCGCCGCGCTCAACATCGTCAACGTCATGTACATCTCCACCCTCGAACGCGCCGACGAGGTGGCCATCTACCGATCCCTGGGCATGACCAAACGCGGAATTCAGGGACTCTTCCTCCTGGAGTCGACCGTCATCGTGTCCGTGTTCGCGCTGCTGGGTTGCGTGGTCGGGAATGTGCTCGGGGCGGCGATCCTGGTCGTGTTGAAGGTGCCCGTCACGTTCTCGTGGGGAACGATCGCCATCCTGATGCTCGTCACCCTGCTGGTCGGCGTGGGCGGCGGTCTCTATCCGGCCTCCCGGGCCGCCCGCATCGACCCCGTCCGGCTGCTCCGCTGAGCCGCGCCGGGTCGGGCCCGGCGTTCTCGGGTTCCGGACGCCGGCCGCCCGGGCCCGAGGGCTCAGGCGGGGAGGTCCCAGGTGTGGACGGGCTCGTTGCCGTGCATCCGCTCGGCGTAGGCGCGGGTCATCTGGCGCAGCGCCTCGGGGCGGTCCAGGCCGCGGCGCTCCAGGCGGGCGACCGCCTGGCGCTGCCACTCGGCCCCGTTGATGCCGGTGAGGCAGCGCTGCTCGATCACGCCGAGTAGCCGGTCCCGGATCGGAGCGGCCACGCCCCAGTCGGCCAGGCCCTCGTGGGCCGCCGGCAGCAACTGCCGCAGCACCAGCTCGCTGGCCGGGATCTCGCCGCGCCCCGGCCAGAACAGGGTGGCGTCGATGCCCCGGCGGGCCCCCTCCAGGAAGTTCTCGTGGGCCGTCGCGAACGCCAGCCGCGTCCACACCGGACGGTCGTCGTCGGCCAGGGACCGCAGCGTGCCGTAGTAGAACGCCGCGTTGGCGAGGGTGTCGATGATGGTGGGCCCGGCGGGCAGCACCCGGTTCTCCACCCGCAGGTGGGGCGTGCCGCCGACGGTGTCGTAGATCGGGCGGTTCCAGCGGTAGATCGTCCCGTTGTGCAGCCGCATCTCGGCGAGCTTGGGCACGCCGCCGGCGTCCAGGACGGCCTGCGGGTCCTCGTCGTCCAGGTCGGGCAGCAGCGCCGGGAAGTACCGGACGTTCTCCTCGAACAGGTCGAAGATCGAGGTGATCCACCGCTCCCCGAAGAACACCCGGGGCCGGACGCCCTGGTTCTTCAGCTCCGGCGGACGGGTGTCGGCCGCCTGGCTGAACAGCTCGATGCGGGTCTCGGCCCACAGGTCCTTGCCCAGGAAAAACGGGGAATTGGCGCCCATCGCCAGCTGTGGGCCGGCGAGCACCTGCGCGGCGTTCCAGTGATCGGCGAAGTCCAGCGGCATCACCTGCAGGTGCAGCTGCATCGACGTGCACGCCGACTCCGGCGCCAGCGACTCGGCGAACAGCTCCAACCGCTCGCCCGAGGGGCCCTCGATGTCGAGGTAGATGTCCTCGCCGCGGGAGGCCAGGACGGCGTCGTTCAGGGCGGCATAGCGCGCGTTGGCGCTCATCCACTCGCCGGTGAACGTCTCCTCGGTGACCGTCGGCAGGATGCCGACCATGACCAGGTGGGTGCCGCGATCCGCGCACGTGGCCTCGGCCCGGTTCAGCGAGGCGCGCAGCTCGTCCTCCAACTGATCCAGCTCGGTGAGCGAGCGCGGCTTCACGTTGAACTCGATGTTGTAGCGGGCGAGCTCGGTCTGATACTCGGGGTCGGCGATGGCGGCCAACACGTCGGCGTTGTCCATCCGGGGGCGGTAGTCCTCCCCGACCAGGTTCAGCTCGATCTCCATCCCGGTCATCGGTTGGTCGAACGCGAATTGCGTGGTGGCGAGCATCTGCTCGAACACGTCCAGCGATTTCGCCACCTTGGCGCGGTAGCGCTGGCGCTCTTCGCGCGTGTAATAGATCGAGTCGATGTCGCGCCCCATGCGGGCGAGTATGCCGCTGTCGACCCCCGCTGACCACGGGTCCCGAGGAATCGCCCCTCCACGCCGGTCGGGGAGGTCCGGGACGACCCCCGGGGGGCGAGGCGATACTCAGTCGCGCGGGACGTCGGCGGCGGCGGCCGACCGGGTAGCGCCCACGCTGGCAACCACGACGGCGGCCATGGCGACCAGCTCCCAGCCGGTCAGTCGCTCGCCCAGCAGCACCAGGGCCGCCAGCGCGGCGGCTGCCGGCTCCAGGCTCATCAGGATGCCGAACGTGCCCGGACGGAGCCGCCGCAGCGCGATCATCTCCAGGCCGTACGGGATCACGGACGAGAGCACGCCGACCAGCGCCGCCGTCCACAACACGCGCGGCGAGAAGGTGGGCAGCCCCAGGGTGAGCGCGGGCAGAGTCATCAGCGCCGCGCCGATCACGCTGGCGACGGTCACCCCGGTGACGCCCTCCCACTCGCGTCCGGTCGGGCCGGCGAGCAGGATGTAGCCGGCCCACAGCGCGCCGGCCAGCAACGCGAAGCCGGTCCCGACCGGGTCCAGGGCGGCGGGCTGGATGCCGAGCAGCGCCACCCCGACGGCGGCGAGCAGCACCCACAGCAGGTCCTGGCGGCGCCGGGAGCCGAAGACGGCCACGAGCAGCGGACCGAGAAACTCGATGGTGACGGCGACCCCGATCGGGATCCGTTCGAAGCTGAGGTAGATGCTCCAGTTCATCCCGGCCAGCGCCAGGCCGTAGCCGAGAACGCTCAGCCAGGCCCGCCGGGAGCGAGCCCGAAGCCGCGGCCGCGCGACCACGAGCAGGATCAGCGCGGAGGCGCACAGCCGCAGCCAGGCCATCGCGTGCGGCGTGGTGGCGGCGAACAGGTCCTTCGCGAACGCGGCCCCGACCTGCACCGACACGATCGACACCACGACGAGCGCCACCGGGTTCGCCGCATGGAGGCTCCGCCGACTGTCCATGGGCCGGAGCCTATGCCCGCGGCTGTCTCGCCCCTTGGCCGTCCCGGTTCCACCGGGCGAACACAGAGCGGGCACCGCGGGGATCGGGAGAACTAGCCCGATAAACTATTAACCCCTGATCGACGGAGGTGTCATGGAAGACCCCCGAGGTTCGTTCGTCTCGGTGGACGTGGTCACGCTTCGGTACAACGCCCAGGACCGCCAGGTGGAGGTGGCCACCGCCCGCCGCCAGAGCGAGCCTTTCCTGGGGCAGCCCGCCCTGCCCGGCGTGCTGCTGCAGGAGGGCGAGCGTCTCGTCGATGCCGCCCATCGCGCCGTGGACACCAAGCTCGGCTTCGACGTGACCGCCCTCGGCCAGCTGGTGGTCTTCGACCAGCCCTACCGCGACCCGCGCGGCTACTCCTTGTCGGTGGCGATGTGGGCCGTCGGCGACGGCGACGCCGAATGGCATCCGTTCGACGAGATGCCCGACCTCGGCTTCGACCACAACCACATCCTGGCGGCGTGCCGTCCGCTCCTGATCGACAAGCTGTGGCGCGACCTCGTCTTCACCCAGGCGCTCACCGGCCAGACGTTTCCTGTCTCCTCCGCGGTGGCCATCACCCGGTCGCTCACCGGCTCGTCGCCGGACCGCGGCAACCTCAACCGCCGGCTCGCGACGCTGCGCGGTCTCAGCGTCAGCCACAAGAAGGTCGTGCTCGGACGGGGTCGTCCGGGCTCGCTGTGGGAGTGGCGCGCCGACGTCCCCGCCTGAGGCCCAACGCCACGCCGCGTCGTCCCTGGCGCGTCAGCCCTTCGCTGGCGCCTGCCCCGGGGCCCGCGCCAGCAGCGAGAACACAAGCACGACCAGCATCGCCACGCCCGCGGTCGTCGCTACCTCCGCCGGGGTGATCGGGCGGCGGGCGAGCAGCGCCAGCACCGCCACCGCGCCGATCGCGGCGCGCCACCACGGCCGGTAGGCGTACAGCCACGTCCCGAAGCGTCCCGTCGAGAGGCCCTGGGTGTCGCCCCAGGCATGCAGCGACGCCCGTCCGTTCCGCGCGGCCGCGCGCAGGGTGCGGGCGCCGCGGAACGGCCCGGTGAGCCAGAGCGCGATCACGGCCACCAGCGCGACGACCACCACGAGGGTGGCGAGCTCGCCCAGGCTGGTGAGCACCGCGTCGTAGGCCAGGTGCAGCACCTCGGTGGGGACGACGCTCGTGGGCACGGCGTCGGTGGCAATCCCTCGTCCGATGGGGACCGCGAGGGCCACCAACAACGCCCCCAGACCCAGGCCGGCCGAGGCCCACAGCGCGGCCCGGTGCCGGCGGACCGCGGTCGCGATGCCGGCGACGAGCAGCAGCAACAGGACGTACGGCAGCCAAGCCTCCACCACGATCAGGGCCTGATAGCCGGTCTTGACGCGCTCGAAGTCGGCGGATTCCACAAGCACGACAGTCTTGTCGACCGCCGGGATCCGGTTCGCCAGGACGAAGCCCTCGTCGATCAGGGCCGCCTTGACCTGCTCCACGATCGGCCCGATCCGCAGCCCGAGCCCCTCCTTGGAGACCATGACGGTCGCCTCGGGGTCGCCCTGGAGCGCCGCGATCGCGCTGCTGTGGGACAGCCGCAGGCTCTCGTCCCAGGCGGTCCCGAACGCGTCGGAACCGACGACGCGGCCAGCCGCGTTCCGGATGGTGGAGCGCACGCCCGCGACGGCGGTCGCCTCCAGCGAGCGCAGCCCGTCCACCAGCGCCGGTACCCGCACCGCGCCAGCCAGGCCGTCGACCACCTGGCCGATGACCCCCTCGATGTCGAGGCTGCCCTCGACGGCCACCAGCACCTGGTCGGCGAGGTAGTCGCGGACGGCCGGCTGGCGAACCAGCGGCGCCGCGGCGGCGACGAACGCATCGGTGTTGGTGAGCGCCACCCGCGACCAGCCGCCGACGATCGCCAGCGGGGTGAGCAGGGACGCCAGCACGATCAGGACGGTCGCCACGATCGAGCGCGCCGGGCGCTTGGTCGTGGGCTCGGGGCGGGGGCCCGAGGTCCCGGACGCGCCGGCGATCGGGGATCCGTCCGACACGGCCTGGCCGAGGTTCGGTCCATCGCCGGGGGTGTCGAGCGACGCCGGTCCAGTGCGCGGCAGGTCCAGCAGGGTGGGCTCGTCGCGGCCGACATCCACCAGGGTCAGCTCGTCCCGCGACAGCGCCACGGTGGCCTCGTCCCCCACGGGGCCGTCGTTGAGCCCTCCCCCGGCGAGGGCCGCGGTGGGCTCGTCCTCGGGGAGGGCGGCGGTGGGCTCGTCCCCGGGGAGGGCGACGGCAGGCTCGTCCCCGGACGGGGGGGCGACGGGCTCACCCCCGGTGAGGGCGGCCGCGCGCTCACCCCCTGCGAGGGACGCGGTGGACTGATCATCCTTGACGCTCGCGACCTGGTCCTCGGCGGGGTCGCCGAAGGGCGGGGTCACGGGTGTCGCGACTGCCCGGTCCGCGGAGGGCGCCTCGTCATCGATCGGGGGTTGCGTCACCGCGGGGGGCGGGCTCGCGCGGCGGCGGCGCGGCGGGCGCTTGGGTTCATTCGCGGACATCGGGCCCTTCTCTCCTCGACCGACCACAGGGCCGCCGCAGGGTGGGCGTCCCGCGTCGCGACCGCCTCGGCACCGGCGCGCGACGTCCCCGTCCGGCAATCCTAACCCCGGCGATCCCGGTCGATTCGGGAACCGTCGCCGCTTTCGCGCCATTGCCCAACGGCAACGAACGTTTCCTGCCGGTAGTAACCGACCGAACGTCCGCGACCAACGGGGAAGAGGCGGAGTGTCCACGGGGTCGTCCCGACCGAGGCCCGTGGGGCCGGGATGACCCGCGGGGACGCGATCGGGTGACGACCGCGCCGCCGCCGGGCGCTGCTAGGGTCGTGCCGAGCCGGGCGTACCCGACCCGGTCGGCAGGAGGTCATCGGTGACTGGCATCTTCGACTTCTTGGCCGCCGTCGGACGGGCGCTCTGGGGGGTCTGGACGCTCGACTACTCGATGCCGGTCTGGTTGAACACTCGCCCGGACGCGTTCCGGATCTGCGTCGCCGTCGCCATCATCGCGGGCGCCTCCACCCTGCTCGGCAACTCGGCCGTCCTCTTCCTCAACCGGGTCCGGGGGCTGCGTTTCGTCTTCTCCCTGGTCCTCAACGGCCTCGCGATGGCGGGGCTGTACGCGCTGCAGGCGGCGGTGGTGTGGGTGCTCGGCCCGCTCGTCATCGGTCGGACGCAGGAGTGGTCGCTGGTGTTCCGGGGCGTCATGCTCTCCACGGCGCCGCTGGCCTTCGGCGTGCTGGCGCTGGCCCCCTACATCGGGCCGGCGATCGCCCGGCTGCTGCAGGCCTGGGGCGCGGTCGTGCTGTGGATGATCGTCCGGGGCCTCTACGACGTGGGCCTGTGGCCCGCGCTGGCGGTGACGCTGGGCGCCTGGGGCGTGATGCAACTGGCGTCGTGGGCGTTCGCCAAGCCCGTCGCGGCGATCGGCAACCGGGTGTGGCGGCTGGTCAGCGGCCGGCCGCTGATGCTGACCGGGCAGGACCTGCTCTCGGGGCAGCCGTTCCTGCCGCTCGCCCAACAATTCGAAGGCCCTGGGGTGCACTGATGGTGACCGACCTGTTGCTGCTGATCGGCATCGTCTTGGTGCTGGCGATGACCGTGGCTCCGCTGGAGTCGCTGGGCTGGTGGTCGACCAAGGGCGCCGACGAGGCCGCCGACACCGTCCAGCAGCTCACGGCCAGCGACACCGCACCCGACGGCGTGCCGTACTCCCGCTACCTGGTGTACCTGTCCGGCATCGGCGCCATCGACGGCAACTCCATCCCACCGGAGGAGCTGCCCCTCATCGAGGCCCTGAGCGCCCGGCTTCCCGGCACCTGCGTGATCTCGGACGTCTTCCCGTACTCGGTCGCCAACCGCGGCCTCACCGTGCAGCGCCCAACGGCGTCGCTGTGGCGCTGGGTGGAGAAGCTGCGCTTCAAGAACCCGGACACCCAGGTGGCGATGCTGGTCAACCTGCGCAACGCCCTGCAGCTGTTCGTGTGCGCCGACCGCCGCTACGGCCCGGCGTACAACATCGGCACCGCCCAAGAGGTCATCCGCGCGTTGCGGCGCAATGGCTACCCGTTCGGCGCCGGCGTCCCGGTCACGATCGTCGGCTGGAGCGGTGGCGCACAAATCGCGCTCGGTGCCTGCTCCTACCTCGGCCTCGGGGGAATGCCGCTGGACGTGGTGTCGATCGGCGGCATGATGTCCGACGACTACGGCCTGGACCGGATCCGCCGGGTCTGGCACCTGGCCGGCAGCAAGGACCCGCTGCAGAAGATGGGCGGCATCATCTTCGCCGGACGCTGGCCCCGCGCGGCGTTCTCGCCGTGGACCAAGGCGATGAAGGAGGACCGGATCGAGATCATCCCGATCGGTCCGATGGCCCACAACATCAAGGCCCACTACTTCGACCAGCACACGTTCGCCCCGGACGGCCGCAGCTACCTGGACGTGACCATCGACGCCGTGATCGCCGTCCTGACCGATCGCCCGGTCAGGACGATTCCGGTCTGACCCCGGGCGGGGTGGGCGCCACCCACACGAGGAGGGTGGCGCCGGGCCGCTACCTGGAGCCGAAGCGGAAGGCGCGCACCAGCTGGACGCCGCCCATGACGAGCATCGAGACACCCAGGATCAGCCACAGCACCGCGGCGCCCCACAGGGGCGAGAACAGCAGCTGGAAGCCCGCGATGAAGCTGATGATCGCGTAGATGATCGTCCAGGTCTTCGAGGGGGCGTCGCCGACCGTGGTCAGCGAGATGACCGCCTCGATGATCCACGAGAAGCCGACGATCAGCGACAGCGTGACGGCCAGGCCAGCGGCGGTAGCGCCCAGGTTCATGAACGAGACGACGCCGGCGAGCAGGAAGACAGCGCCCAGCGCCAGGTGGCCGACGCGTACCCAGCCGCCGAGCTTGCTCGAGAACACGCCGATGGCCAGGTTCACCAGCCCGGCGATGACGGCGTAGATGGCGACGATGCCGGCGACCACGACGGCGGTCTTCACCGGCCAGACGAGGAAGACGATGCCCATGATCAGCGACAGCAGGCCGCTGACGCCCAGGGCCGTCCGGATGGCATTGGTGATGGGCTTGTCGATGCCGTCGAGCTCGTGATCGAAATAAGTGGTGGGGGACATGTGAACTCCTTCAGGGGACGCGTTCCCTGCCAGTGTTTCACAGGGCCTTCGGCTCGGCTCCGTCCCGCCCGGCCCGTTGTGTCGCACGCGTGAGTGCTAGCGTCGCCCAGATCGGAACCCACAGAGCAGGACGTGCCCATGACCACCACCTCCCCGGCCTGGTACCGACGGCTGCTGCCGCTGCCCGGCTCGCCGGCCGCCAACCCGCTCCCCGCCGCCGACCGTGACGCCGCCCTCGACCGGCTCGCGGCCCTGACGGCGCTGGACGAGGGGATCCCCGAGGCCACCCGCACCCGGCTGTTCGAACCCGACGGAGAGGCGCGCGCCACGCTGGTCATCTGGCACGGCTTCACCAACGCCCCCATCCAATTCGTCGCCGTCGCCGAGCAACTGCGGGACGCCGGCTACCGGGTGCTACTGCCGCGGATGCCGCACCACGGCCTGGCCGACGTGCTGAACCGCGAACTGGCCCACCTGACGGTCGACGAGCTCACCGAACAGGTCGATGCCTGCGTCGACATCGTCGCCGGTTTCGGGGCGCCGGTGTGGGTCATCGGGCTCTCGGCGGGGGCAGGCCTGGCCGCCTGGGCCGCCGCCACTCGCCCGGAGGTCAGCCGGCTGCTGCTGGCGGCGCCGCTGGTTGCCCCCAAAGGCTTCCCGCTGCCGGTGCTGCGGGTCTTCGTCCGCTTTCCGGGGGCGGTGCCGCGCTTCTACAACTGGTGGGATCCGCGCGCGAAGGACAAGTTGGGTCACAGCCCCTACGCGTACCCGGGGTTCCCGCTGCCCGGGCTGTTCCCCTTCCTGCACCTGACCGAGGCGCTGCTGGACGGATCGGTGCCGGCAGGCCATCGGCTGGAGCGCGTGGTGCTCATCAACAACCCCTGCGATGTGGCGATCCGCCGCGACGCCGCCGGATCCTTCGCCCCGAAGGTGTTCGCCCACCAGGCGGACGAGGTGCTCGAGTTCGCGGTCGATCCGGCGCTGGCGTGGCCGCACGACTTCGTCGACCCCTGGTCGCCCGGGGGCGGGACTCCCGAGCAGGTCACCGCGGTGCTGCTGGCCGGGTTGGGCACGGTCGAACCCACCGCCGGGGGCCTGCTCACCCCCTAGCCAGGGCCGGGTGGCCGCGATCGGGGGCGATCGACCGTATGGTCGAGGTTTCGACGCAACCGTTGGCATCCGACGCCAGCCCTGTGAGAATCACAGCGTGCCCCCCTCCCCCGCCATGCACACCCCCGACACTGCGCCAGACCGCTGGCTGGGCTTCGCCGCCCTTGCCGCCGGTCTGGCGATGGTGGTGCTCGACGGCACGATCGTCGGGGTGTCGCTGCCCGCGATGGTGGACGATCTGCAGCTGTCGCTCACCACCGGGGAGTGGATCACGACCGGCTACGCCATGGTGTTCGCCGCACTGCTGCTGACGTTCGGGCGCCTGGGGGATCGGTACGGACGCCGGCTGATGTTCGTCCTCGGCGTGGTGGTGTTCCTGGCCGCCAGCGCCTGGTGCGCCCTGGCGGGCGACGGAGGCTGGCTCATCGTCGGACGGATGGCGCAGGGGATCGGTGGCGCCATGGTGCTGCCGGCCTCGCTGTCCAGCGTCAACGCCACGTTCCGCGGCGCCGACCGGGCCGCGGCCTTCGGCCTGTGGGGCGCCGTCATGGCTGGCGCGGCCGCGCTCGGGCCGTTGCTCGGCGGGTGGCTGACCGAGTCGTTCGGTTGGCGCTGGATCTTCGCGGTCAACCTGCCGGTGGGGCTGGCGGTGCTGGCCCTGGCCACCCACACCCCAGAGTCCCGCTCCGAGGAGGAGGGTGACGACCGCGACCTCGTGGGCCTGGTGACGAGTGCGCTCGGCTTGGGGCTGCTCGTCTTCGGCCTGATCGAGGGCTGGGACCTGGGCTGGCTCACACCGGTGGCCGACTTCTCCCTGGGAGGGCTCACCTGGCCGCACACCGCGCCCATCTCCGTGGTGCCGGTCGCGCTGATGGTCGGCGCCCTGCTCTGCCTGGTCTTCGTCGTCGTGGAGCGCCGCCGACGCGACGCCGGACGCAGCGTCCTGCTCGATCTGTCCCTGTTCGGCATCCCCAGCTTCCGCTGGGGCAACCTGACGGCCGCGATGGTGTCCGTCGGCGAGTTCGCGCTGCTGTTCGTGCTGCCGCTGTACCTGGTGTTCGCGCTGCGGCTGTCGATCATGGCCACCGGCTGGCTCCTGGCCGCGATGGCGCTGGGCGCCTTCGTCGCCGGCTCGGGCGCCCGTCACCTGGCGGTGCGGCTCGGACCGGCCCGGGTGGTCGTCCTGGGGCTGGCGCTGGAGCTGGTGGCGGTGGTCGGCTGCGCGCTGCTGCTCGAGTTCGCGCCCGGCGCGGTCTCCCTGGCGGTGCTGCTGGCGGTCTACGGCCTCGGCCTCGGCCTGGCCTCGGCCCAGCTCACGTCCCTGGTGCTGCGGGACGTCCCGACCGCCCAGTCCGGCAGCGCGTCGGCCACCCAGAGCACCGTCCGGCAGCTCGGCTCGGCCGTGGGCGCCGCCGCCGCCGGCACGGCCCTGGCGCTCGGTTTCACGCTCACCGTTCCGGCCCAGCTTGCGCGCGTGGACGGGGTGTCGGCGGCGGACGCCCACACGATGATCGACTACATGATCCGGACCGCGGGTGGCATCATCGAGCAGGTCCACGACCGCGGGACGGAGGGCTACTTCGGGGCGTTGGGGCCGCAGGTCGTCGACGCCCTCACCCGCGCGTTCGCGCAGTCGGCCGGCGGCGCGCTGTGGCTGGCGGCTGGCTTCCTCGGCCTCGGCCTGATGGGGGCGCTGGCGCTCGCCCGTCGGTCAGCGTCCCTGCCCGATCCGCGCGACCCACTTCCGCAGCACTCCGCCGCCCAGGACGACAGCCTCAGCTGAGCCCGACCCGTCCCACCCGGGGGCCGCTCAGCGGAATCCGAAGAGCGGCGGGAAGATCAGCGCCACGACACCGGCCCACACCCCGACGACCCAGAGGGAGCGGCACTGCCAGGACACCAGCTCCGCGAGGCGGCGTCGTCCCCGGACGAAGCCCAGATACAGCCATCCCGAGCCGGCCAGGCTCACGGCCAGCACCAGGTTCTCGCCGAGCGCCGCCAGCTTGTTGGGGCTCGCCCCGAACTCGCCGATCCGCCCCGCCATCGCCACCAGCGCCAGCACGTCGATCACCAGGGCGAGGAACACCAGCACGAGTTGCAGGCGGTCGAACGACCCCACCGGCCTGTCCGCCGGCCGCGCCGACACCGAGAACAACACCAGCCCCAGGACGGCCACGAGCACCAGGTCGATGATGATCAGGGCGCCCCGGTCGAGGTCGACCAGCCGTCCGGTGACGACCACCGCCCCCAGGAAGGCCAGCGTGACCAGGGTGAACAGCGGCGTGAAGACCCAGGTGAGCACCGGCGCCATGTTCTCCACGACGCTCTGCTTGGCCTCCACCAGCCACGCCGCCACGACCGCGGCCCCGCCGATGCCCAGCGGTAGCACCCACTCCGCGAGGACCTCGGTGGCCTTGAGGCCCACCAGGTCGAAGATGCCGCCCGTGAGGGCGATCAGCACCCCGCCGCCCAGGGCGATCAGCGCGTAGTAGATCAGCCACTCCCCGACGAAGCGGACGTAGTCGAGCCACCGGTGGACGTCCCGCCACGCGCGCCCGAGGTAGGAGGCACCCAGCAGCACGCCGATCCCGATCGGCGCGTGCAGCAGCAGCAGCGCCTGGGTGTCGGCGGTCGGCCTGCCACCGAACGGGTACAGCAGCTGCGCCGACAGGACGGCCGCGAGCGCCACCAGCGTTGCCACCCCGACGGCGCGGACGGGCGGGCGCCGCAGCCACCAGAAGTACCCGGCCAGCACGGCCGCGAGGCCGACGACGGCCAGCGTGAGCGGAACGAACGGGGTGGTCGACTGGGTGACCGCGGCGGTGACCTTCAGCGGCAGCATCACGGCCAGCCCCGCGGCGGCCGCGAAGCCGAGCATCGGCCAGAGCCCGGCCCGGTCGGTCGGCTCGGCGCCGACGACCAGCTGCTTCCACAGCCGCTCGGAGTGCTCCCGGGCGAAGTCTCGGGCGAGCTCGTCCTGCGCGCCCAGCCGCCGCACCGCCACGAGGAACGCCTCCTCCTCGCTGAGGCCGAGCGTCCGGAGTCCCTCGACCTGCCCGAGCAGGTGGTCCTCCAGCTCGTCCACATCGGCCGGCGCCATGCCCGGCCGGCGCTCCAGGTAGCGGCGCCACTGAGCCAGCTGGTCGTCCAGCGACCACGCGGCACCCTCCGGCGAGTGAGTGTCGGGCGGCGCCAGGCTGCCGGGGGGCGTGAGGACGGGGCCCTCCGGCGCCCAGACCCCGTCCGGTTGCGCGGCGGACTGGTCGTGCCGGCCGCTCATGCCGTCACCGCGCTCTGGTTCGCCGGGGCCAGCCGCCACAGCCGGCCGAGGGTGTCGTTGATCGCGTCCCATTGGCCGCGATGCTCCGCCAGGGCGCGGCGCCCGTCCGCGGTGATCCGGTAGTACTTGCGGCGGCGGCCGCCCTCGGGGGCCACCCACGACGAGTCGACCTGGCCGAGCCGCTCCAGCCGGTGCAGCAGTGGATACAGCAGGCCCTCGCTCCACTGCAGCCGCCCGGACGACACCCGCGCGATCCGCTGCAGGATCGCGTAACCGTAATCCTCGCCCTCGGCGAGGATCGCCAGCACGAGCGGGGCGGACGAGGCCGCCACCAGATCCTTGCCGATCTCCATCGGACCCCCATACCTAACAGTTCTAGGTGTCAGGCTAGCGACCTCGACCAAACGGCCGGAGGCTGTTCCCTTCCCGCTCGCCTTGATCGGCACGGACGTGACCGCGGTCGGTCACCTACGTTCCGGCGCAACTGGTCGGGCGCCCCCCTTTCGTAGTCGACATGCCGCGCGGTCCGGCCGGGCGACCGCCCCGCGAGAGGCGGTGACCTCAGGACAGACAGGCTGCCGCGTTAGGACGAGGTGTTCGCCCCCCGAGGGCCGCGCGCCCGGCGTGGTCCCGGCTGGCCGAGCGACATCATCAGCAGCGTCATCCCGGCGACGGCGGCGAGGGTCATCTCCCGCGGCCAGCCACGCTCCTGCCCGAAGCCGAAGGTGTGATGCACGGCGAGCAGCCAGGCACCCAGGCCGACCAGCATCCAGCCGCGGGCCGTCCGCAGGTACCGCTGCACGCTGTCCCGGTCCTCCGGGAGCATCGCCTCGATGATCGCCTGCTCCTTGACCCGGCGCTGCTCGGCGACCTGGAAGGCCCGGGCCGGCGGGAACAGCCACCACCACCGGGACCGGGTCGGCCGCGGCCCCGACGTGCCCGCCTCGCGCAGTCGGTTCATCGCCTCGGCCTCGGCGTCCAGCTCGACGTTGGCCTGGAACAGCGGCCCCGCGAAGAGCAGCCACACGCCGGCGAACCCGACCCAATCCACCAGTGAGTCCATGCCGGTCATTATGGACGCCGACACCGGGTCGGACGCCGCGGCTGGACGCCCAACGACCCCGTCAGACCGCCTCGGTGGGCTTGCGGAGCCCGCCCGCCGCGTGCTGCTCGGCGATGAAGGCCGCGGCCCGGGACGCCAGCGCCATGATGGTGAGCACCGGGCCCACCGTGCTGCTGCTGACGAACGAGGCGGCGTCCGGGACGAAGACGTTGGACGCGTCCCATAGCTGGTTCGCGCCGTTGGTCACCGCCATGGCCGGGTCGTTGCCCATCCGCGCCCCGCCGCATTCGTGGATGGCGGCGCCGAGGATGATCGACATCCCCATGCCGCGCTTGAAGATCGCGCGCTGCAGCGGGTTGAACTCGGGCCACACCTTCTCCGGTTCCAGCCCGGCGGTGGAGCCGATGAAGTTCGTCCGCAGCCCCGCCTCCTCGGCCATCTCGCGCAGCGCGGACGAGATCCGCCGCAGCAGGATCTGGTCGTTGTCGCCCAGGCTGAGGTCGATGTGCGGCAGGGGGATGCCCCACTTGTCGCGGCGCCGCGGGTGCAGGGTGACCGAGTTGTCGAAGCGGGGCAGCATCTCGCCGAAGCCGCCCAGGCCGAACGCCGCCGGGTGCCCCTCGGGGACCGGGATCCGCCCCCCGACTCCCTGGAACGAGATGCCCCGGCGAAAGTCGGAGTCGATGCCGCGCAGGTTGTCGTAGCGGGGGATCAGGATGCCGCCGCCGACGCCGTACAGCGGGTCGACGGGCATGTTGTCGGCCGCCTCCCACACCCCCGGGTTGCCCGGGGAGTCGAAGAAGCCGACGGCGAGGCTCTGGTCCATCACGTAGCGCCCGAGCACCCCCGAGGAGTTGCCCAGGCCGTGCGGATGGCGCGACGAGCCGGAGTTCAGCAGCAGCCGCAGCGACTCCAACGGTGAGGCGCACACGACGACGACGTCCGCGAACGCGCGGTACTCGCGGCGGCTGTTCCGATCGATGAAGATCGCGCCGGTGGCCAGCCCCGTCGTCGCATCGGTGGTGATCCGGCTGACGACCGCCTCCGTGCGGATGGTGAGCCGCCCCGTCCGCTTCGCCGCGGCGATGCCCGGCGGCACCCGATCCGGGAACGGCGCCTGCATCCGCCACGAGATGACCGTCCGCTCCGGCCACCGGGCCTCGATGCGGCTCTTGAAGTCGCGCTCGACCGCGGTCAGGAACCCCGGGCCTCGATACCGGCCGTCCGGCGGATGAATCAGGTTGTCCTCGTCGCCGTAGACCCCGATGAAGTCCTCGACGCGCTCGTACCAGGGCTCCAGGTCGGCGTAGTCGAGCGGCCAGTCGTAGCCGAGGCCGTCCATGCTGGCGGCCTTGAAGTCCACGTCCGACATCCGCTGCAGCACCCGGCCGTAGCTGTGCATCCGGCCGCCCAGCACCTTGCCGCGGATCCACAGGTAGGGCCTGCCGGAGGGGTAGGTGTAGGGATCCTCGAGGTCGTTGACGAGGAAGCGGCTCGTGTAGGAGCTGAAGTAGGGGCGGCGGGCCTGGTACAGCTGGCCGCCGGCCATCGCGGTGGCCCGGGCGCGCAGATCCATGCCCATCGGGGAGGGCTTCTTCGGCTTCGGCGGCCGGAAGTCCTCCTCGCGGAGCTCGCGCCCCGCCTCGAGCAGCAGCACCTCCAGGCCGCGCTCGGTCAGCTCCTTGACCGCCATGCTGCCGGACGGGCCGGACCCGATCACGATCACGTCGAACCGCTTGTCGGTGTTGATCTCTGGCTCGACCCTCGATCGGGTGCTCGGCGACTCGGTCACGTGGCTACTCCTCTCGCCCGGCACGCCGGACGGCTGATGCTCGGCGACCCGGAACCGGGGTCGCCTCCCGCGACGGGCCCTCGTCGGGGGCCCGTCCCGGGGTTGCTATTCGCCGGGCTGGCGGGTGGTGCTGAAGGCCGCGTCGAAGCTGGCGCTGGGCGCGTCGAACAGGTTGGCCCGGACGAAGTCGAGCGACTCCTTGGCGCCGCGGAGGCGGTCCATGCCGGCGTCCTCCCACTCGATGCTCACCGGGCCGGCGTAGCCGATCGCGTTCAGCGTCCGGAAGCACCGCTGCCACGGCACGTCGCCGTTGCCGGTCGAGACGAACGTCCAACCGCGGCGCGGGTCGCCCCAGGGCAGGTGCGAGCCCATCCGGCCGTTGCGGCCGTTGCCGGTGGCCATCTTCGTGTCCTTGCAGTCGACGTGATAGATCCGGTCGGCGAAGTCGACCAGGAACCCGACCGGGTCGATCTCCTGCCACATCATGTGGCTCGGGTCCCAGTTCAGGCCGAACGCCGGACGATGCCCGATCGCGTCCAGGGTCAGCTTCGTCGACCAGTAGTCGTAGGCGATCTCGGACGGGTGCACCTCGTGCGCGAACCGCACGCCCTCGGCGTCGAACACGTCCAGGATCGGATTCCAGCGACGCGCGAAGTCGGCGTAGCCGTCGTCGATCACCGACTGCGGCACCGGCGGGAACATGGCGATGTACTGCCAGATCTTGGAACCGGTGAAGCCGACGACCGTGTCGACGCCGAGCCGCCGGGCGGCGATCGCGGTCAGCTTCAGTTCCTCGGCGGCCCGCTGCCGGACCCCCTCGGCGTCCCCGTCGCCCCAGACGGTGTCGGAGACCATGTCGCGGTGCCGGAAGTCGATCGGGTCGTCGCACACGGCCTGACCCTTCAGGTGGTTGCTGATCGCCCACACCCCCAGCCCGTAGCGGGCCAGCGTGTCCCGCTTCTCCTGCACGTAGGCCTCGTCGGCGGCGGCGCGGTAGACGTCCAGGTGGTCGCCCCAGCAGGCGATCTCCAGACCGTCGTACCCCCACCCGGACGCGAGCCGGCAGACCTCCTCGAACGGCAGATCGGCCCACTGGCCGGTGAACAACGTGACCGGACGCGACATGGTCCCCTCCTCGCTCAGAACGTGATGGTCTCGCCGGAAGCGGCGGACTCGTAGATGGCCTCGAGGATCTCGGTCACCCGGCAGGCCTGCTCGGGGAGGACGAGTGCGTCGGTGTCGTCGATCACGGCCCGCAGCCACTGCCGCGTCTCGATGGCGCCCAGGAACGGGAAGGCCGTCGACCCGGGCTCGCTGGCGTCGGGCGCCTCCACGATCATCCGGTTGGCCACGATCTTGTTCACCGAGGCCTGGTAGCCCCCGTCCGCGCTGTTCTTGAGTCCGCCGCCGCCGTCGGTGCCCATCAGGGTGACCGAGGCCTCGTGCTTCTCGTTGACGTTCAGCGCCCAGGCTGCCTCGAGGAAGATGGTCGCGCCGTTCTTCATCTTGATGTAGCCGAACGCGGAATCCTCGACGGTGAAGGTGGCCGGGTCCCAGCCGCCGCCGATGTTGCCCTCGGGCTTGTCGTTGAGCTTGTGGTAGACCGAACCGGTGACCGAATGGACCTCGTAATTGCCCATGTACCACAGGGCCAGGTCGAGCGAATGGGTGCCGATGTCGATCAGCGGGCCGCCGCCCTGCTTCTCCTTGTCGGTGAAGACGCCCCACGTCGGGACGCCGCGGCGCCGCACCGCGTGGGCCTTGGCCACGTAGATCTCGCCGAGGTCGCCCTCGTCCACGACGCCGCGGAGGAACTGCGCGTCCTGGCGGAAGCGATTCTGGTAGCCGACGGTCAGCTTCTTGCCGGTGCGGCGGGCCGTCTCGACCATTCGTCGGGCGTCGGCGCCGGTGATGGCCATCGGCTTCTCGCACATCACGTGCTTGCCCGCCTCGAGCGCCGCGCACGTGATCTCGGCGTGGCTGACGTTCCAGGTGCAGACGTAGATCACGTCGAGGCTGTCGTCGTTCACCACCTCGTGCCAGTCGGTCGTCGCGTAGGAGTCGGCGCTGCCGAACTTCGCCTTCGCGTCCGCCGCGCGCTCACTCACGAGGTCGCAGACCGCCACCACGTCGCAGAGGTCGGCGTTGGCGGCCAGCCCCTCCAGATGCTTGACGGTGCCGATGAAACCGACCCCGATGATCCCTACCCGAACCTTGCTCACCTGTGCTCCTTGAAATCGATGTTGATGATGGTGTCCGGCCCGCCGGGGCCGGGGTTGATCGTCCGGCTCAGGCCGGGAAGGTCCGCTCGACCCAGTTCCAGCTGAACTTGGCGCTCTCGAACGGCTCCATGCTCGCCCGGTCGACCTCGACGATCACCCAGCCGCCGAAGCCGTACTCGTTGAGGTCGGCGAGCACGCCGTCCAGGTCGATGTCGCCCAGGCCCGGCTCCAGGAAGAAGCGCTGGTCGGCGACGGCGTAGTAGGGGGTCGGCGTCGCCCGGGAGGCGGCGGCGATGCTCAGGTCCAGGTCCTTGATGTGGAGGTCGACCAGGCGATCGGAGTGCCGGCGCAGCATCGCGCGGTAGTCGACGCCGGCCCAGGCCAGGTGGCCCACGTCGAAGGACGCCCCGAGGATCGAGGGGTCGATGTTGCCCAGGACGTACTCGATCTCGGCCTCGGTCTCGATCGGGCCGCCGACGTGGTTGTGCAGCCCGGCGCGGACGCCCTCGGCCTTCAGCACCTCGCCCGCCTCGGTGAGCAGCTCGACGATCAGGTCGAGCAGCGCCGGGTCGGCGAAGGCGCCGACGGCGGTCTGCTCGCTCATGCGACGGTTGCCCTCGAAGTGCAGCGGCGCGGCCAGGAACACGGTGTTCAGGCCCATGTAGTTGGTCTCCTCGGCGCGGCGGCGGATGCCGTCGAACAGGTGGACCCACTCGGCCGAGCCGCGGACCAGGCCGCGGCCGCCGTCCGGGGGGATCGTGACGTTCACGTAGCCGGGGGCCGGCCTGAGGCCGACGCCGTCCAGCATCGCCTTGTAGTTCTGCAGCGTCTGGGTGGCGAGCACCTCGAGCATCACCGACTCGAAGCCGGCGTCCTTGACCTGCTGGTGGACCTTCGGCTGCTCCGAGCGCCAGGCGGGATCGTTGTAGAGCCACACGGCCTTGCCGTCTGGCTGCTTCAGGTTGATCCACTGCAGCGCGTTGAGCGCGATCTGGTCTCGGGTGATGGTCATGCGGTTGTGTCCTTTCATCGACACCCCCATGGTGGTCCCGCTGACGGAAGTACGTCAATATTGATTGGATATATCGCAACATTGACTTAATGCGAGGAACTTGGGATGCTGGGGGCATGGACGTCGAACTCGAGGCGGGGGGCCGCCTGCTGGTAAACCTGCTGCGCGGTGGCTCCCGGAGCCGGACGGAGCTGGCCGCCCTCACCGGCTGGTCGCGCAACACCGTCGCGGCCCGGCTGAACGAGCTGATGGAGGCCGGCTGGGTTCGGGAGGACACCGAGCTGCAGGGCGACCGTGGCCGGCCGAGCATCGGTTACGTCGTGAACCCCCGGGCGTGCACGGTCTACGTCGCCGCCTTCGGGCGCGACCAGCTGCACGGGGCGCTCTGCGGGCTGGACGGGACGCTGCTGGCCAGCGACCTTCGGCCGTTCCGCATCGGGGACCTCCACGGTGCCGTCGAGGACGCCGCCGAGCAGCTCGCCGCCCTCCGCCGGCAGCCGGGACTCGGGACGCTGCCCGTGACCGCCGCCGTCATCGGTGGCCCGAGCCCCGTCGCCAACCCCGTCACGTTCGCGACCTGGGCCAAGGTCGCCGCCGTGCCCGAGGAGTTCTCCCGGCGGCTCGGCATCCCGGTCACGCTGGAGAACGACGCGAGCCTGATGGCCTTCGGCCTGCGCCGTGAGTTCCCCGGGGCCGGCACGTTCGTGCTCGTCAAGATCGCCGCCGGCATCGGCGCGGGGATCGTCGTCTCGGGCACCCTCCACACCGGCGTGGCCGGACTCGCCGGCGAGATCGGCCACATCCCCGTCCGCCGCGGAGGCGAGCGTCAATGCGCCTGCGGCAACCGGGGATGCTTGTCGTTGGTCGCCTCGGTGCCGGGGATCCTGCGCGACCTGTCCGCCGGGCCGCGCCAGGTGGCGGACCTCGCGGCCCTGCAGGCCCTGGTCGCCGAGGGCGACGCGGAGGCGGTCGCCGCACTGCGGGCCGCCGGACGCGACATCGGCGAGGCGCTCGTGGGCGTGGTCACCGGGATCGCGCCCGAGCTGGTGATCCTCGGCGGCACCATCGCCCAGTTCGGGGACCACCTCGCCACGGGCGTCCGCGAGTCCCTGACCCGGCTGACGCTGCCCGCCCTCTCGGCCCGCGTCCGCGTGACCACCGTCGCTCAGGACCGGGACGCCGACCTCCGTGGCGGCGCCGAGCTGGCGCTGGATCGGCTGCTGGCGGACCGCTAGCGTCCAGGTCCTGGGCTGGCCATCCGCCACCGCGTTCGTGCCCCAAGCGTCGCCACGGGTGAGGGCCACGCGGCCCCGTGGCTAGAGGCCGCGCTGCGCCATGGGCTATCGCGGGCCCTCGACATCGGGTCCGCCTGGGGTGACCTCCTTGGGCTCTGGCTCGGCGACAGGACGCCCTCCGGTGCGCGCGTCGATGGGGGCCGGCCGGTCGTCCAGGACGAGCTGGAGGAAGGTCAGGTCGAGCCAGGCGCCGAACTTGGTCCCTACCTGGCGCAGCGTCCCCGTCATTTCGAAGCCGAGCCGCTCGTGCAGCCGGATCGAGGGGTCGTTCTGGGCGTCGATCGCGGCGACCATCACATGCTTACCCTGGCGTCGGGCCCGGGCAATGAGCTCGGTCATCAGCGCGGAACCGACGCCCTCGCCCTGCCGATCGGCGCGCGCGTAGACCGAATGCTCGACGGTGTGGCGGTAGCCGTCGTGCGGGCGCCAGTCCCCGAACGTGGCGTAGCCGATCACGGCGCCGGCCTCGTCCCGGGCCACGAGCACCGGGTGACCCGCTCGCCCCTTGGCCTCCAGCCACGCCGCGCGATCGGCCACGTCGACCACCGTCTCGTTCCAGATGGCGGTGGTGTGCCGCACCGCGTGGTTGTAGATGGCGGTGATGCCCGAGACGTCGCCCGGGGTGGCGTCGGCGATGATCATGGCGGCCCTCCTCAAGGACCCAGTCTGGCAGGGCGATCGCCGACCACCTCGGTGACCGCGCCTCCGTCACGCCCGACGGCAGCGCGGCCCCGACCACGGGCAAGGCACGTTCGTGACAGGGGGCCTCAACCCAAAGGTCGGGGTTCGGCTGTGGTTAAGCCGCCCGGGCGCGGAGACGCGCCGCGCCCAACAGCTGGCCCTCGCTCGTTGGCCCTCGCTCACCGGCCCTCGCTCGCCGGCCCTCGCTCGCCGGCCCTCGCTCGCCGGCCCTCGCTC
>CAZBMH010000001.1:64159-119805 GCA_964492685.1 uncultured Micropruina sp.
CCGGCCCTCGCTCGCCGGCCCTCGCTCGCCGGCCCTCGCTCGCCGGCCCTCGCTCACCAGCCCTCGCTCACCAGCCCTCGCTCACCAGCCCTCGCTCACCGGCCCTCGCTCACCAGCCACCCGCCGTTGGGCTCAGCCGCCGGGTGGGGGTCGCGCTTCGCGGGGGCCGGTGGCGGCGAGTTCTCGGCCTCGATTGCCCCCGGAGGTGGCGAGTTGTCGGGCGTGGAAGCGTTGGTGGCGCACCGGTTCCTGGGCGGCATCCAGCCGGGCGGGCGGGATCAGCTCCGGCACCCCATCGCCGGCGACCCGCAGCCGCCACTGATCACGACGCCCGTCCTTCGTCGGCTCGACCAGCGCATGATGGTGATGGCACAACAACGCCAGATTCGTCAGCGACGTCGGACCGTCATCCCACCACGGCACCACATGATGCGCCTCACAAGCAGTAGCCGGGGTGTCACAACCCGGGAACACACAACCACCATCCCGCAGAGTCAGCGCCGTCCGGATCGCACGGGTCACCAGACGTTGCGCCCGCCCCACATCCAACACCTCCGAGGCACCACCCAGGACGGCCGGAACCAGGTCGGCGTCGCAACACACCCGTCGCAGGGCGGCGGCACCGATCCGCTCCCCGTCCCCCACCAACCCGATCTGGCGGGCACGGCCCTTCAGTGCGTCGTAGCTCATGGTGACCACCACCCGGGGCCGATCACCCGCCACCGCCGGCGCCCGACTGCCCGCAGCATGGTCTCGGATCATGGCCCGCAACGCGTCCGCGCGGCGCTGCTCCGGCGTCAGGATCGGCGCGAGCCGGTCACGCGACTCCAACAGGTTGCGGCGCTGCGACTCGACGTAAGCACCGATACTCGCGATCCAGGGCCCCGCGTCCAGCAGCGGCAGGCTGCCGCGGAACGTGACCGACCCGGCTCGATCATGCGAGAACGTCAACGACCGACCCGCCTCGGCCGCCTCCGCCTGACGCTGCAACCGACGCTGCTCCGCCTCCTCCACAGCATCCGCACCCGGCGACACCTCGCGCAGGATCTGCCCGGCCATCGCCGCCAGATGGCGGGCGTCGAACCGGCCCCCCAGCTCCACCAACCGCTCCGCCGCCCGACCACGTTGACCCTCGTCCAGATCCGTGGGGAGTTCGTCGAGCACGCCGGCGATGGCGCGGGCCTGCCCAACCCCGATCGCCCCGGACAGGGCAGCAGCCTGCACCGACCCGTTGCCCGTCACCGCATGCGCCCGATATAACAGCCCGGCCGACTCCCGCTTCGACAACGTGCCCGACGCCGCCAGCCACGACGAGGAGGGTGTGCCGGTCGCCTTCAGCGACGCCTGCGCGGCGTCCGCCTCCGCCAGCAGGGTGCACAGCAACGCCTCCAACCGCCCGGAGAGCCGCCGCGCGCGCTCCACCCACACCAGCCGGGCCGTATCGGGCGCCCCGACCCGGGACGTGCGGCACCGATCGAGGGCGTCCTCGATCTGGAGCAGTGCCGCGTCGACTTCCAGCGGCCCGGGGGTGATGGCCATACGACAACGCTACGCACCAGCTCCGACACTTTTCCGTCGCGCACCACCGAATCAGGGGAAGACAGATCACGATCCGATAACAACAATAAAACGCATGTTCGATGCACCCCGCCTTGGCGACCGCCGGCGCTCGGATCGATGAGAGCCACCGCGCCCGCCTTGGCGCGGGCAGGCGCGGGAGAGGGGATGCGTGTCGAGAGGACCGCGGGCGCCGCCACGCGGACGCCAGCGGGACACGCACGACGAACCACCTCGACGCGGCGGGTGTGGCGCAAGGTGAAGCTGTTGGGAGAACGCGGCGGGCGTGGCGCAAGGTGAAGCTTGCTGGGAGAACGCGGTGGGCGCCTCAAAGCCGTCGCGGCACCATAGGCCAACGCCACGGCGAGCATCCCGAGGAGCCGCAGCAGACCCAGACCCGCCACAACCGCCCCAAGCGGGCAGCTGCAACTTGAATCTTCAACCAGTTTGGTTTACCGTTCAACTTGTTTCCACAGTCTCAAAGGAAGTACCACCATGGATCTCGGTCTCTTGCTCCTCCGCGTCGTGCTCGGCGTCCTCCTCGCCGGACACGGCTCCCAGAAGCTGTTCGGCGCCTTCGGCGGCTACGGCCTGGACGGCACCGGCGGCTTCTTCGCCTCCATCGGCTTCCGGCCGGGCAAGCCGATGGCCGCCGTCGCCGGCCTCTCCGAGCTGGGGGCGGGCGTCCTGCTCGTCCTGGGCCTCGCCACCCCGCTGGCCGGCGCGGCCGTCATCGGGACGATGCTCGTCGCGGGCTCGACGCACGCGGCCAAGGGCCTGTGGGTCCAGAACGGCGGCTACGAGCTGCCGCTGGTCTACAGCTCGCTGGGCGCGGCGCTAGCCTTCACCGGCGCCGGCACCTATTCGCTGGACGCGCTGCTCGGCCTGAACGCCACGCTGCCGATCTCCCTGGGCGCCATCGCGCTGGGCCTGGTCTCCGGCCTGGTCATGGTGGCGCGGGCCAAGGCCAGCCTGCGTGCGGACGCCGCTGCGGCCTGACGCCCTCGATTGCCGAACACGCCGGGGCGGTCACCATCAGGTGGCCGCCCCGGCTTTCGCGTGTCCGCCTTCCCGGGCGGGCCGCACCCCTGCGATCCCGACGGATTCTGATCAACAGTTCCTGATGAAGAAGGATGGACTGGTTCCGCTTATCCAGGGAGGTTTTCGACGGACGTCGGACTGCTGCTGCTCCGCCTCGGGCTCCTGATCGCCACGCTCCCGCTGTCCCTGGCGGCCGTAGCCCTCGGCCTGGCTGCGGGCGTCGTTGTGGTGGCCAGCGCCCGGGCCGCCCTCCGCGCGGACGCTGCCGCAGCCTGACTCCGCACCCCCGGCGTGACCCCGCCACGACTTCGGCCAACCCGTGGCGTTCGAGTACCACCGCCTGACCCACAGCGCCTCCTGATCCAGGATCGCGCCGACCCGGACCGCCGCAGGACCTGGAACCTCACCCCGCTGGCCTGGAGCACCGACGGCGGGTACACGCTCGCCAAGCTCGCCTGCCCGTCCGGCACCCACGTCCGGCCGGGGCTCGCCGGCCCGCCAACGCCGTGGCGATCGGCCGTTCCGCGTCCCTGTCCGGGCGGGCCGTCGGGGGGCCTCGAGGCGGGCTACCGCCGGCCCGAGGGCAGCCTCCTCATCGCGCGGTACAGCTGCGCCGGGGTCGGCGGGACGGGAAGCGGCCCCGCCGCCCGCGTCTCGAAGGCCTGCAGCAGGTAGGCGACGACCCGGCGCCAGGCGTCCGGCGCGGCGTCCCGGGTGGCGTTGATCACGCCGGCGTTGGCCATCAAGATGAGCGGAACGTCCTGGTGGACGAAGTCGGGACGAAGGCGTCCGCTGGCCTTGGCCCGCTCGAGCAGCTCGGCGAGGGCCCGCGACGCCTGATCGCGTTCCGCGGCCAGTTGCCTCGCCGTGGGAAAGGTCATCGTCAGGACGTCGGCGAAGGCGCGATCGGCGGCCTGCAGCCGGCAGATACCCTCGATATAGCCGGTGAATCCGCGCCAGGGGTCCGGGTCCCGCAGCGCCTCGTCGATGGCCTCCCGATAGGCCGCCATCTTGTCGGCGAAGGCCGCCGCGATCAGGTCGTCCCGCGTCGGGAACCTGCGGAACAGCGTGGCGACCCCGACCCCGGCGCGGCGAGCGATCTCGTTCGTCGACACATCCAGTCCGCGCTCGGCGAAGGCCTCGCGGGCCGCGCCGACGATGCGCTCGCGATTCCGCTCGGCATCGGCGCGCAGGCTCCGGCAGGCCTCACCCGGGCCGCCCGTCGTCCGCTCGTCCGTCGTCACGGGGAACAGCCTACGCCGGAACTGGAATAGATGTTCCACTTCATCGGTTACCCTGGTGCAAGTGGAGCACCCGCTCCGTTCCTGAGTGAAACGAGAACCTGACGATGACAATCCTTCTGTGGGCGCTGCAGATCCTGCTGGCCGCGATGTTCGCGATGGCCGGGGTGATGAAGGCCACCCAGCCCAAGGAGAAGCTCGCCGAGCGCCTGCCGTGGGTCGAGGACTTCTCCGCCAACACCGTCCGGCTCATCGGCGTGGCGGAAATGGCGGCCGCGCTCGGGCTCGTCCTCCCCGCCGCCTCCGGGATTCTGCCCATCCTGACACCGCTGGCCGCGACCGGGCTCGTGATCGTGATGGCCCTGGCCATGAACACCCACCGCCGACGCCACGAGCGCCAAGGCATGGTCTTCAACGCCGTCCTGCTCGTCTTGGCCGCCGTCGTCGCCTGGGGTCGTTTCGGTCCCTGGGCCTTCTGAAGCCCCGTCGCCGTCGACCTGCCGTCCTCGCTCGAGGGGACGACAGGCCGGCGCTCCCCGCATGAAGGGATCACCCGTGGAACTCGGCATCTACTCGTTCGGTGAACTGACCGACGACCGCGACGCGGACTCCGCCCAGACCATCGGCGCGCGCCTCGGCCAGATCCTGGAGCTCGGCCGGCTCGCCGACGCCGGCGGACTCGACATCATCACCCTGGGCGAGCACCATCGTCCGGACTTCAGCATGTCGGCGCCCGAGGTCGTGTTGGCCGCCATCGCGGCGCAGACCACGCGGATCCGGCTCGCGTCCGGGGTGACCGTCCTATCCAGCCAGGACCCCGTCCGCGTTCTCGAGCAGTTCTCAACGCTGGATCAGCTCTCCGGAGGACGCGCCGAGATCTTCGCGGGGCGCGGCGCCTTCGTCGAGTCCTTCCCGCTCTTCGGATACGACCTGGCCGACTACGACGCCCTGTTCGACGAGAAGCTCCGGCTGCTCCTCCGGCTGCGGGACGAGCCGGTGGTGACCTGGAGCGGCCGATTCCGCCCCTCGCTGCACGAGGCGACGGTCTCCCCGCCTCCGCTTCAAGACCAGTTGCCGATCTGGGTCGCCATCGGTGGCACCCCCGCCTCCGCGGTGCGTGCCGGGTCGCTGGGGCTGCCGATGATGATGGGCTTCTTCGCGGGGCCCGAACGGTTCGTTTCCCACGTGGAGCTGTACCACCGCGCCGCCGCGCAGGCGGGTCACGACGCGGCGCGCCTGCGCCTGGGGGTCAGCGGCCACCTCTACGTGGGCACGACGTCACAGGGTGCCCGGGACGAGTTCTACCCGTACTACTCCCGCTACTTCCGCCAGGGGGGTGCCCCGTTCGCCAAGCACGGCTTCCCCCGCGATCAGTACGACGGGTGGATCGCCCACGGCCTTCCGGTCGGCAGCCCGCAGCAGGTGATCGACGCCATCATGCGCCGCGTCGAACTGCTGGGCATCGACCGCTTCGTCGGTCAGATCGACGTGGGCAACCTGCCGTGGCGGATGACGCGGGCCTCACTCGACCTGTACCTGACCGAGGTCGCCCCCGTCATCCGGCGCGAGACGGCGGGCGCGGGTCAGGCGTCCACGGCCTGAGGCCCGTCGGGATCCGGGCCGTCGGCCTCGGCAGCGCGCTCGTCGGCTTGGCGGCTGACCGGGCCGACGTCGTTGGTCTCCTGGCTCCCACCCGTCGACACCATTCATCTCTGCCTAGGAGTCATCACATGAACGTCACCGTCTTCGGGGCCACGGGCGGCATCGGCCGTCACGTGGTCGACCAGCTCCTCGCCCAGGGGCACGGGGTCGTCGCCTACGTCCGCGACCCCGCGAAGCTCGTCCCGCGGCCAGGTCAGCGGGTCGTGGTCGGCCAGCTAGTCGACCTGGCGAAGGTCACCGAGTCCGTGAGGGGCAGCGATGCGGTCATCAGCGCCCTCGGCCCGTCGCTGCGGCGGGCCGCCCAGGGGACACCCGTGACGGACGGGACGCGCACCATCGTGGCGGCCATGGGTGCCGCCGGCGTGCGCCGCTTCATCGGCCTCGCAACCCCCAGCGTGCCGGACCGGCGTGACCGGCCGACCCTGAAGGCGCGCGTGCTTCCCGTCCTGGCCCGGCTCGCCTTCCCGAACGCGCTGGAGGAATTGCGGGGCATGACCAACGCGGTCACGGAGTCCGATCTCGACTGGACGATCGCCCGCATCACGCAGCCCACCGACAAGCCCGCCAAGGGCACGGTTCGCGACGGCTTCCTGGGCGTCGACACCGTTGGCTCCGCCATGACACGGGCCGACATCGCGGCCTTCCTCGTCGGTCAGCTCGCCGACGACACCTACCTCCGAGCCGCGCCCGCGATCAGCAACTAGGTCGGCGGTCAGCTCGCCCGGTCGTCCCGCGGCGGGTGTTCGGCAACGCAGAAGAGGTTGCCTTCGGGGTCGGCCAACGTGGTCCATTGCACGTGGGGAAACTCATCCACCACGTGCCAGCGGACACTGGCGCCCAACGCCTCGAGGCGCGCGACCTCCGTGGTGCGGCTCCCCCAGGCGACGGTCAGGTCCAGGTGCATGACCTGACGCTCGTGCCTCGGGCCGGCCGCCGGCTGGAAGAACATCCCGAAGCCGCCGGGGGCGGCGGGTGGGAGATAGACGCTGTCGCCGCCCGGTGTCGCCGTTGTCCGGAGCACCTCCGCCCAGAAGGCCGCCAGCGCGACCGGATCCCGGGCCTCGAGGTTGATGGCACCGAGCGTGATCGGCGGGCTGGTCATGGGCAGACCCTAGTCGCCGTGCGAGCCAGGTACTGCGAGGGCGTGGCACGGCAGGTCCTTCCGTGCGCGGCGCGATCCAGGTTGACTGGGGGTGAGTCGACCACCGGAAGGACCAGCCCCATGCGCAACGTCACCCTCAACAACGGCGTCGAGATGCCGATCCTCGGTTTCGGCGTCTTCCAGATCGCCGATCCCGCCGAGTGCGAGCGCGCCGTGAGCGACGCGCTGGCCGCCGGCTACCGGTCGCTGGACACCGCGGCGTCCTACCAGAACGAGGAGGCGGTCGGACGGGCCATCGCCGCCAGCGGCATCCCCCGCGACGAGTTGTTCATCACCACCAAGCTGTGGATCCAGGGCGCCGGCGAGGGCAAGACCCGGGCCGCGTTCGAGCGGTCGCTGCAGCGGCTCGGCCTCGACCACGTCGACCTGTACCTGATCCACCAGCCGTACGGCGACTACTACGGCGCCTGGCGGGACATGGAGGCGATCCAGGCCGACAAGCTCTCCCGCGCCATCGGCGTCTCGAACTTCCACGCCGACCGGCTGATCGACCTGATCGCGCACAACGACGTCGTCCCGGCGGTGAACCAGGTGGAGACCCACCCGTTCCACCAGCGGGTGGCCGACCAGGAGCTGATGGCCGGCGAGGGCGTCCAGATCGAGTCGTGGGGCCCGTTCGCGGAGGGCAAGAACGGCCTGTTCACCAACCCCACGCTGACGGCGATCGCCGCCGCCCACGGCAAGTCCGTCGGCCAGGTGGTGCTGCACTGGCTCACCCAGCGGGGCGTCGTGGTGATCCCCAAGACGGTCCGTCCCGAGCGGATGGCGGAGAACCTGGACGTCTTCGACTTCGAGCTGACCACCGACGAGCTGGCCGCCATCGCCGCCCTCGACACCGGCGCCAGCCAGTTCTTCGACCACCGCGACCCGACCATGGTGCGCTGGCTCACCGGCCGCCACCTCGATGTCTGAGGCCGGCGACATGCGGACGCGCACGCTCGGCACACTCGAGGTGTCCGCCCTCGGCTTTGGATGCATGGGGCTGAACCACGGCTACGGCGCCGGCCCGGACGAGCGGGACGCCATCGCCCTGCTCCGCTCGGCCGTCGACGAGGGCGTCACCCTCTTCGACACCGCGCAGGTCTACGGCCCGTTCACCAACGAGCTGCTCGTCGGACGGGCGCTGGCTCCCGTCCGGGAGCGCGTGGTGATCGCCACCAAGTTCGGCTTCGGCTTCGACGGCACCGCCAGCACCGGCCTGAACAGCCAGCCGGAGCAGATCCGGGCCAGCGTGGACGACTCGCTGCGCCGGCTCGGCGTCGAGAGCATCGACCTGCTCTACCAGCACCGGGTCGACCCCGAGGTGCCCATCGAGGACGTCGCCGGCACCGTGAAGGAGCTTGTCCAGGCCGGCAAGGTGCAGCACTTCGGCCTGTCCGAGGCCGGGGTGGACGTCATCCGCCGGGCGCACGCCGTCCAGCCGGTCGCCGCGCTGCAGAGCGAGTACTCGCTGTGGTGGCGCGAGCCGGAGGTCGAGATCCTGCCGACGCTGAACGAGCTCGGCATCGGGCTGGTTCCGTTCAGCCCGCTCGGTCGGGGCGTGCTGACCGGCACGATCAACGCCGACACCACCTTCGCCGCCTCGGACCTGCGCGGCAGCCTGCCCCGCTACACGCCGGACGCGCTGGCGGTCGGCCAGGCGGTGATCGACCTGCTCACCCGGGTGGCCGCCGACCACGACGCCACCAACGCCCAGGTGGCGCTGGCCTGGCTGCTCGCCCAAGGCCCCTCGATCGTCCCCATCCCCGGGACGACCAAGCCGCACCGGCTCACCGAGAACCTCGGGGCGGTCGACCTGCAGCTCACCGAGACCGAGCTGGCCGACCTAACCGCCGCCACCGACCAGTACCGCGTGGCGACCGCCCGCTACCCCGAGGCCATGGAGCGCTGGGTCAACCGGTGACGTCGCGGGCGGGAATAGCCAGGGGGACCCGTCCTTGCCCCTGATGAGGAGTGATGACGATGACAACGCCTCCTCGACTCCGCGGGAGCTCGGCCCGGACGCGCCGCCGCACCGCAGGCTCAGTCCAGCGCCAGGTCGCCGCTGAAGTAACCCGTGCCGGGCTCGAAGCTGAGGATGACCTCCCTGCCCGCAGCCGTGCACTCCAGCCATCGGGACCTGTCTCCCTCGGTCACGGACGTGCTGAGGCTGCAACCTGCGGCCTCAGCCTCGGCGAGCAGCCGCTCAAGGTCGTTGTGTTCCCACGAGGCGTAGACCGAACCGCCGGAGTCGCAGTCGTCATGGAGGCCGGTGAAGGTGAGGCTGGGGATGCGGGTTTGCAGATCGTCGACGACGGCGCTCAACTGCGCCTCTGCCTCAGGCCCACAGGACGGGGCTTCCGACCACCGCCGGACGACGACGGCCGCGACGGCGAGCACGAGGGCGAGGGCTACCACGCCCCAGGCTGACCACCTGTGGACTGGTTTCATGCGCTCCCCCGATCGGAACCCGCTCTAGGCCGCCTCACCCAGGATGCCACGCCCCTCCGAGCACCCGCTCCGTGCTCCACGTTCGACGCAGGAGACTGTCAGGGCGCGGTGCCGGGGTCCGAGGCCATGGAGCGCTCGGTCAACCTGACGTCCCGCGTGTCGGGCGACTCGTCGCTTGCGACACAGCGGGCGTGGCAGGTGTCTTCCCAACCGCTCTCGCGTCTGCGAGGGTGAGCGTCAGGCGGCGTTCGGGCCGTTGTCACCCCCCGACAGGAACCTCGGATGCCCTCGTTGCGACTCCGCGCGCTGAGCGCGTCCCTCCTCGTTGTCTTCGCCGCCGGCGGGCTGTCGGCCTGCACGGTGGGCACCACGTCCCGAGTCGAACCGGCCGGCACCTCGGCACCCGAGCCGGCCCCGTCCACGGCCCACGGGCAGCCGAACCCGGGAAGCGACGCGGTCGCGACCGTCACCCAGGAGCGCGTGGACGCGGCGGTTGCCGCGCTGCCCGGGTACATCAAGACGGTGATGGACGAGAGCGGCGTCCCGGGCCTGTCGGTGGCGGTGGTGTACCAGGGCAAGACCGTGCTCACCGCGGGCTACGGCGTCCGCAGCGTCGAGACCGGCGTGCCGATCGACGCCGACACCGTGTTCCAGCTGGCGTCGTTGTCGAAGTCTGTCGGCGCGACGGTCGTGGCCCGTGAGGTCGACCGGGGCACCGTGACCTGGGATACCCCGCTGGTGAAGAACCTGCCGGACTTCGCGCTGGCCGACCCCTGGGTGACCAAGCACGTGACGATCGCCGACATGTACACCCACCGGTCGGGTCTCCCCGACCACGCCGGGGACGACCTGGAGGACCTCGGCTACAACCGCACCCAGATCCTGCAGCGGCTGCGCCAGGTCCCGCTGTCGACGTTCCGGGTCGACCCCTACTACACCAACTTCGGCCTGACGGCCGCCGCCGAGTCGGTCGCCAAGGCCGCCGGGCTCGACTGGGCGGAGCTGTCGGAGCGCGACCTGTACGAGCCGCTCGGCATGACCTCGACCAGTTCCCGCGTCGACGACTACCTCGCCCGCGACAATCGCGCGGTCCCGCACGTCCCGGTCGACGGGAAGTGGGGCGTCACGACCCAGCAGCGACGTCCGGACGCCCAGTCCGCGGCCGGTGGGGTCAGCTCGAGCGCCGCCGACATGGCCGCCTGGATGAAGTTCGTCCTGGCCGACGGCAGCGTCGACGGCAAGCCGGTGGTCGCGGCCAAGGCCCTGATCCCCGCCATCACCGGGCAGTTCGTCAGCAGCACCCCGAAGAGCGCGGACGCGCGCCCCGGCGTCCGGGGCTACGGCTTCAACGTCGGCACCACCCCGGGCGGCCTGACCTCGCTCAGCCACTCCGGCGCCTTCGCGCTCGGCACCGGGACGGCGTTCACGATGCTGCCCGGCCCGGACCTGGGAATCACGGTGCTGACCAACGGGATGGCGGTCGGCGCGGCCGAGGCGGTCGCCGCCCAGTTCATGGACCTGGCCCAGTTCGGCGCTCCCCGGCAGGACTGGTGGCCCCTGTTCCAGTCGGTCTTCGTCCCGATCATGGGGCCGGTGGGCGAGCTCGTGGGAGCCTCGGCGCCGACAGACCCGGCAGCGGCCAAGGAGCTCGCCTCGTACGCCGGCGTCTACCGCAACGGCTACTACGGGAAGGCGCGGGTCACCGTCGCCGGCGACCACCTGGAGCTGCGGATCGGCCCGAGCGCCGTCGTGTGGCCGCTGCGCCACTGGGACGGCGACGTCTTCACCTACGCGCCCTACAACGAGAGCGCGCCGCTGGGATCCATCGGCCAGGTCACCTTCCGCGGCTCCAGCCTGCTGGTGGAACTCCTGGACAAACACGACATGGGTACCTTCACGAGGTAGTTCACAGGTAACCGGCCCTCATCGGGGTCAGCCCGACACAGCGTCGTCCGGTTGACGTGCAGAGAGACCCGAGATGGTGGCGATCCCGTACATCGCGCTCATGATCTCGTTCGACGCGGCGGCGTCAAGGTCGTCCTTCCGGTCGACGAGGAGGTCGAAGACCAGCCGATCGAGATGCGCCTGATCCAGCTCGCGCGGCCCCGAGCTCGTGACCAGGGCCAGGAGCGCGGCCCAGTTCCAGTGCGGACGATCCGGCGCCAGCCGCCGCAACTCGGCGGGTGGGCGAAGAAGCTGCTCGCGGGCGACGCGGATGAAGCCCGTGCGCGTCAGCAGCCGCTGCACGGCGGCGGCCGGGTCGGCGCCACCACCCGTGGGCAGCTGCATCGCGGCGGTCGGGGCGACCCGGCCCGGCAGCAGCGTCAGGTCGATCCGAGCTCGCGTGACACTGAGGCGCACCTCCAGCGGGGCAAGGGCGTCCGGAGGCGCCACAAGATCGGCGCGAAGCGTCGTCCCGCTCCCCAGATCGACCGTGAAGGACGCCTGCTCCGGTGCCCGCAGCCCCGCCCGAATGTCGGAGATCGGCACCCGCGACGCCCGGACCACCTGGGCGGGCTCCAGGACGTCCGGCAGGAGACAGACGGCCGCCCCGTACACAGTGGCCGCGACCTCGCTCTCCGTGGCTGGTTGCGGGATCCGGGCCTCGCCCCACCGCAGGGACGGATCACTCGCCACCCGCTCGACCAGGGCGAGCAACCAGTCGGGGGCTCCTTCGACTGGTTGTTCCGGCAGGAACGCGGCCACATAGAAGGCCAGCGGATCCGGGGTTTCGTCGAAGGGGCCCTGGGGTACCGACAGCCCCCCGAGCGCCCGCTCCTTCACCGCGCTGGGACTCGACCAGAGCTCCCGCAGGTAGGCTCCGCCCTCGCCGAGGCTTCGCGCCCGCGCCGCCCCCCGAGCCGTGCGCCAACCGTCGACGGGCAACGCGAGCAGGGCCCCCAATTCTGGGAAGCTGCGGCGGAGCGGCTTGGGCACGCTGCTCGGCTCGATTCGCACCTCCGCCCGCTGGCCCGAGGGCCCGTAGGCCACGAACTCAAGCTCGACGTCCCACGTCCCGATGGTGGCCCAGCCACCCCGCCCACCGCCGGGCCAGTACCCGCTCCCAGGTCGGTAAGACGCCCCCAGTCCGGCCTCGTCGGCCAGGTCGGCGAGGAAGCGTTGCGCCCGGTCAAAGTTCGGATCGCTCAACGCGCGCACCAGCAAACTCCTCCCTGCAGAACCCCAGTCTGCTGCAACCCCATCGCTGCTACGCCTCTGCCGACCAGACCGCGTCACCCCCTGGGCGAAAGCGCCGACCTAGATCCCCCGCCACAGCTGGGGCGCGGCCGCTGCCGCGAACTTCGGGACCCCGCAACGCACGAGGTGGTCGAGCAGCAGCTTGGTGGTAACCGCCGGACGCCGAGTCGCGACCGCCTGGCGATGCAGGGTCGCGATCGTGACGTCCGGATCAAGGTCGAGTTGATTCAGCAGGAAGTCGTCGGGGTGCTGTGCTTCCAGACCCATCGGCTCCAGCACTTCGAGCGGGAAATCGCGCAGATTGGCCGTCACGATCGCGTCCGCCCTGCCCTGGAGCGCCGCTGCCACGACGTGCCGGTCGCCGGGGTCTGGGAGCGAGATCCCCGCCACCAGCTCCTCCCAGTCGGTGACGCACGCGTCGTCGAAGGAGGACTGCATGGCATCGGCCCGCCTGCGAGCCGAGCCCGACGCCAGGTCAGGATGAACTGTCTCAATCGCCTCGACCATCTCATCCAACACCCGCTCGCTCCACAACGGGCGATAGAGCCCCGCCTCCGCCAATCGCAGTAACGTGTCCGCCAGGGCGATTGGAACCAGGACGCACGCGTCGAGGAAGGCGGTGTATCGCGTCACGAAGTCAGCTGTCCCGACGCTTGCGAGCCGCCCGAAGTGCTTTGCGGTAGTCGGGAACGTCGTCATAGAGGCCCGCGTCGGCGGCCTGTGCCGTGAGCTGGTCGAGGGTGGTGCGGCGCTCGGCACGCTTGCCTCGTTGATAGTCGAGCACGTCGGCCAACCGCACACGGCGATGCCGACCCGCGGCCGGACGTTCGTACGCGATGTCCCCGCGCTCGAGCAGCTTCACCAACGTTGGCCGGCTGATACCGAGGAAGTCCGCAGCCTCCTGCGTGGTGAGCCGCTGGTCAAGCGGAGCCACGGTGATCGCCTTGCCCGCGCGCATCGACTCCACCACCTTCACCAGCACCTGGTACGCCTCGATCGGCAGCGGCACAGTCTGGCCGTCCGGGCCGAGTAGAGCCGCCGGTTCGGCGACCTGGTCCAGGAAGCGGGACAGGTCCAGCATCGCGTCCATGTTGGCGGGTGGCAGGAGGGTTGTGGGTTCGGTGGCCTGGGCGCTCATGTTCCTAGTATAGGAACAATCGAAAAATCCGAAAGGGACTCGGCTTCTTCCTGCCCGCGCGGGTCTCGGATCCAGATCGCGTAGCTCGCGCAGGCGGTGACGGTGAGCTGGGACGCCGAGGCGGTTGCCCCCGGTCGGCGCCCAGCGCGGGCAGCACGGGCAGGTACAGGTCCATCGAGATGGGCCCGAACATGCTCAGGAGCCCGAGCACGACCGGCACCAGCGGGCCGCGCGCCGTGCTGGTGGGCACGGTCGGCGCGTGGGCGGTGGCGGTCTTGTCGGGCTCCTTGGTCGTCGTGGTCAGGGCTGGAGGAGCACCTTGATGGCGCGGCGCTCGTCCATGGCCCGGTAGGCCTCGGCCGCCTGGTCGAGGGGGAGGTGCAGGTCGAAGACGCGTCCGGGGTCGATGGTGCGGCTCCAGATCAGGTCGATCAGGTGCGGCAGGTAGCCGCGGACGGGCGCCGGCCCGCCGTGCAGGTGGACGTGGCTGAAGAAGAGGTCGAGCCCGTCCAGCTTCAGGTCGTGCGGGACGCCGACGTACCCGACGTGCCCGCCGCGGCGGGTGGAGCGGATGGCCTGCTGCATGGCCTCGGCGGTGCCCACGCACTCGAGGACGGAGTGGGCGCCGTAGCCGCCGGTGAGTTCCTTGATCCGCTCGACGCCCTCGTCGCCGCGTTCGGTGATGATGTCGGTGGCGCCGAACTCCAGGGCGAGCTGCTGGCGGTCGGCGTGGCGGCTCATGGCGATGATGCGTTCCGCGCCGAGCTGCTTGGCGGCCAGCACGCCCAGCAGGCCGACCGCGCCGTCGCCGACGACCGCGACCGTCTTGCCGGGTCCGACTTCGGCGGCCGTGGCCGCGAACCAGCCGGTGCCGAGCACGTCGGAGGAGGCGAGCAGGGACGGGATCAGGTCGGCGTCCGGCATGCCAGGGGTGGCCACCAATGTGCCGTCGGCGAGCGGGACCCGCATCAGCTGTGCCTGGGCGCCGCCCGGGCAGGCCGCCTCGCGGTGGATGCAGCCCGACTGGTAGCCGGCCTGGCAGATCTCGCAGGTGTTGTCGGAGGCGAAGAACGACCCGACCACGAACTGCCCCGGACGGACAGTCGTCACGGCGCCGCCGACCTGCTCGACAACGCCGCAGTACTCGTGCCCCATCGGCACCGGCCACTGCGGCGACTCGATGCCCCGGTACGACCACAGGTCGGAGCCGCACACGCAGGTCGCGGCCAGCCGGATCACCGCGTCGGTCGGGAGCTCGATCCTCGGATCGTCCCGTTCCTCAACCCGCACGTCCCCGGGCCCGTACATCACCACACCACGCATCGCGTCGGCTCCTTCGTTGATTCGGACGCCCGCGGGCGTCCTCGGTTCGTGTCTCAGCGAACCGCACCCGCGCGGGTGCGGGAAGTCCCTGCTGAAAGGTGTTCCGGCAGAACACCCCACCTCACGCGCTCCCGGCACGGCGGATCGTGACCCGGACGGGGCCACGGTCCGTGAGCGCGGCGAGGTAGCCGGTGACGCGTCCAGCGTCCAGACGACGACGGACGACGGACGCTCGCGAGTCGTGGCATGCCCAGCAGACAACCGCGCCCCCGGCGTCCGGAGAAGTCTCTGCGCAGGGGTGTACCCGCAGAGGATCTCAGCCGCGGCGCGATCCGGTTTACCGTGGTCGAGTGGACAACAGAGCCGAGGTGCGCGAGTTCCTGACGACCCGCCGCGCCAAGATCACGCCCGACCAGGCAGGCCTACCCGAGGACGGACGCCGACGCGTCCCCGGGCTGCGCCGCGGCGAGGTCGCCGGGCTGGCCGGCGTCAGCATCGAGTACTACTCCAAACTCGAGCGGGGCGACCTCGCCGGTGTCTCCGCAGGCGTGCTCGAGGCCATCACGCGCGCCCTGCAGCTGGATCCGGCCGAGCGCGAGCACCTCTTCGACCTCGCCCAGGCCGCCAACGGTACGAGCCTGCTGGCCCCCCGTCGACGCGACACCGGCAAGCAGTGGCGTCCGCGCCCCAGCCTGCAGCGCGCCCTGGACGCCATCCGCGACACCCCCGCGGCCGTCGGCAACGGGCTCGGCGACCTCCTCGCCGCCAACCACCTCGGCCGCGCCCTCTACTCAGACCTCTACGCCGCCCCCGCCGGCAAGCCCAACTTCGCCCGCTTCACCTTCCTCGACAGCGCCGCCCGCCGCTTCTACCCCGAATGGGACTACTACGCCGACATCACCGTCGCGATGCTCCGAACCCAGGCCGGCCGCGACCCCCACGACCGCCAGCTCCACGAACTGGTCGGCGAACTGTCCACCCGCAGCGACGAGTTCCGCCGCCGCTGGAGCTCCCACGACGTCCGCATCCACACCACCGGCACCAAGCACTTCCACCACCCCGTCGTCGGCGACCTCCACTTGGCCTATGACACCCTCGCCCTCACCGGCGACCCCGGCGTCGCCATGACCATCTACACCGCCGAACCCGGCTCCCCGACCCAAGAAGCCCTGAACCTCCTCGCGAGCTGGGCGGCCAGCCAATCGGCGGACGAATCGGGAACCGCTGCCGCAGCCGGCCTCAAAACCGCCGACACCGCTGGGTAATCAGGGAGCTGACGGTAGGGGCCTCACTTCAAGCGGCGCGGTCGAGTCTGATGTTGGTTCCACATGGTCGTCCTCGATGGATCGCGCCTTTGGGTTGCCCCCTGGTGCGATACGAGGTCGGCATCATGGGGTTATGGTGACGACCCCGCGGCTGACCCCGGACGAAGAGAACGCCCTCGGCCGGCTGGCCGAGGCTGACGGGGTGAGCAAGCAGGAGGCGACCGTCCGCGCGATCCACGAGCCCCCGTCAGGGAGACCCCGGCAAGACAAGGTCCGCGCGCTCGCCGCCGAAGCCCAAGACCGGTACGCCGACCTCCTGGACCGCCTGGGCGATTGATCGAACATCGTCCTGACGCTCATCGACGACCTCGGCGTCGGCCCACGGGACGTCGGGGTACCCCGGCTCGGCGGCTCGCCACGCGTGCTCAACCCACCCAGGCCGGCCTGGACGGCGCACGCAATCCCGCCAAGGATCAGCGTGTTGGACGCCCCTTCGCGAAAGGCCGCTGGAGACGGAGTGCGAGCGAGCAACTGATCAACAAAGATGGGTTGCCATATCACCTAGTCACACCGTATTTGGAGCTTCTGAGGCGGCGCTTGTGCAAGTTCCGATCAACAAACCCTCAACGCTCCGGCGCAGCCCAGGACGGAACGTACCTCAACGAGCGGGGGCCCACGGTCGGATCATAGGGAACGATCGCCCCGTCGTCGACGGCTTCCTTGATGATGCGGGAGGCCTGGGCCTTGTTCCGGTCTGAGATGCCCAACCGAACACGCACGCTGGCGTTGTTCGTTGGCAGGTTGCTCACCCAACGCAGACACGCGTGCTGGTAGACCGCCAAGATCCGCTCAGGCTTGTCCATCTGCGCAAGAGCCTTCGGCGCATAGATGGTGACTTGGGTCTGGGCGTCGTGCACCTCGACGCGCGCGGGCGGAAGTTGGTGGAACTCCAGTTCGAAGGCGATCTTGTCCCAGCCGCTTCCACGTTCCTCCGCGACGCCGATCTGTCGCATCGCCGCGCCGAGCGCTTCGTTTCGTGACCTAGGGGGAAGATCGATGAATCTGCTCGGATCTCGTAGCGGAACGCCCGGGTTGGTGACCTCTATTCGGTCGTCGAAGATCTCGACCATCGGCCCCGTTCCAGTCATGGTGAGGTCCTGGTGGATGAGGGCGTTGGCAACGAGCTCGCGAATCACCAAACTCGGGAACTGGAGTTGATCCATGCGTAGGCCATCCTGGATGACCTCGCTGTTGGGTAACTGGTCGGCAATATAGCCCACCAAGCCCTGGAAGCCCGCTGCGTAGCCCCGCTGGCCCACCTGTTCCCGCTTGGTCTTGATTCTTGACGTGCCGTCGTAGTGGATGACCCGCGGCGCCTTGCGAGCGAGCCTGTTGAAGTCGTCCAGGTTGCGCGCGTAGAGAAGGGCACCGCCGTTCGTGATCTGCCACTGATGTTCGACGTTGTGTCTGATCAGCTGGGACGCCTCAAGCGCCTCGATGACTGAGGTCCGGTTCTCGGGAAGGGGCAGTTTGTGGAGGGCGAAGAAGGCAGGGTAGTCGAGCAACTGGACCACGTGTTCCACAGTCAGGTCGGCGGCCGCGGTCCCATCCTCGAACGAGTACGTGTCGAGAACCTTCCAGAGTCGCCGTTGGTGGTCGGCGTGCTGGTCGAGCGGCTTCTTGTAGGAGCCGATCCGGATGTACCCCTTGTGTTTGAAGGTGACCGGGAGCTTAGACGCGGCGTCCACCCTGAGGACGACTACGGGCGCATCACCAATTTGCACGGAGTGGAACGAGAAATCGACGTTTGGATCAAGGAGGCGAACAAGCCAAGCCCGAAGATCTTCGTTGCCCACCTTGGAATCTGTTGGGCGGAATAGCGTCCCGACAACGGCATGATCGTCGTCTTGGATGCCCCAGATCATGAACGCGGTATCCTGGCCGCTCAACGCGGCCGAGTTGGCCAAACACGAGATGTACTCGCCGATCTCGTCGGGCGCGGCGTTGTTGGCCTTGAACTCCACCCACTCGTTCTCGCCGGGGAGCGCTCTGAGCCGGTCGACGAGGGAGCAAAGGTCGGCGGGGTTGTTCCAGTCCACGGGTCAATGATCGCGCACACCCGCCCGTCGGTCAGTGATCCGGCGCCACCTTCCAGTACAGGCTCTTCGCCGCCAGGAGTTGGTTCTCGACGGATTCGGTGAGTGTCCGCGACTGCACGCGCAGGCCGACCTCGACGTTGACGTTCTCAGCCGACCAGCTGAAATTGGCGCTGGTTACCCAGAGAAACTGATGATCCACCGCGATGAACTTGGCGTGGTGACGCACGGACTTGCCCGACTGGCGCGAAGCGTAGAGGCGAGCCGGCGACAGCGTGGAGGCGAGCCCAGGCAGCTCTTTGTTGACTGCCCCGTCCACGTAGACCGACACGTCGACCCCCCGCTCGGCCACCTTGACGATCGAGGGCCCCAACGCCGAGCTTTCATTGAAGTTGTAGGTAGAGCAGATGACGAAGCTGCGGGCGCTCTCGACGAACTGGGCGACCGACGAGGTCAGCGAACTGGTCGTCGCTAGCCCGTCCGGCAGGGTCCAGACAGCCGAGACATCAACGGACGCTGAACGCGCTCCCGCGATGCCTTCCAACAGGGGCGCGGCGATGTCGAGGCGCGCCGGAGTTGCCCCTACCGCCTCCAACAGCGAACGCACCTGTCCCGCCCGTGCCGCATCGATGCCCTGAGTAGCCTGGCTTAGGGATTGCCCCGCCCGGAATCGGGCGAGGATTCGTTCGGCCTCGACCGCGCTCAGGAGATTCCCGAGGGCCCACGCCGCCGAGGTCACGGCGCCGCGAAGAAGGCCAGGCCAGCGTGCGGTCCCGGAAGTGGCACCAGGAACCGCCGATCCAGGAACCGGTTGGCCCTCTCGCACGACGTCTCGGACGCCATCGAACAGCAGTGGCAGGCCGCCCCGTGCAGGAAGTCCTCGGGCGCGATTGGCGTCCGGTGCGCGCACACCGGGTCGGCTGAGCAGCGCAACGCCTTGCGTAGGGCGTCCCGGGTAAGCCGCGCGAGCGAGTCCGGCTCACTCAACGCGACGAGGCCGCCGAGCGTGCCGTCCGAGTCGGACGACGTCGTCAATAGCAAGACGCCGGCCGCCGCCGGGTGGGTGTCGTCGGCCTTCCAGGCATAGAGACGCTCGGAGATGCTGGCCGCCCCGTAGCCGGACGACATGGCCATTTCACGCAGCAACGCGTGCGAGAGCGTGTGCAGCAGCCAATAGCGCGGCGGACGCAGCCGGCCCGCCGGCGTGATGTTCCCCGCCGTTTCCGACTGCCGGTTCGCGAAGTTGCGCTCGTGTGCCTGCCGGAGGGCCCTCCAGAGATCGGACGCCTCAACGCGCGCTTCCCAGGACGCGACCCGCGCCTCGTCTAGCGTCAGGAAGACCCCCTCGCCGCGGTCGAGGGTAGCGACGACCCAACGCGGGACGCCGACCGACAGGGGGGCGCGTCGCTGCAACAGGTCGTCAATGCGGTCCATCTCGTCAATGCGCGTAAAGCCGAGCAACGCGGTCGCCTTGCGCAGCCGCTCGACGGCCACCACGGACGCCACCGCAGTCGGTAGACCGGCGTGGCGTGGGCGTGTCCGCATCGTTAGGCCACTGTCAACGTCCTCGTGCCGGCCACCGGCAAGAGGACGCGTCAGCAGTTCCCATTCCGGCGTCATCAGGTCGAGCCAGTTCGTCGGCGTGGGCTCGAAGTCGGGCGCCGGCGTCACCACCGGCGCGAGGGCTACGGCAACGGCCTCCAGCAGCTCGGCATCGGTCACCGTCGCCAGGTCGACCTTGTCGTCGACCAAGTCACGCAGGAAACCCGGGTTGTCCGCATACTTGGCGAGTTTGTCGGCATAAGGACGTAGGGCGTCCACCAACGCGTCAGCGCGCTCGGCCGGTGTGGTGGGCAGCACGATCACGCTGCTCAGCAGGGGGAACCATAGGTTGGACGCCCCGACCAGCATCAGGTGCGACTCGCAGGTGCATCCGGCGGGGTCGAAGTCGACCAGGTGCGGACGCCGCCCTCGGCACCGTGGGAGCTTCTCCCGGCCGGGCCGTCCCTGTGCTTCGTTCATGCCCCGGCTGAGGGGTTTCCCGGGCTCCTTGGCCCCGATGCACGACCAGCACTCGATCGTCGCGGACGCGCCCCGCGACATCGTCGACTCACGCATGTGCAGCACCGGCGCTTCGGCCTTGGGGCAGGGCGAGCCGCCATGAACCCAGAGTTCATAGGGGAATTCGTCCAGGTGGCCGTTGGTGCAGGCCAGCAGGTAACGCGCCGGGACGACCCTGGCGTTGCCCTTGCCGGCCTTCTTCTTGGGGCAGTGATCGTGCTCGATGACGGCCTCGTCCGGACGATACGGGTTGGTGTTGCGGTAGCGGAAGCGGCCGAGCGGGGCGAGCAAGTCGCAGGCGGTGCAGCGGTACCACTGCGGGAACATCACGGCCGGCACGCCCAGGTGGACGCCGTCGGTGCTGTACACCCCCGACTCGGGCAGGTAGGGGAACGGGCGCAGCTCGGCCACCTGGGGGCCGAGCTGCTGGCGCACGTCGGCCAGCAACTTCGGTGCCCGGATCGCCGGCAACACCCCCTGCTCGGTGCGCACGCGCTGCCAGATGTAGTCCCACGCCTCGTACCCGGTGGGCATCACCGTGAAGTTGGGCAGGTCGACGATCGCCCCCGGACCGTAGGTGTACATCAGGGACGACGGCCGGGCGCTGCCGACCTTGGCGCGATTGCGCTTGGTCGCCTTGCCGGTCTTGGCGTTCGCACGCAGCTCCTCGTCGTCCCTAACCGGGTTGACGGCGACGAGGGCGGGTTCCGGGGCTGCCGGGACGCTGTGGGATGCCTCGCTCATCGGTCCTCCTTCGGTGCCGGGAACAGCCAGCCGGGCGCGTCCGCAGTCGTGACCATCAGGCGGGACTCCTTGGGCGAGACGAGCAGGTTGATCTCGGGCTGCACCTCGCGCATCGAGTTGGCAGCGACGAAGGGCGGCGTGTTGTCGTCGGGCACCAGCCCGGTTTCGGCGCCGATCATCAGGGCGGCCTCATTGCTGCCGGGCTTTGCCCGCTCGTAGACGAGCACCCTGCTCGACTCCAGCAGCTTCTTGCGGCGGGCGCTCCACCTGTCGAGTCGGTTGTTCAGTCGCGACCGCAGGAGGTCCGCCGCGTTCTGACCGCCCGCACGCTCGGCCCGGTTGACCAGAGCGTTGACGAGGGACGCCAGCGCGGCGGCCTGGGCGTCCACCTGGCTGGCGCCGCGCTCGGGAGAGAGGCCGTTCTCGCCGGCCGCCGCACCGAGCACCCGCGCGGCGCTGACCAGGACACCGTCGATCCCGCGGTCCACGGATGTCTCGGAGAAGGGCGTGACGGACAGCGCCTCGACCTGGGAGTAGAAGGTCTCGTGATAGTGCTGGAAACTCTCGAAGTGGGCCAGGTCGCGCGGCCTCGCCCAGTTGCCGAGCGACACCACGAGCCCCGGCGCCTCGTCGGCACGGCCAACGCGGGATGACGCCTGGATGTACTCGGCCGTGTTCTTCGGCTGGCCGACGACCAGCATCAGCCCGAGCCGGTTGACGTCGACACCGACCTGCAGCATCGAGGTGGCTAGCACGGCGTCGAAGGGAACCGGCCCAAGGTCGGCCACCTCGGCCCCCGTCAGCTTGGCCTCACGGAACGCGGCGGCGCGGGCTCGGCGCGCGGCCGTCGAGTACGTGTCGGGGTCGAACGGGACGCCCATCTGGTCGAGCGTCTGAGTGATCTTGGTGGACGGCACCCGGGCGGTCAGCTCTCCAACCACGAGGTCGGAGCCAATGGACGGCTTGCGCCGCGGCAGCTTCGACCAGCGACGTCCGAGCTCGAGGGTCGTCTGGACGTCGTCGCCCATGAACCTCTTCATGCCGGCGAGCTCGCGGGTGGCGTTGAAGTAGGCGACCAGCGTCATGTACGGATCGGCGGACTTGCCGTCGCGGTCGAGCAGCAGCTGGGCGGCCATCATCAGCACCTCGGCCAGGCGGATCTCCGCCATGGTCATGCGGACGCCGGACGCGCAGACGCCCAGGTAGCGGCGGCCGGGGGAGTCCTTGCTGGGTGCCTTCTCGCGGGAGAAGTAGGTGTCGGCGACGTCCACCACCTGGGGAGGGAAGATCGCGGCACCTCGCCCGTAAAGACGGCCGATCTGGGACGTAGCACGTCGCACGGTCGCCGACGACGCGACGATCAGCGGCTCGACCGGGCGCCCGTCCGGCGTCTCCCACGAACACAGGGTGTCGATGGCGGTCTCGAACAGTCCGACGGTGGTGCCGAGCGCCCCGGTGATGAGGTGCAGCTCGTCCTGGATGATCAGGTCCGGCGGACGCAGCCGTGCATGAGGACGCCGCCATGCCGGCGGGAACTGCCCGGCCGTGTTGTGCTTGTCGACCGTGCACTCCCGGTAGTCGGGGTGGACAAAGCCGTGCCGGTCACAGCGCTTCGACACATAGCCGAACAGCGAGGCGGCCTCGCCCTCGCGGGCCAGGCGCGCGAACTTGTCGACGGTGGCGATGACGAACGCGGGGGCCAGGCGGTAGATCTCCTCGTCCACCGTGAGCACGGGGAGCCCGTCACGCACCTGCCCGCCGCGCGCGAAGGGGCAGTCGGCGGCGTCCCGGCTGCACCACACGTGGACGCGGCGCGTCGTGACGACCGCGTCCACCTCGGCCGCCGACAACGGTGAGCCGCACCAGGGGCAGCGTTTGACCTGGAGCACCGATAGGTCGCTGTCGGCACGCGGATCTTGCTTGGCCTTCTCGATGGCCTTGATGGCCTCGTCGACCCGCTTGGGCGACACCTTCGACCCGACCCACAGCCCGATCCGGAAGGGCTCGTCGCCCCACACGGCCGGGTCGCGGCGCCGTTCGAGCTCCGCGGCGCACACCATCGTGGTGGCGCGCTGGAACTGCTGGGCGGTGAGCAGCCGCAGGGTGTAGCGCATCAGCACGGTGAGGCCCAGGCGTCCATCCAGTGGCCCGGACGCCGACTGCACCACCCCCTGTCGCCGCCGAATGGCGAAGGCGTAGGCCGCGAGCCCGAGGTAGGCCTCGGTTTTGCCGCCGCCGGTGGGGAAGAACAGCAGTTCGACTGCGGCGAGGTCGGGGTTCGACCGCCGGTCGGCGGCCGGGTCGGTGAGGGCCGGCAGTTGCAGCAGCACGAACGCGAGCTGGAACAGGCGCCACGAGTGGGCCTTGGGGCCATCGGCGGCGACGGACGCCTCGGCGTCCTTGATCGACAGCGACGGGTCGGCGGCCCTTTTGGCCGCGACCTGCGATCGGACGCGCTGGTCGGCCATGACGGTGTTGGCGAAGGCGAAGCAGCGGCGGGCCTCGTCGTCGGCGGCCACGAACTCGATGCCGTCCGCGAGCCGGGTGGCGACTTGCCGCGCCTCGAAGATGGCCTCGTCGGCGATGGTGCGTAGGTGGTCGGGCAGGCCGGCGGCGATGGCGTCCTGGGCGTCCAGCCAGGTGCGGTAGCTGGTCACCAGCGGCCGCAGCCCGGCGCGCAGCTCGTCGCCGGACGCCGTCGCGAGCGCCCGCATGTCGGTGATCACGGCGGCGTTGCTGGCGGCCTCGGTCTTGGGGGTCTCGCTGACCGGCAGCCAGGTGGTGGTGACACGGGTGGCGGCGCGGGCGCCGGGTGCGGCGTCCCAGGTGACCGAGCAGGTGCGCCCCAGGGCGAACTCGAGCCGGTCGCGGTATTGCAGGGCGAGGCGCTTGAGCTCGTCCTCGTCATCGGGGTGGGGCGGGGTGGCCAGGGCGTCGGCGACCGGCAGGAAGACGGCCGCCCCCTCGGCGGTGACGTCGAGCTCGGTCTGGAACAGCCATACATGCGTCGGGATCTTGTCGACCACCTCGGCGGTGTTGCACAGGGCGACCTCGACCAGGCGGCGCTGTTCATCGTGGGCGTCGAGGTGGCAGTCGACCTTCAGCAGCACCTTGTCGTGCACGGTGAACTCGTGGGTGATCCCCTGGGCGAGACTCGCGACCGGCACGTCAATGGGCCGCTCGTGTTGGGTACGTCGATAGCCCCGGATCGGAAGCCCGCGCGCAGAGACCTCGCCGGTGTCGACGGGCTGGTAGGTGCCCCAGCGGGCCGTGACCCTCACCGACTGCTGTTCGACAGGCACCTGGAACCGCAGCCCCATGGACGCCGGGATCATCAGCCCGCGCTTCTGCGGGGCGTCCTCGCCCCCGTCCTCGTCGGGGGCTCCGCCGTCATCGGACGCCTCGAGGTCGGCGATCGGGTCGAGCGCCGCGTCCTCGGACTCGTCGTCGGACAGCCCCGCCGAAGCCCCCTCGGCGGCGGCCGATGCGGTCGAACCCTCGGCCGAGAGCCGCACCTTGTGGGGCGCGATGCGTCCGATGAGGTAGGCGGTGTCGGGGGCGACCCGGATGGTCTCGTCGTCGGGCCCCACAGGCCCCAGCAATTCGCGTCGGAGGATGTCGGCCAGGTTCTCCCGGACGTTGTAGCTAGTGCCGTCGAGCTGAGTCGTCAGCTCGTACTCGGGTGCCGCAGCCGTCATTCTTCCCCCTCGAGTTCGTCGTCGTCGGACGCCGCGGGCGCCAGCTCGCCCTGGAGTGCGGCCCGGCGGTGGTTCTCCTCCAGCAGCCGGTCGAGGATCTCGACCCGGGCCGCCGGGCAGACCGTCCAGCGGGTCATCTGCCGGTAGGTGTGGAACCCGTGCCCGAGCTCGACGTCGGACCAGCCATAGGCGGCCATGACCGCCTCGTCGAGCTCGACGTGGATTTGTCGCATCCGGTCGACGTCCGCGTCCAGCCCCTCGGGCAGCTCGGGATCGTTGACCAGGTTGTACAGCTTCGTCAGCCCCAGAGGACGACGAAGCATGATCTCGCGGCGCTCCATGTCCAGCACACGTCCGATTGAATCAAGCGCCTCCGACAGTTCAGGGCGCGGGAACGTCTCGAACACATCGGATGGGGTGTAGCGCACGCGGGTCTCCAGTGTCGACCCATAGGCCACCACCCAGAGCTGGTGCAGCGACGACGACAGGACGGATTGTGTGTTGAACGAGGGATCGGCGAACACCCCGAGCATGTGGCTGAAGACCTGGCGGGTCGGGACGCGCAGCGGCATCACTGTCTTGCTGACCAAAGCGATGGCAAGCACTTCGTCTAGGTCACCGATCGCCCGCCGAAGTGCTGGTCGTTTGTCGGCGTACTGCCACCACCGGTCCGGTAATGGGCGCCGGAGGGCGAAGGTTCCGTCGGGCCTCCTTCGCCGACGATCAGGCTTGACCTCGGCCACGACTCGCCCGAATGGCAGGTCGAATGCGCGGGCGACCTCCTCGCTTCGGTCGTTGAAGTCGATCACCCAGCGAGAGCCGCTGGCGTCGGGGCGGGAGTTGAGGTCGTCCCCATTGAGGTAGGGAAACAGGACCTCGGCGTTGCGAGGGTCGGCTGCGATCCACGCGCGCGCCTGGTCCTCCTCGACCACGAAGCCCATGCCCAACACGAAACAGCCGATGAACGCGATCCCGGCGTTCTCGCCTAGCCGAGTGGGGTGTCCGGGCGCCCTGCCCGCTGGCTCGAGAAGTGTGGTGATCCGGCGAACCGGCTCGTCGTCGGCGACGCGGGCGATGGCGTCCGAGACCCGGCCATTGGCGCCCCAGACGGCGGCGAACTCCAAGTTCGCCGTCGCAGCTGGCCACGAGCGTGACTGGATGCTGCGAGTGATCGTGAATCCGTCTGCGCTCATGCCGTCAAGACCCACTTCGCGGGTGTCGCCCTGAGCGATGGTGTTGGTGGCGATGAGTCCGAGCGTCCCAGAACCCCGGAGCAGCGAGGCCGCACGCAGGAAGAAGTACGCCACCAAGTCGGCGTTGCCGCGGCGTCCGTCAGCGAGAACGTGAACGAACCAGTCACGCACGTCCGTACCCACGGCGCCCGACACCTTCTTGCCACCCAGGAACGGCGGGTTGCCGATCACGGCGTCGAAGCCGCCGCTGCGTCCGGACTGCTCGGCGAAGACGTCGGCGAGCTCGACGGGCCAGTGGATGGGCTGCCAGCGCTCGTAGTCGGTGTCGACGGACGGCGTGAGGCCACGCTTCAGGACCTGATCGAGGTTCGTGCGATCAGGCTCACCGGCGGCCGGGAAGGCGTCGGTGGCAATCGTGCGCAGCGCCGTGTAGGCGCTGTCGAGAGCCTTGCCGGGCTTGCCACCGTGGATCAATCCGGCGGCGACTACCGCATCACTCATGGTGCGCAGGTCGGCCAGAGCGGCGTCCAATTGGCCCGTCAGCGCCCGCTTTCGGCGGGTCGACTGCATGGGGTCGTCGTCGTTCACCGGGTGGGCCAGGTCGCGCCGCAGCTGCGCGGCCCTCGCGAGCCGCGACCCGATGTCAACGGAGGTCACGGAGCCGGCCATCGTCAGCAGGTCCTGGTGGCCGCCCGCCCGCAACGGGTCGATGTGCAGTGCCTGCAGTTGCGCCACGTCGGTCAGGCCAAGCAGCGAGTTGCCGACCAGCACCTTGTCGTCGACAAAGCTGAACGGCAGCTTGGCGTCCAGGCTGACCAACCACAGCGACAGCTTGCACATCTCGATCGCCATCGGGTTGATGTCGGCGCCGTAGAGGCAGCTGGCCACCACCTCGCGGATCGCCCGTCGCTCCAGCCGGGCCGGCTCGCCGGGCACACCCTCGGCGTTCCACGCCTCCGTCAACCGCGCCCCCAGGAAGCGGGCCGCCGCCACCAGGAACGCCCCCGAGCCGCACGCGATGTCGGCCACCTTCAGCCCGATGATCTCCGACGACGACCGCAGCCGCCAGGCCGTGTGGTCGTCGGTCTGGTAGGGCCCCGGGTAGTAGACGAGGGGTTCGAGCGCGTACTGCACGACCTCCTCGGCCAGCGAGCGCGGCGTGTAGTGGGCGCCCGCGTTCTTGCGCGACGGCGTCTCGGCGACCAGCAGGCCGCCCTCGTGCACCACCATCGGACGATTCCGCAGATCGCGCCGGATCGCCCCCAGGAACGTCCGCAGGTTCTCGGCCAGCCCCGGGTCGTGCGTCACCGAGCGCAACGCGACCTCGGCGTCCTCGATTTGGTCGTCGGATACCCCGAGGGCCTTCGCCAGCGCGGACGCCGACCGCGGCTCGGCCGACGGCTGGTCGACCTTCACCCAGGCGATGATGCGCCGCGCCAAGTCGGCGTCGTTGCGGGCGGCGTCCGCCAGGTCGTTGAGCACCGACAGCGGGATCTCGGGCTCGCAGCCCGCCTTGCCGATCAGCCCCACCATCGTCTCGGACGCCCGCCGGCACGTGTACCCCAGCAGTCCCTCGTAGATGTAGCCGATCTGCTCGACGTCGATGTCGCGGAAGCTGATTTGGCGTTCGCCCTGGCCGGGCACGTTCGCGAACTGCACCGCCTCCAGCACCGCGAGCATGACCCGGTCGTTGACCGGACACACCAGGCCGCCGTCCGGCCGGGTCGCGGTCAGGAAGGCGAAGCGGTCGGGCGCGAACAGCGAGCCGCCGTAGGCGGGCAGCCGCATGTTCTCGAACGTCGCCCCCTCGTACAACGCCTTCGACGTGGCCAGCAGCCGGTACCAGAGGTGCGCCGTCGACTCCAGCGCCTCGGGGGTGTCGACCTCGGCGCGGTCGCGCAAGGCGTCCACCTGGCCGACGAGGCCGTAACTCTGCTCGAACAGCGGGCCGGTCGGCAGCAGGCCGCGCTCCTGGGCGAACAGCAGAAACACGACCCTCATCATCACCGTCACGGCGGCGTCGTAGACCTCGTCGGGCTCGGGCAGCGGGTCGTCCTGGCCGCGTTCGCGAGCCGCGATCGACGTGTCGCTGAGGGACGCCACCAGCAACTCGATCGCCCGCCGCACCTGGGCACCGAGCGCCTCGGTGACGTCCTCGGCGGCGGTCACCGACCTGGCGAACATAACCTCCAGCAGCTGATCCGGGTCGCCCTGCGACAGGTGCCGCGGCGACAGCAGACCGGCGAAGGCGTCCCGGGGGCCGGTCTCCTCGATCCAGGTCTGGGAGTCGATGACGCCCGAGGCGGCGGTCGTGCCCGGCACCGCGCGCACCAGCCCCCACCAGCGCCCGTCGGTGACGACCCCGATCGGCACCTTCGTGCTCAGCAACAGGGCCGCCAGCCTGTCCACTTGATCGGCCGACCAACCATCGCCGGGCGCCTCGCGCAGGCTCTCGGTCGGAGGCACCACCAGCACCAGCGCGTGCGTGGTCCCGCCCGCGACGTAGGCGAAGGACGCGTCGACGACCACCTGGCCGTCGGGCGACGTCACCCGGGCGGACACCGGCGCCGACTGCTTGAAATCGCCCCAGGCGAACGTCCTTGTCAGCACGTGATCCACCCAGGCGTCCTGGGCGGCGACGAAGGCGTCCGGCCTGTCGGCGCGAGCATCCCAGGCCGTCTCGAAAGCCACCTTGGCCGCCTTGAGCGCGGCCGCACGGGGGGCGTCCAACGTCGTGAAACCCTGCGGGGCGACCCGCCGCAGCTCGGGCACCGACAGGAACGGGCCATCGGCGTCGGTCAGGTCCAGCCAGAGGCGATGATCCGACGCCGGCGGTGCGGAGCGCCTCATGACGCTCCCCCCCAGCTCGCGGCATCCGCCTTGGTGAGCGCGAAGACTAGGGCCACGGACGCCGGGAACGGCTCGACCTCGGCGTAGCGGTTGTTGATCGCGGCCACCTCGCGGCGCTCCTCGTCGTCGAGCACCAACAGCCGGTCTTCCATCGCCCGCAGGTCCTTCTCCCGTTGGCGCCGCTGGTCGTCGGGCAGCGGCAGCATCTCGGCCAGCTCGTCCTCGCGGCGGCGCAGTTCGGTGATCGAGTCGCGCAGCGTGTGCCGGAAGGCCGTATAGATGCCGCGCGCCCGCGCCACGTCGGCGTCCTGGCGCTGCCGCAGCTGGGCGGCGACGTCCGCTCGCCGGGCCTCGCCACGGCGTCCGACGGCCGCCGTCAGGCGCTCCCGCAGCCGATCACCGGAGTTCCACAGCTGCGCGACATGCCGCCGAACACCGGCGTCCGCCAAGGTGAGATCGGGGCTGTCGAGCGCCGAATCGAGCAGGCGCTGGGTCTTCTCCTCGGCGAGGTCCTGGGCCCCCAGCCGGACTCCCGTCACGAACACCTCCTCGTGCAACCGCAGGCCGCCACGTCCGACCAGAACCAGGCGCGACACCGCCGCCACGCACGAGACGTCGAGGCCCGGCACCACGACCGCTGTGACCCGATGGCCCGACTCGGTCAGCAGGCTGTGCCGCAACAACCGCGCTGCCCGAGACACCAGGGGATGGCCAAGGTGCAGGGCGACCAGGTCGGTGCGCTCGGCAAGCGTCTCGGGGTCGATCAGCGCCTCGCGGTCGAAGGTGACCGGACGTCGAACATCCGGCCGCAGGCGTGTCGCCAGGCCCTCGATCGACCGCTGCCACTGCGGGCTGAGGTGGCCGACCTGGAAGACTGCGGCGTCGGTGCGTTCGTCGCCGATCTCGGTCAGGGGCGGCTGGTTCGCGAGCTCAAGGGCCGTGGCGACGACCCGCCGCATCGCGTCGGGGGTGATGTGTAGGCGTTCGCCGATCGCGTCATAGCCGCGCGCCAGGGCGTCCAGAGAACGGTTCAGTTCGAGGCCGCCTGCGAGGGTCTTGTTGATGATCGCGGCGGTTGCGTCCTGGATCACGGTGCGGGAGCGTCCCGGGGAAAAGTGGTTCTGGAGCTCGACGTCGAAGACCTGATTGGCCGAGCCCAGGTCGGCGGCCACCTGAGACACCTTGGACGCCAGGCGCGACAAGAAGGACGCGTCGGCGGCGTAGATCGAGGTAGACGCCACTGGCTGGAAGTAGACCACCTCGGGACGCTGCTGCTGGCCATAGCGGTCGATGCGTCCGATGCGCTGCTCGATGCGCGACGGGTTGAACGGCACGTCGAAGTTCACCAGCCGGTGGCAGTAAGCCTGCAGGTCGATGCCCTCGCCGGCCGCGTCTGTGGCCACGAGAATCCGTACGGGCTCCTCGCTCGGGTCCTCGGAAAATCGCAGCCGCACCAGCTCACGGGTCTCGGCATCCGTCGTACCCTCGATGACCGCCAGCCGGTCGCCGAAACCGGCCGAACGCAGAATCTCGACGATCCAACGCAAGGTGGCTGCGTACTCGGTAAAGACGACGACCCGCTCGTTGCTCCAGGTGCCGCCGGGGCGGACGATCGCATTCAGGTAGGCGATCAACCCTTTCAGGCGGGAGTCGGGACGCCCCCGGTAGCTCTCGCCCCAGGTGATCAGCCGCCCAATCTCAGCGCGCGTCGCGGTGCCGAGGGGGTGGGTAACCTTGCGCGCCTGCAACGCCTGGAACTCAGGGTGGTCGACGTCGCCCTCCTCCTCGTCGCTGCCCACCGCGTCGCGCAGCGTCTCGTCGTCGTCGAACAACAGGGCGTGAGCCGGGGCGCCGAAGGGCACCACCGCGTCCTCGAACTGCTGCAAAGTCGAGGAGAAGGCGACTGGCGACGACAGCAGGCGCTTCTTCAGGAGCATGGCGGCGAGGTCACCGCCGGCATCTTTGCCGCGCTGCTTCTTCGACGCCGTGAGCAACGTCGTCAGGAGGGCGAAGTGCTCCTCTTCTTCGTGGGTCGGTGTGAACGGAAGGTGCTCGATGTGGCGGGGCTGGAAGTTCTTCGACGTGATCTCGGTCTTGAGGCGGCGCACCGTGATGTCGCGCAGTGCCGCTTCGTCGACGAGGGCGCCGCGCGAGAACCGGCGGTTGTCGATCATCTCGAGCAGAGCCGTGAACGACTCGCTGTGGCCGTTGTGCGGGGTCGCCGAGAGGAAGAGGCGGTGCTCGCAGCGGTTGGCCAGCTCGCGGGTGTAGATCGTGCGATCGGAGTCGGTGGCGTAGCCAAGGCGTCCGGAGGAGGGGGAAGCGGGGGCCACGTGGTGGGCCTCGTCGACCACGAGCAGGTCGAACGCGAAGCGTCGGGCCGGGGAGGCGTCGGCGTCCGCGTAGACCTCGCGCAGCAGGCGCTGGGCGCGGGTCGACCGGAGCCAAGCCATCGAGACGATGGTGCGTGGGAAGAGCCTGAACGGATTCGCATTGAGCCCGCGCGTACGCCGAAGATCCGCCATCCGGGTGCTATTCACCACGACGAAGTCAAGGCCGAACTTGTCGCGCATCTCGTCCGCCCACTTGACGCACAGGCTGGGCGGACAGACCACGATCGCGGTCCGGGCGCGGTGTCGAAGGAGGAGTTCCTGGATGACCAGCCCTGCCTCGATCGTCTTGCCCAAGCCGACATCGTCGGCAAGCAGCAGGTTGGTTCGTGGGGACTGGAGGGCTCGGCGCAGGGGTTCGAGCTGGAACGCCTCGACATTCACACCCGAGCGGAAGGGCGCCTGGTACGAGCTGTCGTCGGCCGACGTGACGGCGCCCCAACGGGCGGCGTCTACGAAGGCCCCGAGGTGCTGCGGGGCGTCGAAGGCGTCCGGGTTGACCTCGCGCGGAAGGCCCTGGTCCGGAGCCAGGGCGTGGCCCACCTCCAACTCCCAAATGACCTCAATCTCGTCGCCCAGCGCGTCTTCGCCAAGGTTCTGCAGCGTGACGAGGTGCTGCAACTGCGGCACGCCCTCGTCTGCCGGCGACCGCAACAGCCGTTGCTCACTGACGTCCGTGACCGCCCACACCGACCCACGCACCTGCACGACGCGCCCGTGACGTGGCACCTCCGGGACGACATCCGGGGGAGATGCGACGACATCAGGCGGGGTGGCGGCCGGCATTGGCAAGTCCTCGATGCAGTGAACGGGTGCGCCTCAGTTAACCATCATCGTTGCCGCCCTTTGTGCGATTGAAGCCCGGTGGTCGATGGTCAGGCGCAGGCTTGACGCCACCCAGCCCACCCTTGACCATGAGGCCCGGGATCGGACGCACCCAATCCCAACAGGCGCGAATCAACTCCTCGTGCCCCTCACGGTCAGGACGACCCTGGCCACCGGTCCGACTTCGCCGGTATCCGTATATCGTCGAGACCGTCCAGAAGCGCTCCGGTTCGATCTGCCACGCTTCAAGGAGACTTGACCCGAGACCACGACGACTCGACGGGCTCGGACGCAATATCGGAAGGACCAGCAGTGTCGGTGGGCGATGTCGATGTCCTGGTAGAGGTCTACTCCGTCGTCAGCCACGCGATGGCTCACAACCGAATCTCTCCAGTGCGGCGGGTCACCCTGCACAACCGCGGTGGGTTGCGAACGGGCGTCGAAGTGCGGGTTGTCTTGCGCGACGGGCAGGGCGTCCTGTCCGAGCCGTTCAGCGCCCACGCCGACCTCGAGCTGGGTTCAACGACCAGCCTGCGTGACCTGGACGTCCATCTCGACGCCGCAGCTATGAACCAGGTAGAGGAGGCACGGCCGGGGACGCTTGAAGTCAGCGTGCTCCACGAGGGCGAGGTGATCGGCAGCGCCAAGGAGCCCGTGATCGTCCTCGCCGCCCGCCAGTGGCTGTGGAAGCCGCCGGGTCTGGCTTTGGAGTTGCTCGCCGCGCACGTGATGCCGAACGCGCCCGAGGTGGCGGAGCTCCTGGGGATGGCGGCGGGCCGGCTCGAGCGGCTCACCGGGCGCAGCCAGGTCGACGGGTACCAGTCGGGTCCGGAGCGCGTCGATGCGATCGTTCAGGGAGTGTTCGAGGCCGTGACCGACTGGCACGTGCGGTACAGCGAGCCGCCCGCTAGCTGGGCCGACCAGGGCCAGAAGATCCGGACGCCAGCCGACCTGCGCGGCACTCGGCTGGGCACGTGCCTCGACACGACCTTGCTGTTTGCGGCCACCCTCGAACAGGCAGGGCTCCGTCCCCTCGTGTGGATGCTCAACGGGCACGCATTCGTCGGCTGGTGGCGCTACGAGCTGGATAACTGGTCTGCTGTCAGCACCGACGTGCCAGACATCATCAACCGGCTTGCCCTGGGTCAGATCGGAGTGGTCGAGACGACACTGGCCACCGACAGGCAGCAGGCCGTCGCGTTCCGCGACGCGTGTGCGGCTGCCGAGCAGCGTGTGCGGCTGGAGCCGAACTCGATCGTGGGCGTCCTAGACGTGTGGTCGGCCCGACGGAGTCGGATTCTGCCGCTCCCCGCCATCGCCAGGACGGCGGGCGGGCAGTGGCAGGCGGTCGTCTACCAGCCGGCTCAGCACAGCGTGGCCCCCACGGAGCAACGCGCAGCCACGGCGGAGGCTGGGCGGGCCGTCACGGCTCAGGGCACCCCGGCTCCCGCCCGTGTCCAGAAGTGGAAGAACGCCCTACTCGACCTGAGCCTCCGCAATCGCCTGATCAACTTCACCTCTCGCGCGGCGGTGCGGCTCAACGTGGCCCCCGGCGGACTTGCGGGCCTCGAGGATCTGGTGATGAGCGGGCGATCGATCCTGCTCGCGCCCGGCGACTCCTTCGACGATGTGTACCGGCATCGCGACGGCGTTCAGCGCGCGGCTGACCTCCCTGGCGACGTCCTCGACGATGCCCTCGTGCGGAAGGCGACCGTCTTCACCGACCTCGCCGAGGACTCCTACCTGACCCGGCTCCGGAATCTGGCCTACAAAGCACGCACCGTCGAGGAGGAGACGGGGGCCAACAATCTGTACCTCGCCCTCGGGACGCTGGTGTGGGAACTCGACGGCAGGGAGTTGCGCTCCCCCCTCGTGCTGTTGCCCCTCCACCTGAAGGCGGCCGTCGGACGGGGATCCACCTACCGCATGATCTTGGACGACAGCGGGGCCAGCACGCCGAACTACTGCTTGCTCGAGAAGCTCCGGCTCAGCTTCGGCCTACAACTGCCGAGCCTTGCAGAGCCGGACCTCGATGCGAACGGGATCGACCTCCCCGCGACCTTCCGCGGCGTGCGCGAGTCGCTCGTCGCCAGGGGGCTCCCCTTCCGCGTGGAGGAAACGGCGGAGATCAGCCTGCTTCAATTCGCCAAGTTCCGGCTGTGGAAGGACCTGGAGGAGAACTGGGAGGCGCTCCTGCGCCGGCCGCTGGCGCGACATCTCGCCCACACTCCAACGGCGGAGTTCTCCGACCCGGTCCAAGACCTCAAGGAGCGCGACCTCGACCAGCTCGGGCTGCTGTGTCCGATCCCCGCTGACAGCTCCCAGCTGACCGCGATCGGGGACGCGTTGGCCGGGCGCACCTTCGTCCTCGAGGGGCCGCCGGGAACGGGCAAGTCACAAACGATCGCGAATCTTCTGGCGAGGGGCATCGCCGACGGCAAGCGGATCCTGTTCGTCGCTGAGAAGCGTGCCGCCCTGGACGTGGTCGCTCGGCGCGTCCGCGCGATCGGCCTGGGTCCGTTCACGCTCGACCTCCACGACCGGGACAGTCGCCCGGCGAACGTTCGTCGCCAAATCGCCACAGCGCTGGACCTCAGCCTGCCCAGCGACACCGAGGGGCTGCAGGCCACCACGGAGCATGCGCGCGCTGCGGCGTCAGCGCTCACCCGGTATGCCACCCGTCTTCATGAGACCAACGGGGCCGGCCTGTCGCTCTACGGCGCCGTCACCGCGCGCCAGGCAATCGGTGCAGGCGTAACCCTGAAACTTCCTCCGCACATCGTGGCCCCCGGGACCGAGGCAACCGTCGACGCCCTTCGCCACCTGATGACCGGCCTGCCCTACGTCGCGGACGCCGCCCGCCCCGCTCCGATCGGCCCGTGGACGTTCGCGCAAGTCGACGATCCCACTACCGTGGACATCGCCCGCGTCGCCCAGGCCTCCCGAGGGGCCGACGACCTGATCGCCCGGCTGCACGGGACCGGTCCGCTCGCCGCCGTTGTCAGCGCCGCCAGGACCCCGGCCGACCTGACGCTCTTGGCAGAGATCCTCGAGCACGGCACGCCGACTCTCGCCCTCCTGGACGAGGCAAGGAGCCCACGTTGGCGGCAGGCGGCGCGGGTGGCGCAAGACGACGTAGCCACGTTCGTCGCCCGGGCCCGTGCGGAGCTCGGCGACGCCACCCCGGTGGCGCTCACGCTGCCCCTGCAGGACATCCAACGCCATGCCCACGCCGCCGCCCAGTCGTCCTGGTTCGGACGCCGCAAGCGTCTCCTGGCCGTGGTTGACGAACTCCGCCCCGGGCTGGCGGCCGGCGCCACAGTGACCCCCAAGAAGGTCGGCGTCGTTGTGGAGGGACTGCTCCGGCTCCAAACCGGCCTGGAGCAGCTCGCCGAACGAGTCCGGGCCATCCCGGGCCTGTGGCTACCCACCACGAGGAACGCCCTGGACGACGAGACCAGCAAGGCCCTTAACAACTGGATCGCGTGGCTCACCTGGGCATCGGACCGGACGACGGCGTCCGGCGATGATCCGTTCCTCAGAGCGCTGCGGGACTACCTAGCCACCCCCGTCGCCGTTGCCGACACCCACGGCACGTCCATCAGGGAACTGGCCAAGGCGCTTATGTTCGTCCAGCGCACCCTGGGTGCCGGTGACGACGACCTCGCCGGCTGGTCCGGCACCGCTGGCTTGGTGGGTCGCTGGAGCGAGACCCGCGACTCCCGCGATGCCCAAGACCCAGCCCTCGGGAGCTTGACCCGATGGCTCGAGTTCCGGCGACACCTTCAGCCCCTGCGTTCGTGGGGGCTCCACGAGGCGCACACTCAGTTCCTCACTGGCGAACTGCCCTGCGACGAGGCCGCTGTGGCCCTGGAGCGCGGCCTGGCCACGGCATCGTTGGTCGAGCGGAGGCGGGCTCAGGGCCTGACCGTCTTCGACGAGACGAACCACAACCGCACCGTCGGCCGGTTCTGCGAGAACGCGGACCGGGTCCGCGAGAGCCTGAAGGGTGTGCTCGGCACCCAGGCGCTCTCCCGCCGCTCCTTTTCCAACCAGGTGACCTCCGGGCAGATCGGAACCTTGAGGCGAGAGCTGTCACGCCAACGGGGAGGCCTCAGCGTGCGTGACCTCATGGCGAGCCACGGCTCCCTGATCACCGAGATCATGCCATGCGTCCTGGTGAGCCCCGACTCGTTGGCTCGCTTCTTCCCCGTGGACTCCGTCAACTTTGACCTAGTGGTGTTCGACGAGGCCTCACAGATCCGCGTTGCCGACGCGATCGGAGCCATCGGGCGTGCCCAGAGCGTCGTCGTCGTGGGTGACAGCAAGCAGATGCCGCCCACCTCCTTCGCGGAGATCGCAGTGCAGCCCGACGACGAAGAGGCTGACAACGACGCGGGTGCGATCGAGGACGAGGAGTCGATCCTGTCCGAGTGCGTGCAGGCCCGCGTGCGGCGCCGCTGGCTCTCGTGGCACTACCGGAGTCAGGACGAGTCACTCATCGCCTTCAGCAACGCTCACTACTACGAGGGCCGTCTCTCCTCCTTCCCCGCGCCCACCCGCGGCGCCGCCGACCCCGCCATCCACGGGCACGGGATCAACCGAGTTGGGGTGAACGGCACCTTCCTGCGCTCCGGCAAGGGCAAGGCCCTACGTACCAACCCGGAGGAGGCGAACGCGATCCTCGGCGAGCTCCTCCGCCGCTTCGACGCCGCGCCCACCGGCACCATGCCCTCCATCGGCGTGGTCACCTTCAACCTGCAGCAACGCGCCCTGATCGAGTCTCTGATCCGCGACACCGCCGACCCCCGACTCACTGCCGCCCTCGAGACCACCACCGGCGACGGCCTCTTCGTGAAGAACCTCGAGAACGTCCAAGGCGACGAGCGTGACGTCATCCTCTTCTCCACAGCGTTCAGCGTGAATGAGAAGGGCGTCCTGCCACTAAACTTCGGCCCGCTCAATCTCAACGGCGGGGAGCGGCGACTCAATGTCGCCATCACGCGGGCCCGACGCCAAGTCATCATCTACTCGTCATTCGAACCGAGCCAGCTCCGAGCCGAGGACACAAGCTCGCAGGGCATCAAGCACCTGCGCGCGTATCTCGATGTCGCCGCCGGCGGCGAGTCAGAGCTGAACAGCACCGTCGGCCGCACCCTCGTCCGCGACCGGCACCGCGATGACATCGCTGAACGACTCTGCGCGCGCGGTGTGGCCGTTCGCACCGATGTGGGGCTGTCAGACTTCCGGGTGGACCTTCAGTTGTCGAAGGCGGACGCCATCGACCAACCCCTGGTAGCCGTCCTGCTAGACGGGCCCGGCTGGGCGCAGCGGGCGACCGTGAACGACCGCGACGGCCTGCCCTCCCAAGTCCTGGGAGGGATGCTGAAGTGGCCAGCCGTGGAGCGGGTCTGGCTGCCCAGCTGGCTTGACAACCCTGAAGCTGTCCTGGGACGCCTCACCCAGCTCGTCGAAGCGGCCGAGTTCAGCGCCCTGGGGCAGGCCACGGCCAAGCTGCCCGACGGCGACGACTCCGAGGAGCAGTTGCCCTCGAACCCCGAGGAAGTGCTCGGACGCCGCCTCGCGGAGAGCGCCGCTCCCGCCGCGGACTCGAGTTTCCGACACGCTCCCGCCCGGCTCGTTCAGCCGCTCACCCCAGCCAAGCAGACGGCACCGGCCCGTTTCCGACCCTGGACGCCTCGGGCGATGGGAGACGTGTCCCACCTCGACGCCCTCGCGTACAGCGCGGTGGCACGGGGGACTGTGCGAACGCTCCTGGACCAAGGGATCGCCGCCGAGGGCCCCATCCACGGCGTCCGACTGGCAAAGAGGGTCGCTAACGCCTTCGGTCTCGCGCGCGTCGCGCAAACGCGGATCGACAGCATCCTCGAAGTTGGGCGGGGGCGTCCGGACATGCACGGGTTCTATTGGCCCAACGGCGTGGATCCGCAGACGTGGAAGGAATTCCGGCGCGACCCGTCGCAGGATCGGCTCCTCGAGCACATCAGCCCCCTCGAAATTGCCAACGCCATGCGCGAGATCGCGCAATTATCGGGCGGAATCACCCTCGACGAGTTGAAGAAGGAGGCGAGCGAGATCTTCGGGTTCAAGCGTCTCACGGCCGGCTTCAGCGACACTATGGATCTCGCGCTTTCCGTGGGCCTCAAGGCGGGCAGGCTGCGCTGGGAGAGGAAACTGCTCTTCGCGGCGTGAGTGCGGGGAAGCCCCGCGTCACTCGTCGATCCCCGCCCACCGAGTGACGATCCCGAGAACCACAAGGAGACCCGCGGCGCTCACAATGATCGGGAGGAGGAGCACCATGGTCGGGCTCGGCAGGGGCTTTCGCTCCCGCAGCGCGATCTCCACCCGTGCCCAACCCACCCAGGCCTGCACGGCGCACGCAATCCCGCCAAGGACCAGCGTGTTCGACGCCCCCTCACGAAAGGCCGGCCGGAGGCCCAGCGCGAGCGACTCCAAGCCGACCCCCACCGAGAGCATCGCGAGGGCAGAACCTATCCAGGCCAGGAAGGTCCTCTCGTTGGCCAGCGTGAATCGGGCGTCCGGCTCGTCGCCCCGCGCGTAGATCCGTTGGGGGAAGCGTTCACCACGTGCCATGGGCCCTCCCGGTCGGAGTTTCGCCTGCGCGAAGCCGGGTTCGCGTCGCGCGGCCTAGTCGTTTGCATGGTTTCTCGGCGACTGCCGGGAAACCGCGAGACGCCTCGCGCCGGGGCCGTCGCCCGACGCGAGGCGTCACCGATCACATGATCCCGAGCAGGACCATCACGGCGGCGAAGCCGACGATCGCGAGGATCAGCTTGTTGGTCGTCCAGCCCTTGCGCGCCACCAACCAGTAGGCGACGAGCGTCAGCCCCAGGGGAAGGAGGCTGGGCATGATCTTGTCCAGGATCGCCTGAACATCGACGACCAGCTTGCCGGCGGTGTACTTCCAGACGACAGCCGCCTTCACGGTCGTGGCGGCCACCCCTCCGATGACGATGAGGCCGACCATGGTCAGGCCCGTCGTCAGCCGGTCCTTGATGGAGCCGTCGGTCAGCAACCTGACCGCGCCCAAGCCCATGGCGTGTCCGCGGACGAACGCGAAGTACTCCAAGGGCACCACGATCGCGAGCCACGCGGCCAGGAAGAAGATCGCCCCGATCGGCGATCCACCCACCGACATGCCGATCCCGATGCTCAAGAGGATCGGATTGAGGGTGCCGACCAACAGGGAGTCACCGATGCCGGCCAGCGGGCCCATCAGCGCGTTCTTCGTGCTGGGGATCGTCTCGACGTCGAAGTCCTCGGCGTCGTTGGCGTAGGTCTCCTCCATCGCCAGGGCGATCCCGGGGACAACCGACCCGAGCTGAGGCTCGGTGTTGAAGAAGGCCATGTGGCGGGTCAGGCCCTCGGCGAGCTTCTCCTTGTTCTTCGGGTACAGCGACTCCAGCGCACCCGACATCGCGTGGGCGAAGCCGATCCCCATCATTCGCTCGTAGTTGTGCGAGCTCTGATGGAAGAAGATCCAGCGCCAGGCCGCCAGCGACACCTCGCGCTTGCTCAGCGTCGCCTCCGGGGTGGCCCGCGGTTGGACGTCCAGTTCACTCGTCGTATTCATCGATGCCTCCCGAGGCGTTCATGGTCGAGGCGGTGGCCAGCGCCGGGGCGGCCCCCGGCTGTGCCCCGTCCTTGTTGGAGTACCGGGCCATCACGAACAGCAGGGCAATGGCGATGGCCAACAGCACCAGGGCGGTGGTGGTCAGCCCCAGCGAGGCGATGATCACCCAGCCGAAGACGAACAGCGACAACATCCACTTGGCGCTGACGATCTGCTTCAGCAGGATCGCGAAACCGAGGGCGGGGAGCAGGGTGCCCGCAACCTGCAGGAAGTGGAGCACCCCGGTCGGCAGGCCCGAGATGACTGCCTGCGCGACGGTGGCGCCGAAGAAGCACACCAGGGTGACGATGCTGACCCGCTCGGTGAAGTGGACGAGCGTGCCCGAGATGTTGGTGAGGCGAACGGCCTTGGCGTTCCCGGCGGCCGCGAAGGTGTCCGCGCGGTGCGCGAAGGCGGCGTTGATGGTCATCGTCAGGTTGTGCAGGCCGACGCCGAGGGCACCGAACGGGATCGCGAGCGCGACGGCCGTCTCCGGCGTGCCGCCGGCCACGATGGCCAGGGGGATGCCGATGAATGAGGCGAGGTTGAGGTCGGAGGGAACAGCCCCGCCCGGCGTGATCTGACCGAGGAAGATCGCCTGGACGGCAACCCCGGCGAGTACGCCCGCCGGCACGTTACCGAGAATGAGCCCGACCGTCAGCCCGGCGACGAGCGGACGACCGAAGCCGTACCAACCCCCCGTCGTTCCGATGAGCCATGGCACCTGGTTTCTCCCGAGATAGGCACAGACTCCAATGAGGAGGGCCTGCCAGAATTCCATGTGAAGATCACCTTCCTTCTTTCTGGACGTCCCGCGCCAGAATGGTTTGAGTCATGTCGACCAAGGGGTCGTTCGGCACCATCTGTGCCGAGATCTTGATGCCCGCGCGGGCGGCGAGCGCCAGAGCGTGGGTTTCCGCGGCCGTCAGGTACACGGTGCGGCGGAGCTGCTCGGCCCCTGCCCGGGAGGGCATGTTGCCGAGGTTGACCGAGTCGACGGTGAACCCGGCCTCGATCAGGCTGGTCAACGTCAACGGATTGAGGAGCACGACGAAGAGCCGTTCACTGGGGTAGGCGGCGGGGTCGGTGAGTCGCTCCGCCGCGCGTTCCGGGGACAGGACCGACAACTTGACCGTCTCGGGGCAGGCGGCGCGCAGCGCGAGGCGCTGAATCTCGTTCTTGGCGGCCATCGCGTCGATCACCATCACCCGCGTGGCCCGCAGCGAGGGGATCCACGCCGTGGCCACTTGACCATGGATTCCGCGAGCGTCGATGCGGACGCCGACCACCTCGGCCGCGGCGCCGGGCGTCGCCACAGGCTCCGCGGCGACCCGGGCCGCCGCGGCGGCCGCGCCCTCCCGCACGGCCTGGATCGCTCCTCGTCCGGCGGCGGCGATCTCGCTGCCGTTGGACTTGCCGGTCATCACCGCGTCCAGCACCAGGGGCAGGCTGAAACCGGTCACGACCGCGGCATTCGTCCGGCCTCCGAAGAGTTCCATGGCGCCGTTGTGGGGCGAACCGCCGAACAGGTCGGTGAACACGACAAGGTCGGCGGCCGCGTCGAAGCCGCGCGTCGCCGCGACAATCCGTTCCTTCAGCTGCTCGGGGCCGTCCTCGGGGAGGAGCCCAACCGCCGCCACATTGCGGTGTGCTCCCGTGATCATCTCCAGGGCGCCGAGACACGCCTCCGCGTAGCCACCGTGGCTCACCAGCAGGTAGTCCGTCATTCTTTGTCCCCCTTCGCGGGATGCGCTTGGCCGGAACTGAGGTAGTCGTCCGGGTTCTTTGAACTTGGGTCGATCGCGTCGGCGCGATTCACCCGCCATCGGGCGTCGATGGGGATCGGGCCGGCGGACAGCGGATCGTCGGTCCGCTGCATGTGCTCGCGCAGGAGGGTCCGCATCCGGTCGGCAACCGAGGCGTGCTCCAGGCTGGCGATCAGGTTGTTCCGCTCGGCCGGGTCGTAGTAGGTGTCGTAGAGCTGTTCGGGTTCCTTGTGGAGCTCCGCCAGCCCGTGCTGGAGGTAGAAGTCCTTGAGCGGCGACCGATCGATGTTCGACAGGTTGAACTTGGTGTGGTCGGGGTCGAAGTAGCGGATGTACTTCCAGCGATCCGTCCGCACCGAGCGCGCCGGTTCGTAGGAGGTATGGAAGTTCATCTCCGCGAAGACCGCCTCGTCCCCGCCGTAGGTCCCGTGGGTGAACAGCTCCGCAAAGCTGACCCCGCTCACGTGGTCGGGAGTGGCCACGCCGAGGAGTTCGCACAAGGTGGGGAACACGTCGACGTGCGAGATCAGCCCATCGAAGGGGCCCCGATACTTCGCCCCGGGAACCTGCATCGCCAGCATCACGCCGGTGCCGGCGTCGGACAGGGTCGACTTCCCGAAGGGGAAGGGGGCGCCGTGGTCGGTCGTGAGGATCACGATGGTGTCCTCGGCCAGCCCCGCATCCCGCAGGGCACCCAGGACGCGTCCGATGTTCTCGTCGGCGAACTTCGCGCTCGTTAGGTAGCGCGCGAAGTCCTCACGCGACTCCGCGCGATTGAGGATTGTCGGCGGCGGCAGGCTGGAGTCCACGTCAATCCCCAGGCCCACCGTGGTGGGGAACTCCCGATGGGTCGCGTGTAACCCGTAGGACGCAAAGAAGGGCTCGCCGTGAGCCTCAGTCACCAGCCACTCGCACAGGGAGTCGGCGTTCGCCGCGTCCCAATAGACCAGATCGGCCTCCTCGTAAGAACGGTGGTCCTTGGTCAGATCGACGGCGTAGCCGAGAGGTCCGGCAGCCACGTCGTGGTCGAGGTAGTAGCCCACCTCGTGCTGGACACCGCAGAGCACGGTCTGGAAACCAAGGGCGGCCATGAACCGCGCCAGGTGCTTCTCGGTGTCGAACTCGAAGCCGCGTTGCGCCAATCCGAGCATCCCGACCTGGTGGGGGAAGCAACCGGTCAACAGGGCCGCGCGGCTGGGGGAGCAGGTCGGCGCCGCCGAGTACGCACGCTGGAAGCTCACGCCCCCCTGGAAGAACGCGTCGATATTGGGGGTCGGCGTTCGGTACCCGTAGGGGCCGATGATTCGTCCCGTGTCGTGCGTATGGATATAGAGAACGTTCGTCACTCGCACTCCTTCTCGTTGCGCTGCGGCCATCACGTCTTCGTGCCACGAACTGCAACGGACCCTAGGTACTGCACGATCGTCGGTCAAGAAGAGTCCGATTGGGCATTCCTCGTCTGAAAGGCCCCACCTTCTGCCTGGCAAGCGCCTGTTGGATCGCTGATGACCGGCATCTCGGCGGATCGCGAAGAGGATTGCCGTCACATAACCCCTAGCCAATGACGTTCACGTGGTCAGAAGGGCCCACGGAGCCCGTCCGACGTGAGTGAGTTCCCGAACTCACTTCTGATAGTGCAATCATGGCTCCCTGACCTATAGTCAGTGCAAGAGTTCCCACTGAGAGGGAGGACGACGTGGCACCCACCACGGCCCGGGAGCGGGGCGCAGGAATCTTCTATTACCTCAGTCGCTCCACGACGCCCGTGAGCTCGGAGGGCCTGGCCGACCTCCTGGGCGTCAGCTCCAGGACGATCAAGGCGTCCCTGTCCGCCGCCCGCAAGTACGCCTTCGAGAACGGCGCTCGGCTGGAGTCGCTGCGGGGTGTTGGCCACTGGCTGTCCGTCGAGGACCGGGCGGCGCACGCGGCGGCGTTGACGCAGCTGGCCGTCCAGCAGGCCGTGTCACCGGTTCACCAGGGCGCGGGGGTGAACCATTCGATCAGGGCGCTCCAGTGGATTCTGGACCAGCCCGCCTCGTTCACGCTGGGCGCCATGTCGGCAGCGACGTTCGCATCCCAGGGCGTCCTTCGACAGGATCTCCCCCGGATTCGAAGCCACCTCGAGGACTACAACCTCACCCTGACGAGCTCGACGGGCGGGTATCGGCTGGACGGCGCCGAGTTTCACCGGCGGCTGTGCCTCGTCTCGCTCTTGGCCTCGCCGTACCACTACGCGGAGGCGCTCTACGACCCCGGCAGCAACATCCTCCCCTTCGACCGGGATCGCTACCACGAGCTGCGACATCAGTTGCTGCACTCGCTCCGCCGCCTGGGGCTCCACTTCATGGACGAGCGATCACAACTGATGGCCCAGTACCTCTACCTCTCCGTCCATCGCCACCAGCGGGGCTATCGGGTGGCCATCGGCCCGGAAGACGCCGCCCACCTTCACGAGGGTTCGTACTACCGACTGGCGCATGACATTCTCACCGAACTCGAGTCGGCACAGGCGCTCGCCGACGATGAGGCCGAGGTGTTGGGCTTGGAGATGCTCCTGCTCGCTTGGTCCGATCGTTCGTCCGTTATGGGGAGCCCGGGCGACGAAGACCTCCTGGGGAGTGCGCTCCCCACCATGACGCGCCGGGCTTGCAGCCTGCTCAACGAGTTCTACGGCGTGGAGCTGTGGGACGAGGCCGCTGCAGCGGGCACCATCCACGCGGCGCTGGCGACCATCCTGTTCCAGGTCCGCTTCGGCATGGCGCGAATGAATCGGGCCAGTGCGGTGCTGTACCGCGATCGCTTCGGCAAGTCCCCGGTGGCCATCGGGGCGGCGTCCTACGTCACGCTCGCGCTGGAAGAGGAGTTCGACACGACCCTCGGCGACACGGCCCCCATGGCGCTGGGCAGCCGGGTGGCGTGCACCATCAACGCCCTGGGGCTGACCTATGTGCCCCGCCGGGTCGCGCTGTGCACCACCAGCGGGCTCGACGCCGCGGACGCGATGCGCATCCGGGTGCTGAAGATCTGGGGCGAGGCCCCCTTCGAGACGATCGACATCTATGAGCTGTACGAGCTGCGCGGTATCGAGCAGGCCAGGTACGACGTCGTCGTGCTGGACTACCCCGAGTTCAGCTACCGCTACGACTGGCCGCACGTGAGCCTTCGCCAAGGCTGGCCCGGGCCGCGCACGGCCGAGTTCGAGGACGTGGTGATCGCCCCGGGCTGGCGGCTGCGCGACGTGGCCGCGAGCATCTCCTGCAGCATCCAAGTGTTCCGCGGCTTCAAGCCGACGGGCATCGCCGCTCTGCTGGAACTCCTCGCCATGCGCCACGGACGCACGCCAACCGACGTCGAGCAGCTCCGCCAGCTCTTCACCAAGCAACTGCTGACGACCCTGTTCGCCGGCATCTGCACCCTCGTGGTCAGCCCTGAGGCGCAGGCGGCTGAGGCCTTCGAGATCTACGAACTGGCGGAAGCAATCCCGCTGTGGCCCGGGACGGACGTCACCCACGTCGTCCTGATCGCGGTCCGGTTCGACGGCAACCCTGATCTGCTGCGCCTTGTCGAGGAGGCCGCCAACATCATCTCCACCCGCCCGGAGGCGCTGGCGTCCCTGATCGACCACCCCACCCCCGAACGCCTTGCCCGGCTGGTGGAGCAGGGGATCCTTGGTCACTGAGTTGGGCTCAGCGCGCGACGGTGCGGAACCCCGCATTCCCCATCGAGGAGTCAGGCGTGTTCGATGATCGGGCGGAGTTGCGATAGCGGTTGCAGTAGGAGTTGTGACACAGGTAGCTGCCACCCCGCATGACGCGGGCGGTGCCACGCTCCGGTCCGGGCGGATTATGCGCCGGCGAGTGTTGGTAGTAGGTCGGGTCGAACCAGTCCTGACACCACTCCCACACGTTCCCGACGGTCTGCCACAACCCGAAGCCGTTCGGCTGGAACGTCCGCACGGGCGCCGTCGTCGCCCAGCCGTCCTCGACGGTGTTGCGTGCCGGGAAGTCGCCCTGGAAGATGTTCGCGCGCCAGCCCCCGTCGTCGAGGTCGCCGCTGCCCCACGGGTAGATCGCACCGACGAGACCTCCCCGCGACGCGCACTCCCACTCCGCTTCGGTCGGCAGCCGTCGCCCCGCCCAGTCGCAATAGGCCTGGGCATCCTGCCAGCTGACGTGCACGACCGGATGGTCACCCCGTCCGTCGAGGGACGACAGGCGCCCGCCGGGGTGCGCCCAGTCCGCCCCGCGAACCCCCAGCCACCAGGGCGTGCCGGACGCGGGACCCATCACGTCCTCGTCGAGGGCCTCCAACGCGAGGTGAAAGACGGCGGAGAACCCCCAGGACTCGGCGTCCGTCCGGTACCCGGTCGCCGCGACGAAACGGCCGAAGTCATCGTTGGTGACCGAGGTCGCGTCGATCCGAAACGCACTGAGCGCAACCTCATGGAGGGGCGTCTCGCCGTCCCCGCGGTTTCCATGCCCGGAGGCGTCGCCCATGACGAACGAGCCCGCCGGCACGTCCCGCTGCTCGATGCTGTGGCCGCTCCGCGCGCCCGTGATCTCAATTGGCTGGTTGGGGCCGCCCGGGTTGTTGAACGCGTCCCGACCAGGAGCCCCGCAGCCGCACGTGTCACGACACCCGTCGCCGTTCGTGGAGTTCATGCTCACTACCTCCTGACTCTCAGCCCTCGTCGAAACCTCTCGGCACGATCCCGTGTCCTGGGCGGCGCCGGAGCGGCTTGTGTTAGCCCGCGGCCTGTCGGAGGGCTCGTGCTTGGCGGTGGAAGTTGATGGGGGTGCGGTCGAGGACGAGGCTGCACATGGTGCCCAGGAAGCGTCCGGGGTCGAGTTCGCCCGGCACCTCGCCCCGGTGCAGGGTGACAGCTGGCAGGTTGGCCAGTTCGCGATCGGACACATCCACCGCGTCCTCTGGATCCGCAACGAGCGGCTCGTCCACGCCGGGCTCAAGCGGACCCGCGGGATCGTCCTCAGTGGTGGTGTCTGGCTCCGCGGCACCGACATAGGGGATTACCAAGCCGACAGCGTCGTAGGCGTCGGCCTCGCGGCCGAGTTTGCCGAGCAGGTCGATCAGCCAGCGGGCCGTTTCTGGTTCGGCGTCGAGGGCGTTCGCGCCGAGGCCATACAGGAAGCCGAGAGCCGCTTGGGGGTGGCGAGAGCGGAGGTTCTTGGCGTCGCCGTAGCTTTCCTCGACCCGGTTGGCCGCGTTCTTCCCGAACGAGCTATCCATCCGTTTGGTCGAGATCATCAACTCGGGTCCGGTTGCCCAGGAACTCATCACCACATCAACCTGCTTGACGTAGTTCTTGCCGAGGATGTTCGCCGACGAGGAGCCCCCCGCCCCGCTAACCGAGATCCGGTTGAGAAGCTCTTCGCGCTGCTTGGCCGGCAGGCCGGCAACGAACCCGACCACCTCCTGCGGCAGGACGCGCGGAGCGACCGGACGCGGCCAGACACGGTCCGGGTCGAACCCAGCGCGCCGCAGCTCGTAGGCCACCCAGACGTCCAACGCCAAAGCCGGAACTCCCGACTGGCTGTTTGCCCGCAGCAGGGCAGGCACGCCGAGCAGCCGGCACAGCGTGTCAAAGTCGGGCTCGAACCGGACACCGACCTCCTCGCGGAACCAAGGGTTCGACTCCCGCATGGGTGCGGCGGCGACGATGCGGTCGAACAGGGCCCAGGCCCTGCCGCGGGTAGTCGTCATGAGTCTCCTCTCGAGGTGGTCCGGCTCCGGGCTCGGGTCCGTCGCCGCTCGCTGAGCGTCCCATGCGCCGACCGAACGGCCGCCACGGCGTCCGCCTCGATGCCGGGCCTGTCGAACAACAGCCCGTCGACCAATGCCTGGACCTCGCCGAGGGACCCCTTCCGCAGAAGGCGACGCGCCTCGGGCAGCGCCGCCCTCAGGGAGTGCTCATGGCTCCGCACGGTAGCCACCGTTGGAACGAGCAGCCGGGCGGCCTCACGCGGCTCCATCTTCAAGATGCCTCCGCCGTAGGCCCGACCAGTCACCTCGGCGCTCAACCCGGTTGCCGTGTTGAGAGCAGCCAGCGCGAGCACCTCGGCCAGGTCTGTCGCCTCCGCCGTGAGGTACAGGCCGTGGACCGAGTTCAGGTAGCGCAGGCCAGCCGGGTTGGCCGCCAGCTGGGGCGTCGCCTGGTTCATGTAGGTGAACAACAACTCCGGCGGGTCAGGCACTGGCGTTCGCCACCAGGGACTTCGGACCCGGCACTTGTACGCCTGATCGACCCCCCGCGCCTCACCCGCGGCGATGTAGGCGCGCGCCGCGGGCGAGGGACGATCCGGCCGGAACAACAACGTCCGAGCGCCCTCATCACCCAACCGCGCATGCTGCGAGGCGGTCAGCCGCAGCGCCCGCAGGTGGCTCGACCCGGCCGGCGAGATCGGCACCAGATCCGCCTGGGCGAGGCCCAATTCCCGCGCCCGCCCGGGACTGAGCGTGAAGTAGCTGTTGTTCCCCGTCACCGCCCCCAAACTCAACCTGCCCCAGCGAGCCAGCGGGGCCATCAGCCCGGACGACTCCAGCTCGGTCAGCTGGCGGCTAGCCTCGGCCGGGACCAGGGCGGTCGTCCAGCGTTGGCCAGGCGCGGCGTCCAACAGTGTGTCGAACGCAAGGTCATCGAGGCCGGCGGCATCAGTGACCTCTGCGAACCGCACCCGGTCCGTTCCGCCCGAGCCCTCCGCGAGCAGCAGCAGAGCTTCGGTCTGGACGCCCGGAAACACCAGCCGCTCCATCAACACCACGCTCACCGACGCGAACCGGCCCAGGAGGTAGTCGCGAACGTCCTGGGCGTAGTTCGACGACAACAGCTCCGCCGGCAGGACCAACGCCAACCGGCCCTCCGGCCTCAAGTAGCCGGCGGCGTGGACCACGAACGGCGCCCACGAACTCGACAGCTTGCTCAGCCGCACCCCCTGCGCCAACGCCGCCGCCAGCCCCGCCGTTCGCGCCTCACCCGTGAAGCCCTGATAGCGCACGTACGGCGGGTTACCGACCACCGCATCGAATGACGCCACGGCCGTCGTCGCGAGGAAATCGCCCAGCAGGACCTGCCCGGGATAGCCGTGGCGAGCCAAGAGAGCGCGGGCGTCCACCGCGGACGACTCGTGCAACTCATGGGCAATGATCGGCGTCCGGCCGCCAAGCTCGACCAGCCGTTCGACGGCCGCCTCCACGATCGCGCCGTCGCCGCAGCTCGGCTCCAACACTCGATCCGAACCGGAGCGGATCGCCCAGTCGGCCAGGAAGTGCGTCACGGCGTTCGGAGTGAAGAACGCGCCGCGCGCCTTCCGCACCGCGGCGTTATCGCCAGCCAGCTCGATCGTCACGTCCGCCCTCCTGCCGCGCAGCCTACAGAACCCACCCTGGCCGGCCCGTCCGACACTTCCTATGCCAACGTCGCCCAAAGCGGACGCGAGTGCCCACTACTCGTAACGACGAGCCGAGCCTGCGAGCCGAGCGGTGCGCGCCGTGGTCACCTTCGAGAGGGGCGTCACGGATGGCTCCCGTGCAGCGGAGGACAGACCTCAGCACGCCGAGGTCGTTGCTCGGGCAGAGCGCGAGGTCGCGAATGCCCAAGGGGCAGCGGGGGCCGCCAAAGGGAAGCTGGACGCACGCCGTCCGCAGCCGCAGGCATGCGGGAGAGCGCCGACGTCCGCACCCTCAGCTACCGTGGCTGAAAGGGCTCAGCCCGCCTTGAACAGGAGTGAGCATGAGCGGCGAGATTGAACTGGTCAGTGACGGCGACGGCGTCGCCATCTTCGGCGACCCACGCGAGGTCGACCTGTTCCTCGCGACCGCTGGCGTGCCCTCGAAGGAGATCGCGCTTTACCCGACACTCGGCTCTGCCCTGAACGCCGGTTCGGGCGTCGCGCAGGCCGGCTCTAAGATCGCCGCGACCCCGGGCGCTGGGTGAAGCTCACCGAGGAGTCCGCCAAGGCGCTCAAGCTCGGCAAGGCCATGAAGGGATCGTCCGACGGGGTCAACCGCACGATCGTGACGACGAGCAACGGCAAGGTCAAGAAGATCCTCGAAGTCACTCGTCCGCAATCACGCCCTGATCGACGGCAACAAGCGCCTCTGCTGGCTCGCGACCGTCGTGTTCTACGGACTCAACAACATCGAGCTCCAGGCACCCGACGACGAGGCGTACGACTCGGTCATTGCGGTCGCGAGTAGCGCCATCACCTACGAGGAAGCGGCCGCACGGCTGGCGGCCTGGCACTAGCCCTCCACGACCCAGGACGGAGGTTCCGCGGCGCAGGACCGGGGTCTACTTTCAGCCCTTCTCGAGCCCTCTCGCGTCGACCCGCATCCTGGCTTACCGGCTGATCGGCCGCTGAGGGCGAGCCTAGCGACCCGACGCGCCCACCTCGGTTTGGGCGCGTCAGGAGACGAATCGGGGGGCGAACGGCCGACCGCCAGCGCGTCTGGCTGCAAGGTCATGTGCCGATTGGTTTGCCACCCAGGCGGGCGGTCCCCGCCTCCAACTGAACAACAGACGGGGAGAGCGTCGTCACGATGCCCTCCCCGTCTGGCGTCCTGGCGGCTACACCCGGATCAGGACGTAGCCCCGTCGGCGCGACTCCTGGAAGTTGTGGGCCAACTCCCAGTCCACCCGCGCGGCCATGTCTGGCGGAAGCACGCAGCCACCGCCTCCAGATGAGTAGCCACTGGGCTGCTCCCCGGCACAGCGCATGTCGGGATGAACCCCGCGATCGACCCTGTAACAGAGATCGTGCTCATGGCCAGAGCGGCACACGAACTTCACATGGACATGGTGCTCGGACTTGATGTTGGGCATGTTGCTCCCCTTCAGCAACGGATGGGTTAGGAGCCGGGGTCAAGACGACCCCGGCTCCCGAATCAGCGGCCCTTCGAGGGCTTCTGGGACAGTGCCGAACCGGCGGCCGTCTTCGCGGCCTTACTCGACTTCGGGTTCGACAGCACCTTGCTGGCCGCCTTGGCGGCCTTCGTGCTCGTCACCTTGGACTTGCCCATCTGATCTCTCACCTCCTCCCGTGCCTCGCTTGCACTTGGGCACGGGAGGTGTTTTGCTGCAGGAACGCAATCCCCGCACGAACATCCTCGTGCCCCGAGCGCTCAGCCCTGTCAGGCTGGGCGCTCGTTCGGTTGTTGGACGAGGTCCTCCGTCCGTCTCAATGGCAGCACACCGCTCCGACACTTTCTTGGCGACACGCACAGCCGCCAGGCAAATCGCGCGACTTCTGCCCATCTCAGGGACCGCGCCGCGCCATTTATGCGCGAAATCTGCTGAACCATCTGCGGCGTGTCGGCCAGACGTGATGAACCCATGAGGGGAAACTGTCATCACAGGCACCACTTACGCGCGACTTACGTCAGGAGCTTTATGAGCGAATCTGTGAAGCCCATCAAGCAGATCGCCGGTGATGCGGCGGACGATGAGTTCGATCTGCCTGACATGTGTGCCCGGCCGCAGTGCCGCCAGGAGTTCCGGCAGAGCGTCGGTCGGGGTCGAAAGGCCAACTACTGCTCAGAGACGTGCCGGCGGTTGGCGGACCGGGACTACAAGCGAGCGAAGGCGACGGTGGAGCACTTCGAGAAACTGGCGCGCAGGAGCCACTACGACGTGCTGGCCTTCGGCCGCACCGCGGACGAGTTGGTGGAGATGGAGTCCCCGGAAGTGGTGCTGCGCGCTGCGCTCGACGCCCTCGGCCGAGCGGATGCCGTTCTCCGGTTCGTGGGCGGTGATGCGGACAAGCGTCTGGTAGACGAACTGGTAGCTCTGCGGGATGGGGTCCGGCCGTTGGCGATCCAAGCCCGCGCAGGGTAGTTCAATCCTTCTGAACTTCGCGAATCGCGAGACTGCCCAGACGTGCCTTCATGAGTGTCCCGAACCCTGCCCACTAGCCCGGATCCCGTGTTGGGGGGCCGATGAGACCTGACGTACAAGCCTCTGGCCGCCAGGAGCTGGCGTTCAACAGATTCGGTCCGTGTTCGCGGGTGCACGCGCAGGCCAAGTTCGACGTTGCGATTCTCGGCCGACCAACAGGAGTTGGCGCTGTTCCCGGGCAGTTCGCCGTTGACGTCCCCGTCCACGTGGACCGAAGCGTCGATGCCCCGCTCGGCCACCTTGACGATCGGTTGGCGCAGCGCCGAGTTCGCGGTGACGTTGTAGGTCGTGCAGATGACGAAGGTTCGGGCACTCTCGACGAACTGCGCGACCGAGGACGTCAATGAACTGGTTGTTGCGAGGCCGTCGGGCAGGGTCCAAACGGCCGAGACCTCCACGGACGCCGACCGCGCCCCGGCGATGCCTCCAACAGCGGCCCGGCGACTTCGAGCCGCGTCGTGGCCCCAACGCCTCCAACAACGAGCGCTCCCGGCCTGCCCGGGTCGCGTCGAGGCAGTGTAGCGCCTGGCTCAGCGACTGCCCCGCCCGAAACTGGACGAGGATGCGTTCGGCCTCGTACGCACTCATAAGATTTCCTGGGGCCCCACGCCGCCGAGGTCATGGCGCCGCGAAGAAGATCGGGCCAGCGTGCCGGCCCGGTTGAGGCACCAGAAATCGCTTGTCCAGGATCCGGTTAGCCCGCTCGCACGAGGTCTCGGACGCCATCGAGCAGCAGTGGCGGGCCGCCAGGCAGCACCTATCGAGCGCCCGGGACTGCTCGGCTAGCCGAGAGCTGGCCTTGGTGCTATGGACGAGGCGGCCTGCTGGGCCAGCTTCGTGTCGCGTTGGCGCCTGTCATCCTTGGACGTTCGGACGGATTAGTCCGGGCGGACATCGTGTTCATTCGTTCGGTGAGCCATCCACTGGCGTATTGCGCTTGGTCGCGTGCGACCCGATCGTCAGCCATGGGTTGTTTCTACCACGTCTCACGGACACTCGCGGCGTCGGGCTCGGACTTGGGGTGATCGTGTCCTCAGTATCCTCCTTCTGTCGCCTCACGAGTTCGAAGAGAGCTTCGTCCTCGTTGGCTGGTATCGAGTCCGACAGCTCCTCATCGGGAACCAGCAGTGTCTTGGTCTTCCACTCGGCGTACGCTCCTGTGACGTCCTTGGAACGATTACTCATCTCGAAGAGCCGAGCAAACATACGGGGGCTTACCCCTGAGAACTGTTCAACCTGCACAACCGTAGGTCGGTCTTCTACCGCCCACATCGAGTCGTAGAGCTCAGGGGCCCGAGACTTGGGGTATGGGTCGACGAAGCAGACGCGTCGAATCCCGGCTGCGATTATCAGCCGGGCGCACTCGTGACAAGGGTAAGTCGTCGTGTAGAGCGTGCACCCCCCAACAGACCTCCCTGACCGAGCGGCAGTCATTAGAGCCGCCATTTCGGCGTGAACGATTCGTCCATACTCGATCAGGTCCGAGAACTCACTTCGTTCAAGTGGCCCCTCCAGCTCAAGTGCTGCGCTGGCCAATGACTCTGGGTTCTCCTTCGCTAAGTGGCCCGCAAGCCAACCGGCTGCCTGAAGTGAGGCGAGCAAGCTGGCCGCTGCGCCGTGCTTGCCTCGGTCGTTCGCGTCGAAGCCAAGCTGAAAGTCGCGGCGATCATCACTGTGCTCCGGCCAGTACTGGCCACCACCCGGACGTGGGACGTCGTTGCATCCCAAAGCGACGACTTCTCCGAACGGGTCGGCGATGCAGGCACCCACCTGACGGCCTGCTGCTGATGACCTGAACTTGGCGCCCCATGCGCTGAACATGCCCTGCTCGTCCCTCGTCGGCGTGCTGAATGGCTCGCCCAGGAGGAGGTCAACGAATCGATCGACTTGGGCACGGTCGCCCTTCGTTCGAACTGAGATCAGCGCGTCGGCCATCTGGAACGCATCGCGAGTCCGCTGGCCGAACGCGGAGCGCTCGTCCTTCTCGTCTCGTTCCATCAAGGCTGACGCTTGGGCAAGCGCCCTAGCACGGCCAAGGCTCGGCCTCAACTGCCGCACCAACTCCCTCTGCCGACTGTCTGGCGATGCGTTGACGCCCACTACGATCACTCGCGACCCGTAGACCTGCCGGAGGACGCTCACCTCACCCGGAGTCTTAAGACTTCGAACGATGGTCACGAAGCGTTCGCGGTGCTTCTCCGTATTCCCTGTTACTCGCTGTCGCTCAATAGAGATCGCCTGCGCTCCCATGAATGAACAGGCTCCGTCGCTGTCGTAAAGGAAGCGGAAGTAGTCTCCCTTGTTCATTAGGAGCTCTATGCGGGACTCACCCGCGACAACCTTGCTGTCGTCCACTTCCCGATCCAGGAGGTCGCTGATTCGCAACAGCTGGGAGTTGAATCCATGCCGACCGAACGCGGCCATGAACGCGGCAATCGTGTCCTCAACAGGGCAGCCCAGGGGTGCGACTAGTGCAACGACGATCTCTCGATCCGAGAACTTCATGGGACGAATTATGCCGCCGAAGGGCACGCGAGTACGGGACCGTGGTCGTGCGTCGACCCAGTCGCTCGCCCAACTCAAGACATGACCCACCACCGAGGAGGCAGGTGGGTGCGTGGATCTCATGGAGATCGGGTGGGCCTAACTGGACTTGAACCAGTGACCTCTGCCTTATCAGGGCAGCGCTCTAACCGTCTGAGCTATAGGCCCGCGCTGGTGCGAACACCGAGGTCAAACTGTACAGAGTCCCCGGGACCGACTCAACTTGGGGGGTCAGTCCTCCGCGAGGGTGACCTCCAGCCCGCCGAGGATGTTGGCCGACAGGTTGTAGAGGAACGCCGTCAGGGTGCCGATGGCGGTGATCAGGATCACATTCACCACCGCGATCAACGCGGCGACGCCGAGCACCTTGTTGGTGTTGACGAAGCTCTCGATGCGCACCGGGGTCTTGTCGTTCGGGTTCTCCAGCAGCTGCTGCAGCACCTGGTTGACCGCGTCGAACAGCCCGGAGGCGCCGATGACGGACCAGACGACGTAGGTGGCCACCCAGAACATGATGCCGAAGGCCACCGAGAACAGGAACGTGGTCTTCATCACCGACCACGGGTCGATCCGCGAGAGGCGGAGGCGGGCCTTGCGGGTGCGGCGGGCACCCGCCTTGGCGGCGGGGGCGGCCGCGCCCTGGGACGCGGCGGCCGCGACCGTCGGCGCCACGGCGGCAGCTGCCGGGACGGCGGGGGCCGCCACGGGCGCGGTCAGCTCGGGTGCCGCCGGCGGTGAGAGGCGCGGCGCGGCGGCGGGAGGGGCGGAGACCGCCGGGGCCGCGACGGCGGCCTGCTGGCGGGTGTGGTCATCGGCATCGGTCGGCGCGTCGACGATCACGGCCGGCTGGCGCCGGGTGATGTCGGACAGGCCGGGGGCCGGCGGCAGCCCCGGGGGGCCCACCTTCGGCTCCTCGGAGCGATACAGCTCGGCCATCGAATCAGGCCCCCACACGTCGGCGGCCGGACGCGCCGTCCCCATCGGGTCGTTCACCGGGTGCCTCCTGCATGCCTTGCGGCGCCGGTCTTCTCCGGCGTCCAGGTCCCAACGATAGCCACGTTACTGTGCACCATCACCGTCGGTCACGCCGCCATCGCCCTCGGGCGCCGTCGACTCCTCGCCCTCGGGCACCGCCGGCTCCTCGGCCTCGGTGGCCGCCTCCGGGTAGAGGGCGATCACGGACACCGCGTCATCCTCGGCCACGCCGACGAATTTCACACCCATCGTGTCGCGTCCCTTGGGCGAGACCTCCGCCACGGACGAGCGGACGATCTGCCCACTCACCTTGATCGCGATCACCTCGTCGTGCTCCCCGACGACCAAACCGCCCACCAGGGAGCCGCGGTCGTCGTTGAGCTTCATGGCCTTCACGCCCAGGCCGCCGCGGCCCTGCTGGCGGTACTCAGACACCGCGGTGCGCTTGCCGAAGCCGCCGTCGGTGACCGTGAAGACGAAGCGGTCGTCCTCGGGCATGTCCGCGCCGATCACGGCCATGCTCAGGAGCTCGTCGCCGCCGCGGAAGCGCATCCCGGTCACGCCCGAAGTCGCCCGGCCCATCGGCCGCAGCTGCTCGTCGTCCGCGCCGAAGCGGATCGCCTGGCCCTTGCGCGAGATCAGCAGGATGTCGTCGGTCGGGCCGCAGAGCTCGGCGCCGATCAGCTCGTCGTTGTCGTCGCGGAACGAGACCGCGATGACGCCGGCCTGCCGCGGCGAATCGTAGGCGGTGAGTACAGTTTTCTTGACCAGACCCCGTCTCGTGGCCAGCAGCAGGTAGGGCGCGTCGGTGTAGGCGCGCAGCGTCAACACCTGGGCGATCCGCTCGTCCGGCAGGAACGACAGCAGCCCCGCCACGTGGCCGCCCTTGGCGTCGCGCCCGGCCTCCGGGAGCTGCCAGACCT
>CAZBMH010000002.1:0-106942 GCA_964492685.1 uncultured Micropruina sp.
TACACGAAGCGCGGGTTGCCCGTCTTGCGGGCGAAGGCCTCGACGACCTCGTCGTTCATGCCCAGGTTGAGGATGGTGTCCATCATGCCCGGCATGGACGCGCGGGAGCCGGAGCGCACCGACACCAGCAGCGGGTTCTCGGGGTCGCCGAACTTCTTGCCGGGGATCTCCTCCAGCTTGGCGATGTACTCGACGATCTCGGTCCGGATGTCGTCACTGATCACTTCGCCGTCGGCGTAGTAGCGGGTGCAGGCCTCGGTGGTGATGCAGAAACCCTGCGGCACGGGCATCCCCAGCCCCGTCATCTCGGCGAGGTTGGCACCCTTGCCGCCGAGCAGGTTCCGCATCGACCCGTCGCCCTCGCTGAATTCATAGACGTACTTGGTCATCGTGTGGTGGATCTCCTTCGCATGCTCCGTTGCAGTCGGCCGGCGGGCCCAACCCCACCGCCTCACCCGGCGTCCGGACGGAGCGGGGTCCGGGCTGCAGGCTGAGTTCTGGTCTAAAGGTAGTCAGTCCGGCCAGAATCCGGGCGGACCGGTCACAAGTCGGATGGCCGTCTCGACGCGCGGACGGTTGTGCCCCGCCTCGAGCGGCCTCGGCGGCCGAGGCGACCCCGACGTCGCCCGGCTGGCAGGATGCGGGGATGGACCCCGTGGCCGAGCTCATCGTCGCCGAGGCCGGCGCACTGCTGGAACCGGTGGCCGTGCTCGAGGACCGGGGCGGCGAGCTGACCCGCCACGCCCTGGGGCAGGGGCTCACGGTCAGCGCTTGGTGCGACGACGCCCGCGACACCGCGGCGCTGCCCCCCGGGGCCGCCGCGCCCTCTCTCGCCGAGTCGCTGCAGGGCGCCCGCACCGTGCTCTGGCGACTCCCCGCCTCGGTCAGCGCCGTCCAGGACTACGCCGAGCACGTCGCCCGCTTCGCCTCCCCGCAGGTCCGGGTGTTCGCCGGGGCGCGGGTGAAGCACCTTGCCGGCTCCATGAACGACGCGTTGAACCGATCCTTCACCCACGTCAGCGCGAGCCTGGGCGCCCGCAAGTCGCGCGTGCTGCGGGCCGCGGGCCCCCGTCCTGATGCGCCGGCGACCTGGCCCCGCACGCGGCCGCTGCCCGCCCTCGCGCTAAGCGTCGCCGCCCGGGGCGGCACGTTCAACACCACCCGCCTCGACGCCGGCACGGCCCTGCTGATCGGCTGCTTCGATCGGCTGCCGCCCGCGGGCCGGGCGGTGGACCTCGGCTGCGGCAGCGGCATCATGGCGACGCTGCTGGCGCGGCGCGGCTGGCGGACCACGGCCACCGATGTGTCGGCGATGGCGGTCGAGTCGGCGCGGCTCACGGCCGCGGCCAACGGCGTGGTGGTCGACGTCGTCCAGGGCGTGGGGCTGGCCGCGATCGCTGGGCCGGTCGACCTCATCGTGTGCAACCCGCCGTTCCATCGGGGCGCGGCCAAGGACAGCACCCCCACCCGGGAGATGTTCGCCGCCGCGCCCGCGGTGCTGGCCACCGACGGAGAGTTCTGGACGGTGTTCAACTCGCACCTGCCCTACCTCGGCTGGCTGCGGGAGGCCGTCGGGCCGACCCACGTCCTGACGCGTGATCGCCACTACACGGTGGCCCGCAGCCGACCGGCCTGAGCGACCACGGGCCTCGCCGTCCGCGAAGCGATCCGGACGCCGGGGCTCAGCGTGCCGGCCCGACCCAGCGTGGGACGAGCGCCCGATACGCCCGGTAGTCCTCGCCGAAGCGCTCGTCGAGAGCAGCCTCCTCGGCGAGCACCTGGGGCTCGAGCGCCACGACGAGGGCGGGCACGCCGACCAGGGTCAGCGGGCGACCGAGCCAGGCGGCGTGGGCCGCCAGCAGCAGCGCGTCCGCGACATAGATGGGGTTGCGGCTCCCGGCGAAGACGCCCCGGGTGACCAGTGACGTCGTCCGGGACGGGTCCCGCGGGTCGATCGTGGTGCGCGCCCGCCAGAACTGCCAGCCCACGGCCGCGTACAGCGCGCCCGCGCCCACGGTCAGCGCCCCGGTGAGTTCGCGGCGGCCGGGGTAGTCGCGGGGCCCTCCGGCGGTCGCGGCCAGGCCGCGTTGGGCCCCGGCGATCAGGGCCGTCCACACCGGGGGCAGGAGTCGCATGGGGGCGCCGGCTACCGCTGCTCGGCCTCGTCCCGCAGGCGGGCCTTCTCCGCGACGACCTCGCGGTAGCTCTCCCGCTCCCGGACGAGCCAGCCGGGCGGGTCGGCGATCAGGGCGCCCACCTCGTCCGCGGTCAGCGCCTCGGTGACGCCGCCCCGGACCAGCCCCGAGCGGGACACCCCGAGCTTTTGGGCGGTGACGTCCTTGGGGAAGGGCCCGTTGCGCCGCAGCTCCACCAGCCACGCCGGCGGGTCGGCCCGCAGCGCGTCCAGCTCGTCGCGGCTGAGCGAGGAACCCTGGAACGCCTCGGGGGCCGCGGGCAGGTAGATGCCCAGCTTGGCGGCGGCGGTGGACGGCTTCATCAGTTGACTCACGCCCCAGAGCCTAGCCCGGGGCCAGCCGGTACCCTGCACCAATGAACGCGACCCCGCCGGTACCGCGGCCCCGGCTGCGCGTGGGCCATGTGCCCGGCGTGACGCTGACCAAGTGGCGCACGATCTGGGGCGAACGCTTCCCCCGGGCCCCGCTGGAGATCGTCGAGGTGGAGCAGCCCGACCAGCGGCTCGCCCTGATCGGCGGCCAGGTCGACATGTGCTTCATCCGGCTGCCGATCGACGACGACGGCCTTCACGTCATCCGGCTGTACGACGAGGTTCCCGTCGCCTGGGTGTCCAAGGACCACGCCGTGGCCGCCGTCGAGGAGGTGAGCCTGGCCGACCTCGCCGACGAGACGGTCCTCACCGAGGTGACGCCGTTCCATGTCGACCTGGTGGCGGTCGGCGAGGGGGTGCTGCACGTGCCGCAGTCGATCGCCCGCTCGCAGAGCCGCCGCGACTTCGTCTACCGGCCGATCGTGGACGCGCCCGAGACGACCGTGGCCCTGGCGTGGCTGCGGGACAACCCGCACCCGCTGATCGAGGAGTTCATCGGCGTCGTGCGGGGCCGGACGGTCAACAGCTCACGGACGGCGCAGGCCCGCGCCCGCAAGCGCAACCGCTGACGCGGCGGCCGCCGGGTTAGGGTGATGGGGTGTCCAGGCGCCCCTCCCCCGGTTGGGTGCCGCAGCAGCACGGGGCCTGGGCGATGCTCCTCGTCCCCTACCTGGCCGGCGTGGCGCTGAGCGTCCGGGCCGGCGCGTGGGACCCGGTGGTGCTGCCGCTGCTGGCCACCTGGCTGGTCGGGTATTTCGCGTTCAACGCCGTCTCGCTGTGGCTGAAGGCTGCCCCGGCTCGGCGCGGCCGACTGCGTGCCCCCCTGATCAGCTATGCCGCCGCGTCCGCCGCGTTCGGCCTGGTGTCGCTGGCGCTCGCCGGCTGGGGGCTACTGGGCTGGGTCATCCCCTACGCGCCCCTGCTGGCCGGGGCGCTCGTCCTGGCGGGCCGGCGCAACGAGCGGGCCGTCCTCGGCGGCGCGCTGACCGTCGCCGCCGCCTGCCTCATGACGCTGGTGTGCCGGTTCCCGGTCGCCGCGGACGTGGTCACCGGCTGGGGAACGCCCGCGGTCGCCGGCGCGGTCGGGGTCGCCCTCGTCCTGTTCGGCTACTTCTTCGGGACCGTGCTGTACGTCAAGACCATGATCCGGGAGCGGGGTCGGCCGGGCTGGCTCGCCGCCTCCGTCGGCTGGCACGTCGGCTGCCTCCTCGTCGCGGTGGCTGCCTGGGGTGCGTCGGCCCCCGGCTTCGACGCCTTCTTCGCCCTCGCGGCGCTGCGCAGCGGCCTCGTTCCCTGGATCGCCCGGCGACGGCCGGTGACGCCCCGGCAGGTCGGCCTTGTCGAAGTGGCGATGAGCGTCGGGCTGCTCGCGCTCGTCGCGACCCCGTAGCGCGTCGCCCGCGGCACCGAGCGGCGCGTTGACACCACCCCCCGGGCCGGTGAGCATGGGCGAAACGCGCGGAAGGCGGGGACGTGGGCGGATTCCACCTCAAGGACTGCGAGCTGGGCGTGGCCACCGCCGCGACCCAGATCGAGGGTGGGCGCGCTCGCACGAACTGGCACCGGTGGGCCGAACAGGGCCACATCGACGACGGCAGCTCCCCCGTCCGCGCCACCGACCATTGGAATCGCGTCGGCCAGGACATCGAACTCCTGGGCGAGCTGGGGGTGCGGCACTACCGGATGGGGCTGGAGTGGGCCCGGATCGAACCGGAGCCGGGCGTGTTCGACGCCGCCGCGATCCAGCACTACCGCGACGAGCTCGAGCAGCTCCGGGCGGCCGGGATCACCCCGCTGGTCACCCTGCACCACTTCAACAACCCGCTGTGGTTCGAGGACGACGGCGGCTTCCTGTCGGCGAGCGCCATCGACACGTTCCTGCGCTACACCGAGCGCGTCGTGAACGAGCTGGGCGATCTGGTCGAGGAGTGGATCACGATCAACGAGCCCAACATCTACGGGACGCACGGCTATCTCTTCGGCGAGTGGCCGCCGGGCATCAAGGACCTCAAGACCACGATCCGGGTCTTCCAGGTGATGGCCGAGGTGCACATCCGGGCCTACGAGTTGATCCATCGGCTCCGGCCGGGTTCCCGGGTGGGCGTGGCGCAGCACCTGCGCATCTTCGCCCCCAAGCTCCGCTTCCACCCCCGACACGTCTTCTCGGCGAAGCTGCTCACCTGGCTCTTCCAGACCTGCATCCAGTTGGCCATGAACAGTGGCCGGTTCCGCTACCCGCTGGTGCAGCCGCGCGGCATCCGTCCCGGCCGCTACTACGACTTCCTCGGCATCAACTACTACTCGCGCAGCACCGTGACCAGCCTGCAGGACGCGGTGGCCGGGCACGTCGAGGTCAACGACCTCGGCTGGGAGATCTACCCCGAGGGCCTGATCCGGATCGCCCGCGAGCTCCACGACCGCCACCCCGACGTGCCGATCTACGTCACCGAGAACGGGACCGCGGACGCTACGGACGCCTTTCGCAGCCGCTTCATCTACGACCAGCTGAAGCTCATCGGCGAGTCCGGGCTGCCGATCCAGCGCTACTACCACTGGACGTTCATCGACAACTGGGAGTGGGCCGTGGGCGAGGCGGCCCGCTTCGGGCTCGTCCACTGCGACTTCGAGACCCAGGAGCGCACGATGAAGGACTCCGGGCGCTTCTTCGCCGGCATCGCCGCCGACGGCGGCGTCACCGAGGAGGCCTACGAGCGCTACGTGCGCGGGCAGGTCTACGCCCGCGAGCGGACCATCTTCCCGACGGCCCCGGGCGAGGGGTTATGGGGATGAGCACGGACCGGGTGGCCCACGACGAGGGGACGAGCATGAACGCGACTGAGCGCCGCAACCGCTGGACGTTCGCCGTCGGCACCGTCGGACGGGACATGGTGTACACGCTGGTCAGCCTGTACTTCATCGTCTACCTGACCGAGGTGCTCAACCTCGCCGACGACACGCTGTGGTGGGTGACCACCCTCATCCTGGGGGCCCGGCTGTTCGACGCCGTGATGGACATCGTCATGGGCGCCGTCGTCGACAACACCCGCACGCGCTGGGGGCATTACAAGCCGTGGATCCTCATCGGGTCGGTCGCCTCGGCGATCTTCACGGTGCTGATGTTCACCGACCTCGGCCTCAGGGGCGCCGGCTTCGTGGCGGCCTTCGCCGCCATCTATCTCGGCTGGGGGTTGGCGTGGACGGCCAACGACATCCCCTACTGGTCGATGCTGCCGGCCCTGACGCTCGATCAGAAGCAGCGCGAGCGGATCGGGGCGCTGGCCAAGATCTTCGCCACCGTCGGGCTGTTCACCGTGGTGGTCGCCATCATCCCGGTCACCAACGCCCTGGGGGGCGACCAGCACGCGTGGTTCCTGTTCGCGGGGGCGCTGTGCCTGATCATGCTGGCCGGGCAGGCGGTGACGCTCGTCGGCGTCAAGGAGCCCGACATCGTCGTGGAGCAGGAGCGGACGAACCTGCGCGAGCTGGCGTCCGTGGTGTTCAAGAACGACCAGCTGCTGTGGACCGCCATCTCGATGGTGCTGTTCATGACCGGCTACGTCACCACCACGTCGTTCGGCGTCTACTTCTTCAAGTACGCCTACCGGGACGAGAACATGTACGCCCCGTTCGCGGCGATCCTCGGGGTCGCCCAGCTGTTGGGGTATGCCCTGTTCCCGGTGTTCAGCAAGCGCTTCACCCGGCGGGTCCTGTACACCGGCGCGACGGTCGTGATCGTCCTCGGCTACGTCATCTTCTTCTTCGCCCCGATGAACATGATCTGGATCGGGCTGGCGGGCCTGCTGCTGTTCATGGGCCAGTCGTTCGTCACGCTGCTGATGCTCGTGTTCATCACCGACACCATCGAGTACGGCCAGTGGAAGCTCGGCCGCCGCAACGGCGCCGTCACGTTCGCGCTGCAGCCGTTCATCAACAAGGTGGGGGCGGCCTTGGGCACCCAGATCGTCGGGATCACGGTGATCGTCTCGGGCATCAACGCCGCCCGGACCCCCGACGACGTGACCGCCGGGGGCCTGCTGACGATGAAGCTGGCGATGCTGGTGCTGCCGCTCGTGCTGATCGTCGCCGGCTACCTCGTCTACCGCGCGAAGTACAAGATTGACGTGGCCTTCTACGAACGCATCGTGGCCGAACTCAAGGGGCGCGGGCAGGTCGTGGGCTAGCACGAGGGGACCCACCGGCCACCCGGGGCCCTTCGTTGGCGCGGCGGCAATCTGCGAGAATGGGCGGGCCATGACCAACGTGCTCGCGATCATTCCCGCCCGGGGTGGCTCCAAGGGAGTTCCCGGCAAGAACCTGACCTTGGTGGGTGGCGTCCCGCTTGTCGTGCGCGCCATCGACGCGTGCCGCGACGCCGGCACGGTCACCACCGTCCTTGTCTCCACCGACGACCCGGCGATCGCCGAGACCAGCCGCGCGGCGGGCGCCCTCGTGGTGCCGCGCCCGCCCGAACTCTCCGGGGACACGGCCAGCTCCGAGTCCGCGCTGCTGCACGCGCTGGACGAGTACGAGTCGGCGCACGGCGCGGTCGACATCCTGGTGTTCGTCCAGGCGACCAGCCCGTTCATCACCCCCGCCGAGGTCGCGGCCGTGACGCGGGCGGTTCGCGACGGTGCCGACACCGCGTTCACCGCGGCCCCCAGCCACGCGTTCCTGTGGCGCCGGGACGCCGAGGGCAACGCCGTCGGGGTCAACCACGACAAGGCCGGACGCCCTCGCCGCCAGGATCGCGAGGCCGAGTTCGTCGAGACCGGTGCCGCTTACGCGATGCGAGCCGCGGGCTTCCGCACCCACCGGCACCGATTCTTCGGACGCACCGAGATCGTCGCGACGGACCCGGCCCGGGTCATCGACATCGACGAGCCGTTCGACCTGGAGCGCGCCCGGGCCCTGGCGCCGTTGTTCGACCAGGCATCCGGGGCCTCGATCGAGGGCGATTGCTCATGACGTCGGCCAGCATCGTGATTCCGTCCCGGGGGGGCGCGGCCAAGCTGCCGGTGCTCTTCGAGTCGCTGACGCGGCAGACCATCTCCGACTGGGACGTGATCGTGGTCCTGGACGGCGACATCGACAACTCGGCCGCTGTCGTCGAGGACTGGGCCGCGCGGTTGCCGGTGCGTCACATCACTTTCCCGGAGAACCGGGGACGCGCGGCCGCCCTCTCGGCCGGCTTCGGCGAGGCCACCGGACGCGTCCTGATCCGCTGCGACGACGACCTGGAACTCGCGCCCGAGCACGTCGCCCGCCACGTCGCCCATCATGCCGGCGACCCGGTCGGTGTCGTCGGCCTGTGCATCGACGTGTTTCCCCCGGGCAACATCTACGCGTCCGTATATGGGCGGGCCGCCAACGAGAACACCTACGCGCACGCCCGCGCGCTGCCACCCGACGAGACGTGGCGGCAGTGGTCGGCCAACGTGTCGGTGACCCGTGAGACGTATGACCGCGTCGGCCCCTACGACGACTCTTTCCGCCAGTACGGCTGGGAGGACGTCGAGTGGGGCTACCGGCTGCACCTGTTGGGCGTCCCGATCGTGGTCGCCACCGACGTCGACGCCCTGCACCATTCCGCGGCCGTCAACACGTGGATGCGGGCCTCACGCGCGTTCTATTCAGGGCGTGCCCGCACCCGCTTCGAGGCCAAGCATGGGAATGTCTACCCCACGGCGAAGGGGGGGGCGCGCGCGCGGGCGTGGAACACGCTGGTGGCGGCGCTGGCCCGGCTCATCACCCTACGGACCCTGCCGGGGATCTGCGCCACTGCCGACCGGCTGCTCCCCGTCCTGCCCCGCTATCTCGCGACCAAGGTCGAGGCAGCCGTGGTGGAGGCGTCGAGCCTGGCCGGCCGTCGGCCCGAGCAGCGCCTGACGGCTTTGCGCCTGTGAGGTGCCCTCCCGCGGTCGGCGCGCTCGCCTCGGAAATCCGCCCCGGGCGGCCCACGATATAGTCCTCGCGTGACTGGGTCAGCGACGCGCCTACTCGGCCAGGACCTGCCGAGGCTGACAAGTCTTCGCATCTTCGCGGCCCTTGCCGTGTACCTGTTCCACATAGGCCGGAACACCTCGTGGGGACCGGGCGGCGTCACCTTCATGCACGGCTACGTCGGGGTGGCCTTCTTCTACGTCCTCTCCGGCTTCGTCCTCACGTGGTCCACCACGCCCGACACCTCCACCGGGACGTTCTATGTGCGGCGGTTCGCCCGGGTCTATCCGAGCCACTTCGTCATGTTCCTTGTTGCGCTGGTGGTGCCGTTCCTGGCCTTCCCCGTCACGTGGCCGGCGGCGATCGCCAACGTGTTCCTCGTGCAGGCCTGGTTCCCGCAGTGGCCCATCGCCTTCGGGATGAACGCCGTCAGCTGGTCGCTGTCGTGTGAGTTCTTCTTCTACGCCTGCACCCCCTTCGTGTTGCGGTGGGCGCACCGGCGCTCCGATCGCACGGTCATGGTGGCAATCCTGGCCTGGTTCGCCGTAACCGTCGGCGCGGCGGCCGTGATGGTGGCGAACGGGCTGGACATCTACGCCTTCACCAACCCGCTGATCCGCTCCGGGGAGTTCGGGCTGGGTTGCATGGCGGGGTTGCTGGCGCTGCGCGGCAAGCTCCGTCGCGTCCCGATGTGGGTGGCGCTGCTCGCCGTGGGCGCCGTCTGGTACCTCACCCTGGCCCGACACCTACCCCAGTCCCTCACGGGTTCGGCCTTCGCCCTCCCGTTCCTGCTGCTGGTCATCGCCGGCGCCACCAACGACCTCGCCGGCCGCGGCGGGATCCTGCAGAGCAAACCCCTGGTGTACGCGGGCCAGGTGTCGTTCGGCTTCTACCTGGTGCACGAACTCGTGATCATCAACGGCGAGCCGCTGTGGGGCGGCTGGGTCGCCAGCAAGCCGGTGGCAACGGCGCTTCTCGTGGGCGTCTTCGCCATCGCGTTCGCCCTGGCCACGCTGCTTCACGAGGGGGTTGAGCGGCCCGCCCAGCGCTGGATCCGGGGTCGGTGGCAGGCAAGGCGACGGACGGGGGCCACGACGTGACGGCGCGCGAGGAGTTGGGGCAGGTCAGCTGGTTCCTGCGAAAATACCGGTCGCCCCGCCGGTGGGCCACGCAGGTCGGGGTCATCCGACGGATGACCCTGCCCACGCTGCCCCGGGCGCGGCGCCGACCCGGCGAGATCTGGGGGGTCTCGGTCGTCCGGGACGAGCTGGACGTGCTGCCGCTCGTCATCGATCACCTGTTCGCGCAGGGCGTCGCCCACGTGCTCATCGCCGACAACCGCTCCAAGGACGGCACCCGCGAGTTCCTGACGGAGCTGGCGGCCCGGGACGCCCGCGTCCACGTGGCTCTTGACGAGGAGCCCGCCCATCACCAGTCGGAGAAGATGACCTGGCTGGCCCACCACGCCTGGCGCGCGGGGGCGGACTGGATCGTCCCCTTCGACGCCGACGAGTTCTGGTTCGCGCCCGGGAGGCGCCTCGCCGAGGCACTGGGCGCCTCCTCGGCCGGCATCGTCCACGCCCACTTCCACCACATGGTGCCGGTGGAGCCCGGGCCGTCCGACCTCGTGTCCGCCGAGTTCATCCTGGACGCGACGGGCTCGCGTCCCGGGAAGGTGGCGCTGCGGGCGCACCCACTGGCCGAGATCGGTCCCGGGAACCACACGGCCTCACGGGTGGGCGGCGAGGCGGTGGGTTTGGCGATCGCCCACGCCCAGTACCGGAGCCCCACCCAGGTGGCGCGGAAGATGCGGCAGGGCCATGCGGCCGCCCAGCTCACCGGGGAGGACCTGTCCTGGTTCTCCCCCCACTGGGCCAGCGGGGCGGCTCTGAGCGACCCCGAGATCCTGGAGGTCTGGGACAACATCTCGCACGGCCGACCCGACCCCCGCATCGACTACCGCGCCGTCGGGCCCATGCTTCGGCTGCGCCCGCTGAGCTGGTCCACGTGGGACCCGGACGGCCAGGTCGGGGATCCCTTCCGGGGGCACGACGGCCCCACCGCCGCCTGACCGGCCCGGGGGCGAGTCCCGGCGGGGGGAGCCCCGATGGTAGATTCGGACCGGTTGTTCTGGGAGTCCCGCGTCCGGGAAGCTCTCTGTGACTCATGGGGGTTCTCTTGGCTGTCGACAGCAGCAATCGTCGTTTCTACGGGGTGCTGTTCCCCCCGGCGGTGCGCTGGAAGCTCGCGTTCGTCCTCGTCGGCAGCACGGTCGTCTCCTTCATCGAGACTGGCTCCATCCTGCTGCTGCTGCCGCTGATGCAGTTGCTGGCCGGGGCCTCGCCGACGGAGGGTGCCCTGGCCACGATCAGCCAGGTGCTTGGCTCCCCGGAGCCGCAGCGGCTGATCCTGTACCTGATGGGCATCGTCCTGGGCGGCTTCATCCTGAAGGACGTGTTCACGATCGCGTTCCGGTGGTGGGCCCTCGGCTTCCTCAGCCGGCAGCAGGTCGCCACGTCGACGCACATGTTGCAGTACTTCCTGCACGCCCCGTACTCGGTGCACCTTCGTCGCGGCATGCCGGACATGATCCGCGCCATGACTGACTACGTTGCCCAGTTCTTCGGGCGGACCATCAGCGGGCTGCTGGGGGTCGTGACAGAGTCGCTGACCATCGTCACCATCCTGGGCGCGATGGTCGTCGTCATGCCCCTGGAGACGCTCGCGGTCGCGGCGTACTTCGGCGTCGCCTCCCTGCTGTTCACGCGGTGGGTGAAGCCCACGGCCGAGGACGCGACCAGGAGAAGCCTCGCCGCGAACAAGGAAGCGTTCGAGGCGAGCATCCACAGCTTCGGCGGCATCAAGGAGATCAAGATCCGCCACTCCCAGCCGCACTTCACGACCCGATACCACGACGCGGCGCTGAAGGGCGCCCTGGCGAACCGGGTCAGCGCCTTCGTCACCGAACTTCCGAAGTACCTCCTCGAGGTGCTCTTCATCATCGGCCTGGGGATCCTGATCGGTTTGGTCCAGGCCTCCGGATCGTCGACCGGATTGTTCGCCACCCTCGCCTTGCTGGCCGCGGCGGCCTTCAGGTTGTTGCCCTCAATGACCCGAATGCTGGCCTCGTTGACCTCGTTCCGGAGCGGGGAACCGGCCAGGAAGCTGTTGCTCGCCGAACTGGCGTACGAGGCGGAGCACGCGCCCCAGGAGGAGCGCGAGACCGCCACCACGGAGCTTCCCCTGCAGCGGGAGATCCGGTTCGAGGACGTCTGGTTCAGCTACGAGGACAGCACCGACCCCGTCCTCAGCGGCGTGAGCTTCACCATCCAGGCGGGGTCGTCGGTTGCCCTCGTCGGGGGCAGCGGGGCGGGCAAGACGACGGTGGCCAACCTTCTCCTCGGCCTCCACCGGCCGACCAAGGGACGAATCCTGGTGGACGGGGTCGACATCACGACCAGGATGGCCGAGTGGCAGAACAACATCGCGTTCGTACCGCAGGACGTCTTCCACATGGACCTGCCGTTCAGCCAGAACATCGCCTTCGACCAGTTCGTCCACGAGATCGACATGGACAGGTTGTGGCATGCCATCGACCAGGCGCAGCTGCGGGACCTGATCGCCGAGTTGCCCCACGGGCTCGACACGACCATCGGCGACCACGGGGTTCGGCTCTCGGGCGGCCAACGGCAGCGGATCGGCATCGCCCGAGCGCTCTACCGGGATCCCCAGCTGCTGGTCCTGGACGAGGCCACCTCGGCACTGGACAACGAGACCGAGCGCCGGGTCACCGAGACCATCACCTCGCTGCACGGGTCCATCACCATCGTGGTGATCGCCCACCGGCTCTCCACCGTCCGGGACGCCGACACCATCATCCTGCTCAATGCGGGCTCGGTTACCGGGCAGGGCACGTTCGCCGAGCTGGCCGCCTCCAACGGCGAGTTCGCCTCCCTCGTCGCCCTCGGCTCGCTGGAGACCGCCCCCGACCAGGAGTCGGCCCTGGAGGGCTAGCCAGCCGCCCCGTCCGTTACGGCGCCGAGGGCCGCCTCCGCCCGCGCGAGCGCGTCCAGTTCCCAGGCGAGTAGCGGCGCGGGGACGCCCAGGGCCTGGGCCAGCACCGCGAACCGATGGCGCCAGTCGAGCCGCTGCAGCGAGTGCAGGCGGTTGCGACGGGCGCGACCGCCCGACCACAGCCGGGCCGCGTCGGTGACTCCGTCCAGCCCGACGGCGAGGTCATCCACCCACGGCTCGAGGAAGGCGCCCTCACACGCAGGGGCGACCACCGAGGCGTCCGCAGGGGGTTTCCCAACCGGCGACGCCCCAGCGGCCAACGCCTGCGCCCAGCGGACGTCGGGGCCGCCCGGGTGGGCCTCGGTCCCGCTTCGCGCCGCGTCACCGCCGCCCACAAGGACGAACTTGGCCCGCCCGAGCGCGTCGATGAGCCGCTGCTGCGTATCGAACAGGTTCGTTCCGGTCGCCGGCGCGGGGGCGAAGGTCAGGCCGCGACGGGCCGCCTCCTCGCGGGTCCGGACGTCGTCGTTCCAGGCGTCCGGCGCCCAGCCGAGCCGCAACAGATCGACCGGTCGCCGGTCGCGCAGCGCAGGAAGATTGAGCACCTCGACCCCCCAGGGCAACCACTGCGCCGGCGCGCCCAGCCGGTCCCCGACGGCGTCGACCAGGGAGGGATCGCTCACGAACACAGCATCGAACCGCGCCCGCCCCCTCGTGGGAACAAGCCCCGGCAACCCTGCCCCGGGGGCAATCAGCCAGCCCACCAACCTGCCGCCGCGACGTGTGCCCAGGCGGCGGGACATGGCCACCAGGTCGTCCGGGGACGCGGCGATGACGAGCAACGGCCCGGCCCCGCGCCCGCCGCCCAGCCGCGCTCGGAGCGCGCCCAGCCGGCCGGGCGCCCGGCCGGCGTTCAGCTCCAGGTGGCGCGCGCCCAGCAGGGCCGAGCACCTGCGGGCCAGCAGCGTGATCGCGTCCCACCCTGGGCCCGGGGGGCGGGCGTAGAGCACCGTCAGCGCCGGATTCGCTCCGGCTTCGCGCGCCGCCAACACCTCGTCGGGATCCCAGGTGCGCCACTGGGCGACGTCCACGGCGACCGTCCGGCCGGCCGGGCTCCACCCGAGCGACGGGGCCGGTTGGCCGTGGCGAATGTCGTCCCACAGCTCCTGCAACCGCTCCTCGGCCAGAGTGCCGGCGGCCCGCCAGTGCTCCCCGATCTCCTGCCCGAGGTCGGTCAGGGCCAGCGCGAGCGCCCCGTGCCGAAGCTTCCCCGCGAACTGCGGATACGACCGCCACGGAATGTGGGCGATCCGGAGCCCCGACCCCCGGCTCCCCCGGCGCAGCACCTCGTGGTTGCCCGTGCTCAGCCTGGCGCCCTCCAGCGCCCGGAACGCGACCTTGGGGTACAGGTGGGGCGTGACGTCCAGCGCCCACTCCCCGGGGCGGCGACCCGGGAAGAGGTTGTGGATTCGGGCCACGACCACGTCATGCGGCTGCGCCGCCAGCCACTCGGCGAGCGTGCCGTCGGGGGCGAACCAGAGCTCGTCGGCGTCGAACGGGATGATCCAGCCGGCACCCTGCTGCCGCGCCCAGTCGGCGAGGAGCGTCATCTTGACGGCCTGGTAGTAGGCGGGCTCCTCGTCCCGCGCGACAAACACCGGGAACTCCCGGGCGAGCCGCTCGAGGATCTCGGGGGTCTCGTCGGTCGAGCCGTTGTCCGACACCAGGATCGCCTCCACCCCCTGGGCGACGAAGTGCCGGATGGTCCGCTCGATGATGTCGGCCTCGTTGCGCACCATCGTCACCGCCCACAGCGCGCCCGGACGGACGTTCGCTGCCGGCTGCGGGAGGAAGAGCTTCGCGGCCACGTCCCTCGCGTGGCCCTCCCAGTCCCGGCACTCCGGACGCCTGAGAAACGCCCGCTCCGCGCGGCGTCCGGCTCGCCGCTCGCGCAGGAGGCTCACCGCCCGCCTTGCCGGACCCCACACCATGGCACCTCCCGAACCCACCGCAGGACCCTGCCATGATAGGGGGGTGGCGAGGGGCGCCAGTGCGGTGGAGGGGCAGATGACGGGTGCTTTGGAGGCGCGCGCGCGGGAGGTCTTTGCCGGCGCGGTGTCCATCGTGCGGCGCGGCCCCCGGACCATCCTGTTCACCCCGCAGATCCACATGGGGGTCGGCAACTTCCTGTACCTGTGGCTGTGGGCAGACGCGCGGCAGGCCCGCGGCCTGCCCGACCTGGTGCTGCGCAACCCGACGATGGACACGTGGCTCCGCGACTTTCCGACGATGCAGTCGCTCGTCGTCAGCCGGGACGCGGTGCGCTTCCGCGACCTTCGAGCGCTCGGCTACTTCCAGCGGTTCGGCGAGGCCTACTCCGCCGACGAACTGGCGGCCTTCATCCGGCGGCGCGTCCTGCCGGTTCCCGGGCTGGCGGGCATCACGCCGAAGGCGGTCGACCCGCGCCGCGTGGTGGTGAACGTCCGGCGGGGTGACTACTACTCCAACCCCACCTTCCGTGCCCGGTTCGGCTTCAACATCACCAGCTACCTCCGCGCCGCGTTCGAGCAGGCCGAGTGGGGCGACATCAGCGGCATCCACGTGGTCTCGGACGGGCTCGACTGGTGCCGGGACAACCTCGGGTGGCTCCGCGACATCGCTCCCCTCACGTTCGCCGCCGAGGGCGAGGGACCCATGGCCAACCTGCGCGAGGTGGCCTCGTCGCGGCGGGTGGTCCTCACCAATTCGACCTTCTCCTACTGGGCCGGCTACATCGGGGGCGTGGTGCACGGCGACAACCATCGCGACGTGCTCGTCCCGTGGTTCCACGACCGCAAGGTCAACGGCGGCGCCGCGTACCAGCTGGATCCGCGCTGGAGCGTGGTGGAATCGATCGACGGCGGGTGGGACGAATGAGCGAACCGGGTGGCCGGGGTCGGGTCAGCGTGGTCATTCCCCATTACGGGGATCCGGCACCGACCCTCGCCTTGTTGGAGCAGCTCAAGGCACAGCGGGACTGCAAGCTGGAGCTGATCGTGGCCGACGACGAGTCGCCCATCCCGTTTCCGCAGACCCCCGGCGTGACCGTGGTTCGACGCGAGCGCAACGGAGGGTTCGGTTCGGCGGTGAACACCGGCGCCGCGGCGGCCACCGGTGAACTGCTCCTGATCCTGAACAGCGACCTGGAGATCCACGAGGGGTTTGTCGCCGACCTGGTGGCTGCCGCGGGCCCGTGGCAGCCCGCGGTGGCCGGACCCCTCATTATGGACCACGATGGTGTGCCCGCCTGGACGGCTAGGCGATTCCCCGCCGTCGGACATCACGTCACCGAATGGTTGACCCCCTTGGCACGGGCGCGCCATACCGGCTGGTGGCATCGAGCGGTTGGTCACGACGTCCCCCCCGAGCCCGCGGCGCCGGCCGTCACCGATTGGCTCGTGGGAGCCGTGCTGCTCCTGCCGCTGGCCGCCTTCCGCGACGCGGGTGGATTCGACGAGCGCTTCCACATGAACTCCGAGGAGGTGGATCTGCAGCGGCGTTTCCGGGCGCGCGGGATCCCGTCGGTCTACCTCCCATCGGTTGTGGCAATTCACGCGGGCGGCGGCTCGTCCGACCCCGCGCTGCGCCGGCAGTGGGTGGTCACGTCCCGGCTGCGCTACGCCGAGAAGTGGGGCGGCTTGATGCCCCTGAGGCTGGGGCTGAGTGCCGCGTCTGCCGCCAATGCGGTGGTCAACACCGCCCGGCGAATTCGCGGCACCGACGTCGATCCGATCGCCACGGCACGCGATGAGTGGTCATTGATCTGGGCCAAGCGACCATGACCCACCCCAACGGGTAGAACCCCATGCTCCCGCCGCCACCCCGCCGTCCCGCCCATCGCCGACCCCGACCGGAGTTCGCCTTATGAAGTCACCGGGCCGAATCCTGATCGTGAGCCCCCGCTTCCACGGGTACTGGGAGTCGATCACCGCGGCGTTCTCCCAACTCGGCTATGACGTGGCTGCGTGCCGCTATGACGATCGCAGCACCCTGGACAAGGTGGCGCACAAGCTGACCGTTGAACTGCCGCAGCGGCTGGGCCTTGATCGGGAGTCAGCCATTCGAGGAGGTGCCACCCGTGCGGCGATCGGCGCCCTTCGCGCCGATCGCCCTGACGTGGTGCTGGTCGTCAAGGGAGACCTGCTCGGGGACGACTTCCACGAGGAGATCGCGAACGCATCGGCACGGAGCGCGGTCTGGATCTACGACGAGCTCGCCAACACCCGGTTCACCACAGACGACATCGCCCGGTTTCACGGCGTGGCCAGCTACTCTCGACGGGACACGGAGTCCTTGCGGGCGAGCGGCATCGACTGCCTCCACACCCCTGACGCCTTCGATCCAAATCTCGACTTTGTCGTCCGCCCCAGCAACGACATCGTGCACGTCGGTGCCCGCTACCCCGCCCGCGTGGACGCGCTGGAGGCCCTTCACGAGGCCGGGGTACCGGTTCGTTCCTACGGCCGGGAATGGTCTCGCCACCCCTACGACTTGATTCGAACCTGGGGGGCGAGCAGGCCGACGGTCCCCGGGGGCCGGGAGGTGCCGCGCTCCGAGGCCCAGGGGCTGATGGCGGGCGCACCCGCCACCGTAAACATCCACGGCAGCCACGATGGCTTCAACATGCGCACCTTCGAGGCCGCGGGGGCTGGTGCGGTGCAGCTCATCGACCGCTCGGACGTGGACGAGTTGTACGAGCCTGGCGTCGAAATCCTTCCCTTCGGGTCGCACGCAGAGCTGATCGAGCTCAGCCGCCGGGCGATCCGGGACGATCGCTGGGGTGACCGAATCCGGGAGGCGGCCCGGGCCCGCACGCTCGCGGAGCACACTTTCCTGCACCGCGCCCGACACTTGGAGACTCTATGGGCCTGAGGTATCCCGAGGACCTGGCCCGGTGGTCGGCCTGGCAGGAACGCCGCCACACGCTGCGCCTGCTCAAGTCTCGACTGCGTCCCGGACGCCCCGCGGAGCCGCCGATCCACCTTCGCCGTTCGACGGGGGGACCGCCGTCCGTCCTGGTCGTGCTCGAGAGCGGATCACCGACCGAGCGCGCGGCGCTCCTGGAGCCCCTCGCGCTGCTGGTCGGCGAGGTGCCCTTCGCGCTGGCGGCACCCGGGCCGCTCGCGCTCCCCGAGGCTGTGGAGGCCGCGTCCGGCCCCTGGAGCCCCTCTCGCGAGGGCGACTTGCGGGCGCTTGCCGCGCACACGCCCGTGGTGATGAGCCTCGGTCATTTCCTGCCGCTCAGCCGGATCGTTTTCGATACCCGGGGGCCCGAACGACCACTCACCGTGGTGCAGCACGGCCTCCTCACGCCGGCCACGCCCCCGCTGCCGCGGGGGTCCCTTCTCCTGGCGTGGTCCCAAGCCGATGGGGCCTTCTGGCGCTCGGGGAGGGCGGACGTGACGGCCCACGTCGTCGGGTCGCAGCTGCTGCACAACGCGGCCGCGGCCGGCACGGCCACCCACGTCTCGCGCTTCCTCCCACCGCTGTTCCTGGGCCAGCTTCACGCCGCCGAGCTGTCCCGCAGCGAGCTGGTGCTGGCGACGACCCGCTTCTGCCGCCAGCACGACGCGGCCTACCGCCCCCACCCGTCCGAGCGGGACCGACTGTCCCGGATGCAGCATCGGCTGTGGGAACGGATCGGCATCGAGGTCATCCGCACCGACTCCCCGCTGGCGCAGGCGGGGCGGCCGATCGTCAGTGTGTTCTCCACTGGCGTCCTCGAGGCGGCGGCCACGGGACTCCCCTCGTGGGTGTACCACCCGAACCCGCCTTCCTGGCTGACGGAGTTCTGGGACCGGTACGGCATGCACCAATGGGGGACAACACCCACGCCGCCCCCGCCGCCCGCGGCCCGTGCCCCGGCGCGCTTGGTGGCCGACGCTCTGAGACACCAGCTCTAGGAACCGGCGCGGCTTGCCCCCCAGAGTGCCCGCATAGGCGGGCATGGCTGAGATGTGGCCGCTGACGACCCTCGTCGGACGCGTGAGACAATCGTGAGTGAGGTATCGACCGCATAGGGAGGGACGGTCTTGATAGTCGAACGCAATGTCACCCCGTTTGTGGTCTTCGCTGAGGAGCCGGTCCTGACCGCGCTCGCGAAGATCACGGCGAACCGGCAGGGAATCGTCTTCTGCGTGGACGAACGAGGCGTGCTGCAGGGCTCCATCTCCGACGGCGACTTCCGGCGCTGGGTGAGCTCAACCGGCAGCGTCGATGTGACCCGACCGTGCCTGGAGATCGCGTTCCGGCAGCCGACCACCGGCTCGCTGGCGGCCACCCCCGCCGAGCTGGCCGGGCTGTTCCGTCCCGGGGTCGAGATCGTGCCGCTGGTGGACGAGCGGGGCCACGTCGCCGCGGTCGCCCGGCAGGCCTCCACGGAGCTGCGAATCGGCCGGCACACGGTGGGCGCCGGACATCCGGCGCTGATGATCGCCGAGATCGGCATCAACCACAACGGCCAGGTCGACCTGGCCCGCCGCCTGGTCGACCTGGCCGCCGAGGCCGGAGCCGACCTGGTGAAGTTCCAGCTGCGCGACATGGACGCCCTCTACCGCAACGACTCCTCGAAGCTCGGGCACGGCGAGGATCTGGGTCCGCAATACACCCTCGACCTGCTCTCCCGGTTCTCGCTGGGCGCCGACGACCTCTTCACCGTGTTCGACCACTGCCGAGACCGCGACATCGACGTGATCTGCACGCCGTGGGACTCCCCGTCGGTGAAGCGGCTCGCCGACTACGGCACGCCAGCGCTGAAGATCGCTTCGGCGGACCTGACCAACCATGCGTTGCTGATCGATGCGGCCTCCTACCACCTGCCGATGGTGGTCTCGACCGGTATGTCGACCGAGGACGAGATCGCCGACAGCGTGGCGCTGCTCCGCCGCGAGGGCGTCCCGTTCGCGCTGCTGCACTGCCAGTCGACCTACCCGGCGCCGTTCAAGGACGTCAACCTGCGCTACCTGGACCGGCTGGCGGAGATCGGTCAGTGCCCCGTGGGCTACTCGGGTCACGAACGCGGCCACCACGTCCCCATCGCGGCGGTGGCGCGGGGGGCCAGCATCATCGAGAAGCACTTCACCGTCGACCGCAGCATGGAGGGCAACGACCACAAGGTGTCCCTGCTCCCCGACGAGTTCGCCGCCATGGTGCAGCGGGTGCGCGAGGTCGAGGAGGCGCTGGGCTCGGCCAAGCCGCGCGTGGTCTCGACCGGGGAGATGATGAACCGGGTCAACCTCGCCAAGTCGCTGGTCGCGGCGCGTACCCTGCACGCCGGGGACCTCATCACCGCCGACAGCGTCGACATCAAGTCGCCGGGACGCGGCCTGCAGCCCAACAAGCGCGAGCTGCTGATCGGACGCACGATTCAGCGGGACATCGACGCCGGCGACTTCTTCTACGCCACCGATCTGTCGGACGGGGTCGCCCGCGGCCGCAACTACACCTTCCGCAGGCCCTGGGGGCTGCCGGTGCGGTACCACGACTTCGGCAAGCTGCTCGAGGACTCGACGCCCGACTTCCTGGAGTTCCACTTCTCATACAAGGACCTGGAGATCGAGCTTCCGACGGTCTTCGACACCAAGCTCGACATGTTCTACACCACCCACTCCCCCGATCTGTTCACCGGCGACTTCCTGCTCAACCTCGCCTCCGAGGACGACGCGCACTGGGAGCGCTCCATCGCCGAGCTGCAGCGGGTGGTCGACATCACCCGCTCGATGCGCCAATGGTTCACCTGCGAACAGGACCCGGTCATCATCGCCTCGCTGGGCGGGTTCACCAAGGACGCCTTCGTCTCCCCCGATCAGCTGCCGCGGATGTACCAGCGGGTGGCCGATGGCCTGGCGCGGGTGGACGACAGCGGGGTGCGGCTCTGCGCCCAGACGCTGCCGCCGTTCCCCTGGTATATGGGCGGTCAGCTGTACTGCAACCTGTTCGTGCGGGCGGAGGACACCGCCGAGTTCGCCGCCACCTTCGACCGGCGGCTGTGCCTCGACATCAGCCACTCCAAGCTGGCCGCCAACTACGCCAAGCGCCCGTTCAGCGAGTACGTGGAACTGCTGGCGCCGCACGCCGAGCACCTGCACATCGTCGACTCGGTGGGCACCGACGGCGAGGGAGTCCAGATCGGCGACGGCGAGATCGATTGGGCCGACCTGGCCCGGCAGCTGGACCGGCTGGCCCCCACGGCGTCGTTCATCCCCGAGATCTGGCAGGGACACGTCAACAACGGCGAGGGCTTCTGGACCGCGCTGGATCGGCTGGAGCGATGGTTCTGAGCGATCCCGCCCTCCGGGCGTCGCTCCCGACCGTCCTCGTGGTGACCCCGGTCGGCGCCCTCGGCGGCGTCGGGCGCCACCTGCTGGATCTGGCCCGGGTCGGCGTACCGGGTCACCGCTTGGTCTTCTTCACCCCCGAGGGGCCGCTTGTCGGGGCCCTGACGGACCTGGGGGCCGCGGTGCTGACGGGCCGCTTCGGGCCCGAAGCCGAGCTGACAGACTCCGTGGCCTCGCTGCGCGGGGTCGTGACCCGGCTGCGGCCGGCGATCGTCCACACCCACCTGAGCTACGCCGACGTGGCGGCCCCGCTGGCCTGTGCGGGGCTCCCGGTTCGCCTCGTCACCACCGAGCACGGGATCGCTGCCGACGATCTGGTTTACCACGGCTCCCCGGCCAAGGCGGCGCTCATGGCCCGGGTTCATCAGACCCGGCTGCTGGCGTTCAGCGCGATCGTGGCGGTCTCGCAGGCCACCAAGGACGCGATGCTGAGCAAGTGGCGCCCCCACCGACCGGTCGTCGTCATCCCGAACGGCGTGGACGCCCCCCGGGTGCCGACCCCACCCACCCCAGGCCTGCGCATCGTCTCGATCGCCCGGCTGTCGCCGGAGAAACGGATCGACCGGTTGCTGCGGGCGCTGGCGGTCGTGGTGCAGCAACATCCCGAGGCCACGCTCACCGTCGCTGGCGAGGGTCCCCTGCTGGGGTCCCTTGAGGGTCTGGCCGCCGAATTGGGTCTGGCCGACCGGGTGACTTTCCCGGGCTTCGTGGACGCCTCAGCTGTGATGGCCCAGGCGGACGTCCTGGCCCAGCTCTCCGTATGGGAGAACTGTTCCTACTCGCTGTTGGACGCGGTCAGCCACGGTTTGGGCGTGTGCGCCACCGCGGTCGGCGGCAACCCGGAGATCCTCCCCGAACGCTGCCTCGTAGACGCAGACGACCACTCGCAGGTCGCACGAACGCTGATGCGCCAGGGCCTAGAGCTTGGTGAGCGTCCCTATCTTGGACCAGAATGGCCCACGACGCTCGGCATGGTCGAGCGACTCGGCGAGGTCTATAGGGAGGCGTTGCGGTGACTGCGGGGGTGTTGGGGGCCAGGGATCCGGCGACGCTTGGTCTCGGTCCGAAGACCGACGTCACGACCTCCCAGTACGACGTCGACCTTGGCAGCACCAACCTGCTGCACTTCGCCTTGGGCGCGCTGCTGGTTATGGACGGCCAATACGTCTCCGGGGTCTGGTTGCCGTATTCCATATTTCTGGTGGTGGCGGCACTGTTGATTGCTGTGGCGCGCCCTCCGGTGCGGCGGCTCGGTTCCTGGCAGTGGACGGTGTGGGTCTTCGCTGGCCTCCTCCTGTATGTGACCGCCGTCTCGATCACCATGGATCCAACATCGGGTGTGTTCACCTTCAATTCCGTTGGGGCATTCGACTGGACGAGGCGGGTGCTCCGGATCACCCTCGTGATCGTCTTCGCCTTCTTCATCGCCACCCAACGCCTGCAGCTTTCGGCATTGATCCGAGGGCTGGGGCTCGGCTTGATCGTCAACGCCGTCGCGCACTACCTCGAGATCACCCCGCACACCTACGGCGGACTCCTGACCGGTTGGTTGGCGGACAAGAACCGGGCGGGCCTCTATTACGCCGTCGGCGGCGTTCTAGTCCAGGCCTTCATCAAGCGGCCGACATCGCGCGTGATCGCCGGAGTCGCCACCCTCGCCGCCATCTGGGCGACCGGGTCCCGGACCTCACTGATCGCCTTCACCATGGCCATGGCTTGGGTGTGGTTCATCAGCCGCCAGATCGCACCGCTTCGCTGGCTGGTGGGCGGGGGGTTCATCTGGCTAGCCCAGTTCTGGGAGGAGAATTACGCCCGGATCGGTGCCTTCGCCGATCGCGAGGGCACGGACTGGTTCCGCGCCCGGATCGACGCCGCGTCCCAGCTGAAGCTTGAGGGGACACCCTTCCAGGGGCTGGGGCTCGGCGAGGCCTACGTGAACATGGACGGGGATCGGTGGCTCTTCCACAACTCGTACTGGACGCTGCTGGTCGAAGGGGGGTGGGTCTATTGCGTCGGAATCGTCGGCCTGCTCGTCATCGTGGGCCTGCGACCCTTCTACCGGGGGACAATCTCCTACCCCGAGCAGGTGGCGCAGGGCGCAACGGTCGCTCTCATGGTCTGCGCCTGGAAGCTCGGGGAGGTCTTCCTGACGATTCCCTGGGCACTGGTCTTCGGCATGGCACTCAACGTTCTCCTGCAACAGCCACGCCCGCACGCTGAGGACGAAAACCTCGACCACCTGCTGAGCCAGTCCGCATGGAGGTTGCAGGCCAACCTCAAGGGTGACCCGAGCCGTGCCTGACCCGGCGAGATGGAGTGCGTGGCGGTCCCCCTCCCCCCGGGGGCAATGAGCGAGCCGTCATGAAGATCAACAGCCCGCCCGACGGCGCCCGAGGGCGCCTTGACGAACTCGACGGCCTCCGCGGGGTCGCGGCCGGGGCGGTTGTGGTGTACCACTACACCAGCCCGTTCGACGGCTACTTCCCCGATCATCCCGCAGCCCCCTTCGACTTCGCGGAGGGCGCCTACGGCGTCCAACTCTTCTTCATGATCAGCGGGTTCGTGATCCTGCTGACGGCGCAGCGCTCCAAGCGCCCCAGCGACTTTCTCATCGCCCGCGCCTCTCGGTTGTACCCGACGTACTGGGTGTCCCTCAGCATCACCCTGCTCTTCATCCTGATCTCCGGCTACGCGGCGGTCGCGGTCACGCCCTCCCAGGTCGCCGTGAACTACACCATGCTGCAGCGGTATTTCCTCGTCGAGAACGTGGACAAGTCCTATTGGACGCTCGCCGTCGAGCTGGTCTTCTACGGCCTCATGATGGTGCTTCTCATGGCAACTCGGAACCGGCTGACCGAGCGCCTGATCAGCCGGCTTGTTCTGGTGTGGCTGCCGGTGTCGGTCGCGGTCTCGTGGTGGGTCGGACGCGAGGCCCCCAATCTGCTCGACAAGATCCTGTTGAACGTCACGATCGCCGAATACGCGCCGTTGTTCTGCGCCGGGATGCTGTTGTACCTCTCGCGCGGAGACGGCACGCTTCGGCCGCTCGTGTTCCCGGCGGGACTGGCAGCCGCAGTGAATGCGACCCTGCTACACAGCCTGTACGACGGCCTCATCGTCGCTGTCGTCTTCGTGGCGTTCACCCTCGTGGTGTCGGTTCCCTCCGTCCCCTGGCTGGCCAAAGGACCGCTGCGCTTCCTGGGCGCGATCAGCTACCCGCTGTACCTCCTCCACCAGGTGATCGGGATCGTCATCATGGAAGCGGTCATCCGCTTCATCGGCCGGATTCCGGCGATGGTGCTGGCAGCCCTCATCGTCGGGGCTCTGGCGACGGTGCTGCATCGCGTGGTTGAGGGCCCGTGGACCCGCGCCTTCCGCGCCTGGCTGATCCACGCACGAGATCGGCTGGTTCGGGTGTGAGCGCCTCACTGGCGATCCTCGCCAACAACGGGGACATCGGTGGCGGCGAGGTGATGCTCCTGGCCCTGGCCGAGGCCGCGCGGGGCGCCGGCTACGACGTGACGGTGGTGGCCCCCCGGAGCCCCGACGCGGTGCTGCGTGCGGCCGTGGGCGGCGGGTTCGCCGTCGTCGCCGTTCACGGCGAGGGCCGCAAGGGCTACCTTCGCAATCTGCGGCGCTGGGCGCGGCGCGGGCCGACCGACCTGCTCTGGTGCAACGGCCTGGTACCCGCACTGGCCACCGCGGGCCTGGCCAGGAGGGTCGTGCACCTGCACCTGGCGCCCTCGGGCCTGCAGCGGCTGGCGGCGCGGATCGCCACCCTCGGCGCCCTGCGCGTCCTCGTCCCTTCCGCGCACCTCGCGGCCGCGTTACCCGGCGCGACGGTCTTCCCGAACTGGACCAGGATCGTCCCCGCGACCGGCCACGACGTCACGTTCGGCGACGAGGTCGTGCTGGGCTTCTTGGGGCGCGTGTTCCTCGGCAAGGGGGTGGGCGTGTTGGCCGAGGCCGTCACCCTGCTCAACGCCGCCTCGCCCGATCGCCGGTACCGGCTCCTGCTCAGCGGCGAGGCCCGTTTCACCGACGCGGCCGAACGGGCCGCGACAGAGGCGGCACTGCGCCCCGTGGCCGACGTCCTCGACCGCACCGGCTGGTCGCCCCCCGAACAGTTCTTCTCCTCGGTTGATCTGGCGGTGTTCCCCTCCCTCGTTCCCGAGACGTTCGGCCTGGTGGTCGCCGAGGCCATGGCGGCCGGCTGCCCGTTCGTCATCAGCGACGCCGGGGCCCTGGCGGAGGTCGCGGGACCGGATCACCGGTTCGTGGCACCCGCCGGTGACCCCGCAGCCCTGGCCCGCACCATCGAGGCGGCGGTCGCGGAGTACCGGCCCTCCGACGTGGCGCGCGCACGAGATCGCTGGAGCGAGCTGTACTCCACCGACGCCGGCGCCAGGCGCGTCGCCCACGTGCTCGGGGAACTCCTCGACGGGGCCGCCGGGGCAGGAACACGGGCCGCACGGAGCGATAGGCTGGACGGCGGCCGACCCACGGACGTCACGGTAGAACCCGAAGCAGGAGAGCAATGAAACGCGCGCTGATCACCGGAATCACGGGCCAGGACGGCCTCTACCTCTCCGAGCTGCTGCTCTCCAAGGGCTATGAGGTGCACGCGGTCATCCGGGGCCAGAACAACCCCAAGCTACCCCTGGTGCAGCAGGTCGTCCCGGACGTGATCCTGCACACCGGCGACCTGATGGACCTCTCCAGCCTGGTGCGCGCGCTCAACGCCAGCCAGCCCGACGAGGTGTACAACCTCGGCGCGATCTCGTTTGTCGCCTACTCCTGGGACAACGCCACCCTCACCTCCGAGGTCACCGGGCAGGGCGTCCTCAGCATGCTCGAGGCGATCCGGCTCTACGCCGGGCAGGACCTGGGCAAGGTCCGCTTCTACCAGGCCTCCAGCTCGGAGATGTTCGGCAAGGTGCAGGAGGTCCCGCAGCGCGAGTCCACCCTGCTGTGGCCCCGCTCCCCCTACGGCGTGAGCAAGGTCTTCGGCCACTACATGACCATCAACTATCGCGAGTCGTACGGCATGCATGCGTCCTCGGGCATCCTGTTCAACCACGAGTCGCCCCGCCGCGGCATCGAATTCGTGACCCGAAAAGTGTCCCAGGCGGTCGCCCGGATCTCGCTGGGTGTGCAGGACGGCCTGGTCATGGGCAACCTGGACGCGCGCCGCGACTGGGGCTACGCCGGCGACTACGTCCGGGCGATGTGGCTGATGCTGCAGCAGGAGCAGGCCGATGACTACGTCATCTCCACCGGGGAGACCCACTCCATCCGCGACCTGCTGGACGCGGCCTTCGCCCACGTGGGCATCGAGGACTGGTCCGGCCTGGTCACGCAGGATCCGCGCTTCATGCGCCCCGCGGAGGTCGACCTGCTGATCGGCGACTCGTCCAAGGCCCGGGAGGTCCTCGGCTGGAAGCCCGAGGTCGACTTCGCGACGCTGGTCGGCATGATGGTCGAGAACGACCTGGCCGAACAGCGCGCGCTGCTGCGGGGCTGACATGCCCGTCGCCCTGATCACCGGGGTCCGCGGTCAGGACGGCTCCTACCTGGCCGAACTGCTGCGGACCCGCGGCTTCGACGTCCACGGCCTGGTGCAGCCGGGTGACGGGCGCGCACCGGACCCCGGCAGCGCCACCCTGCACGAGGTGGACCTGACCGACACCGCCGGTGTGGCGGCCCTGGTCGCCGAGCTGTCGCCCGACCACCTCTACAACCTGGCCGGGCTCAGCTCGGTGGCGCTCAGCTGGGAGGATCCGCTGTTGACGACCAGGGTGAACGCCCTGGGGGCGCAGGCCCTGCTGGAGGCCGCCACCCGGCTGGCCGAGGCCGGCAAGGATGTCCGGTTCGTCCAGGCCTCCAGCGCCGAGATGTTCGGGCAGCCATCCCGGACTCCCCAGGACGAAGGGACCGCGATCGCCCCGGTGAGCCCGTACGGCGCCAGCAAGGCGTTCGCGCACCTGCTCGTGGGCGTCCAGCGCGGCCGGGGCCTGCATGCCTCGTCGGTCATCCTGTACAACCACGAGTCGCCCCGGCGACCGCCGCACTTCGTCACCCGCAAGATCACCGCCACGGTGGCGGCCATCGCCCAGGGACGAGCCGAGGAGCTGCGCCTCGGGAACCTGGACGCCCGGCGGGACTGGGGCTGGGCCCCCGACTACGTGCGAGCCATGTTCCTGGCCGCGTCCCATCCCACCGGGGACGACTATGTGCTCGCCACCGGCGAAGCGCACAGTGTTCGCGACTTCGTGAGCGCCGCGTTCGCCCGGGTGGGCATGACCGACTGGGCCGACCGCGTGGTCGTCGACCCCGCGTTCTTCCGACCGGTGGATCCCTTTGAGCTGGTGGGTGACGCAACGAAGGCCCGCACCCAGCTCGGCTGGTCCCCGTCCGTCGGGTTCAACGAGCTCGTCGCCCGCATGGTGGAGGCCGATCTTGAGCGGGCATGACCGCCCCAGGGTGGCCATCGCCCACGACTACCTGACCCAGCGTGGCGGCGCCGAACGCGTCGTCCTGGCGATGCTGCGCGCGTTCCCGGACGCGACCATCTACACCACGCTGTACGACCCGGAGGGCACGTATCCGGAGTTCGCCGACGCCCGCATTGTCACCTCGCCGCTGAACCGGATCGGGCCGCTGCGCCGGAACCATCGGGCCGCCCTTCCGCTCCTCGCGTGGGCGGCGGGAACCCTTCGCATCGCCGCCGATGTGGTCGTGGTGTCTAGCAGCGGCTGGGCCCACGGCTTTCCCACAGACGCCAAGCGGCTCGTGTACTGCTACTCGCCGGCGCGATGGCTCTACCAGACGGAGACCTACCTGGGGGGCCCGCCGACCCGGTCGGCGAAGGGCCTGATCATCCTGGCCCTGCGGCCCTGGCTGCGGGGTTGGGATCGCCGGCAGGCCGCCAAGGCGACCAAGTACCTGGCCATCTCCCGCGTCGTCCAGGAGCGCATCCTAGACACGTACGGGCTCGCGTCCGAGGTCGTCCCGGCACCGCACAGCTACGACGCGGAGGCGCCTCAGGAGCCCATCGACGCGTTGGCGGACTGGCCCGACTTCCATCTCGTGGTCTCGCGGCTGCTCCCCTACAAGAACGTCACGCAGGTGGTTGACGCGTTCGCCGGGCTCCCCGGACAACGGCTGGTCATCATCGGCAAGGGGCCCCTGGCCGCCGAGCTGGCCGAGCGCGCGCCCGCGAACGTGCGGCTGCTCTCAGGCCTCAGCGATGCCCAGATGCGGTGGGCCTACGCCCATTGCACGGCGCTGATCGCGCCCAGCTTCGAGGACTTCGGCCTCACCCCGCTGGAGGCCGGGGTCTATGGTAAACCGAGCTTGACTCTTCGCGCAGGCGGCTACCTCGACACCATCGCCGAGGGGGTGACCGGGAGCCACTTCGACGACCCGTCAGCCGAGAGCATCCGGCGGGCCGTCGTCGACAACGCCGCCGTGTCGTGGGATCCGGACCGGATCACCGCCCACGTCGACCTGTTCTCGGAGGAGCACTTCCGGGCGACGCTCCATCGTGAGGTCGGTGCGCTTCTGAACGACTCCCCGACCGGTTGACCTACTCGCCGTCGACGAGGGCCCGAGACTTCGGGGCGGACGCGCGCGCCGGACCCTCGGCCGAGCGCGCAGGAGCCTTCTTGCTGCGACGCGAGCCGGCCTTGCCGGCGGCGGCACGGCCTGGGTTGGCGCGGTAGTCGTAGTAGTCGTAGCTCTTGATGTAGCCGCCGTAGCCGTAGCCGTAGACGACCGCACCCAGCCCGCGACGCGGGGCCATGTTCAGCACGGAGCCCAGCAGCTCGCCGCCAATCTGATCGAGGATCTTCTTGGCGAGCTTGATCTGCTCCTTGAACGTCTTGCCTACCTGCATCACCAGGATCGCGCCATCGGAGGCCACGGCCAGCAGACCCGCGTCGGTCACCGGCAGCAGCGGCGGCGCGTCGACGATCACGAAGTAGTCCTCGGTGAGGGCGTCGATGACCTGGCGCATCCGCTGGCTGCCCACGAGCTCGCTGGGGTTCGGCGGGATCCGGCCGGCCGGGATCAGGTACAGGTTCGGGGTGTTGGTCTCGAGCACCACGTCGGCGGGATCGACGTCGCCGGCCAGCACCTGGGTGAGGCCCACGGCGTTGTCCACCTGGAAGCTGCGGTGCTGGGCGGGACGACGAAGGTCGGCGTCGACAAGCAGGGTCTTCTGGCCCGACTCGGCGATGACGCGGGCCAGGTTGGCCGAGATGGTCGACTTCCCCTCACCCGGGTTACAGCTCGAGATCACGATGCTGCGGGGCGGGTGGTCCACGTGGACGAACCGCAGGTTCGTCCGCAGCTGGCGAAGCGCCTCAGCGGCGACGCCCGTCCCGGTCGTGCCCGCCGTCCGCTGTGCCAGAAGTTCCTTGGTCTTCGGGATGACCCCGAGGACGCTGGTTCCCGTGAGCTGCTCCACGGTCTCCATGTGACGTAGCCGGCCGTCCAGGCTCCGCCGGACGAAGGCGATCACGTAGCCGACGAGGACGCCGAAGCCTGCCCCGATGCCCAGGTTGAGGCGCCAGTTCGGCGTGTAGGGGACCCGCGGCTGGTCAGCGGCCTGGTAGGCGAAGATCCGGATCGGGCTGGCCGTCTTGTCGCCCTCGGGGCGACCGATGGTCTCGATGTACTCGACCTCGGCGGCCGTCGCGCGGACCGCCGCATCGGCGACCTTCGCGGCCAACTCGGGATCGGGAGAGGAGGCGGTAAAGACGATTGTCTGGGTATTGGCGATGGTGTGGGCCGACAGGGAGCCGGCGACGGCGGCGGGCGTGGTCTGCAGCCCGAGATCAGTGACGATACGCTCGGCGACCCGCCGACTCGTCGCCAGGCTCAGGTAGCTGTTGGCCTTCATCATCGCCAGCTGGCTCTCGGCCTGCACGTCCCCCAGCGTCAGTGACGACCCCGCCGAGACGTAACCGGTGGCCGTCGCCTGGTAGAGCACGAAGATCATTGAGTTCGCTGGCCAATACTAGCCGCTACGAAATGTTCCGACCGACCACGCGGTCGGCGGCTCAGCGCAACAGACCCAGCAGGTACTCGCCGTAACCGGACTTGGCGAACGCGGCGCCGCGCTGAGCCAACTGCTCGTCGGTCAGGAAGCCCTGCCGCCACGCCGCCTCCTCGGGGCACCCCACCTGCAACCCCTGGCGAGCCTGGATGGTGCGCACGAAATTGCCCGCCTCGTTGAGGGAGTCGAAGGTGCCGGTGTCCAGCCACGCGGTCCCCCGCGGCAGCACCGAGACGCTAAGCGCGCCGCGCTCCAGGTAGTGGCGGTTCACGTCGGTGATCTCGTACTCGCCGCGGGCCGAGGGCGCCAGGCTCTTGGCGATCGCGACGACCTGCTCGTCGTAGAAGTACAGGCCCGGAACAGCCAGGTGGGACTTGGGTCGCTCCGGCTTCTCCTCGACGGACAGCGCGCGGCCCGCCCCGTCGACCTCGACGACGCCGTAGGCCCGAGGGTCGGCCACCCAGTAGCCGAAGATGGCCGCGCCCTCGATGTCGCTCAACGTCCGAAGCTGACCGCCGAGGCCCGCGCCGTAGAAGATGTTGTCGCCGAGCACCAGGCACACTTTGCTCCCGCCGATGAATTCCTCGCCGATGGTGAAGGCCTGGGCCAGCCCCTTTGGCTCGGGCTGAACGGCGTAGTTGATCTCGATCCCGAACTGGGAACCGTCGCCCAGCAACCGGCGGAAGCCGTCGTGCTCGTGCGGCGTCGTGATGACTAACACGTCACGAATGCCCGCAAAGATCAGCGTGGAGAGCGGGTAGTAAATCATCGGCTTGTCATAGACCGGGACCAGTTGCTTCGAGGTCGCCAGGGTGATCGGATTCAGCCGAGTACCGGAGCCTCCCGCCAGAATGATGCCGCGCATGCAGCCATCATGACAGCTAACAGCACGGGATGCAGCCTGGGGCGTGACCCACGAAACCGTGGCGCGATGGGGCTTCCGGCTTCGGATCCACAGTGCGAGAGTCCCGATCGGCCACTACTCACGTAGGAGAAGGACGCGCGCGGGCCACGGTGCCGGGCTGTTACTCTGCGACATTTCCTGGCACAATCTGAGGTGGCGCGAACCTGGGGGGGTCCCTGGTCACCGGGAGGGTGGGCGCCAGAGGCATTCCTGGGGGGCTCGAATGGCCTTGGTGCGTTCAGAGATAAGGCTCGATCGGAGGAGGCTGGAAGGTGCAGCCGCTACGCCGGTGATGCAGCGGGTCGTGGTCACCACGGTCGACCTCGTCCTCATCCTCGCCGCCACGCTGACGGCCGTGGCGGGCCGCAACGCGCTGCCCGGTCTAGCCGCGGCCAAGGACGTCGACGATCTGGTCCGCCCGCTCAGCTTTGGGATCGCGCTGGTGTGGCTGGTGGCGCTGGGCCTCTTCGGCTCCTACTCCAGCAGGCACCTCGGGAGCGGCACCGTCGAGTACAAGCGGGTCGCCATCGCCTCCAGCACCGTTGCCGGCCTGCTGGGTATCACCGCCTACCTCGCCCAGTACCCGCTCTCGCGAGGGTTCTTCGTCCTGCTGTTCGCCATCGGCCTGCCGATGCTGCTCGGCGGCCGGATGCTGCTCCGCCGCCTGATCCACGTCACGCGGCGCCTCGGCGGCCTGATGACCCCCGTGCTCGTCGCGGGAGGGATGACCCACGTGGACGACGTCGCCCGCGTGCTGCGGCGCGAGTCCTGGCTGGGCTACCAGGTGGTGGGGGCGTTGACGACTACCACCTCCGACGAAACCGCGACCGGGGTGCCCGTTATCGGGTCGTTGAGCGACATCGTGTCCGTCGTCAGCGAGGTGCGCCCCGGCGCCGTCATCTTCGCCGCCGGCAGCTTCCCTAGCTCGGCCGACTTCCGCCGCATGGCCTGGAAGTTGGAGGAACTCAAGGTTGAGATGATCGTGGTTCCCGCCCTGACCGACGTGAGCGCGGAGCGCCTCGAGGTCCGCCCCGTCGCGGGACTGCCGCTCGTGCACGTGGAGCGACCCCAGGCCATGGAGGCCTCCCGGTGGATCAAGCGGGCGTTCGACATCATCGGTTCGTCCCTGCTGATCCTGATCTCGGCGCCGATGATGGCGCTGGTCGCCGTGTCCATCAAGCTGGAGGACCGCGGGCCGATCATCTTCCGCCAGGCCCGCGTCGGGCGCCGCGGCGAGTCCTTCGACTGCCTGAAGTTCCGCAGCATGGTGGTGGATGCCGAGGCCCGCCTCACGCAGCTGCAGCACCAGAACGAGGGCAACGGGATCCTGTTCAAGATGGCCCACGACCCCCGCATCACCCGCGTGGGCCGGTTCATCCGCCGCTACTCCCTGGACGAGTTCCCGCAGTTCTTCAACGTGTTCCGGGGCGACATGAGCCTGGTCGGCCCGCGACCCGCCCTGCAGAGCGAGGTCGATCGCTACGACCAGGACGCGATGCGCCGGCTGCACGTCCGTCCCGGGGTCACCGGCTTGTGGCAGGTCTCGGGACGCTCCGACCTGTCGTGGGAGGACACCGTCCGCCTGGACCTCTACTACGTTGACAACTGGTCGATCATCCAGGACCTGTCGATCCTGGCCAAGACCGCGGGTGCCGTACTCGGTTCGCGCGGGGCCTACTGAGCGACGTGAGGGCGACCCCCGGTAGACTGCGGCCATGACCTCACTGCTTGTCACCGGCGGCGCTGGCTTCATCGGAAGCAATTTCGTTCGCCAGGTGATGGCGGAAACTGACCATGTGGTCACCGTCCTGGACGCCCTCACCTACGCCGGCAGCCGCGCCTCCCTCGACGGACTGCCCCGCAACCGCTTCAGCTTGGTGCCCGGGTCCATCTGCGACGCCGCGCTGGTGGACGAGTTGGTGTCCAGGCACGACGCGGTGGTCCACTTCGCGGCGGAGTCGCACAACGACAACTCGTTGAACGACCCGTCCCCGTTCATCCAGACCAACCTGGTGGGCACCTACGAGCTGCTCCAGGCGGTCCGCAAGTACGAGCGGCGCTACCACCACATCTCCACCGACGAGGTCTACGGCGACCTGGAGTTGGACGATCCGCAGCGCTTCACCGAGAGCACGCCGTACAACCCCTCCAGCCCCTACTCCGCCTCAAAGGCCGGCTCGGACCTGCTGGTACGCGCGTGGGTGCGGAGCTTCGGGGTGCGCGCCACCATCAGCAATTGCTCCAACAACTACGGTCCCTACCAGCACGTCGAGAAGTTCATTCCGCGACAGATCACCAACGTGCTGGACGACATCCGCCCCAAGCTGTACGGGGCGGGACTCAACGTCCGCGACTGGATCCACGTGGAGGACCACAACACCGCCGTCCTGGACATCCTGGATCGGGGCGAGATCGGGGAGACCTACCTCATCGGCGCCGACGGGGAGAAGAACAACAAGTCGGTGATCGAGCTGATCCTCACCCTCATGGGTCGACCGGCCGACGCGTACGACCACGTCAATGACCGTCCCGGGCACGACCTGCGCTACGCCATCGACTCCTCCCGGCTGCGGCGCGAGCTGGGGTGGGCACCGCGCTATGCCGACTTCGAGTCGGGGCTCGCCGCGACGATCGACTGGTACCGCGCCAACGAGGCCTGGTGGCGTCCGATGAAGGCCGCCACCGAGGCCAAGTACGCCAAGACCGGGCAGTGACCCGCCGCCACATCCACCGGCAGCGCGCCCTGGACTGGGCGCGGGGGCTCGCCGTGGTGAGCATGGTGATCGCCCATACGTGTCCGGTGGGGGGCATTTTCAACGCGACGGAGTATCTGACCGCGCCGCTCTTCGCCCTTCTGCTCGGGACATCGCAGACCTACGCCTGGAACAACACCCCCCACGGATTCGGCAGGTTCTGGGCCGCGGAGTCGGCCCGGGGCCTGATCCTCGTGCTCGTGGGCCTCGGACTGCAGGCGCTCTACCCCCCGATCTGGGACGTGCTGGTCAGCCTGGGGCTGCTCGTCATGATCCTCCCGCCCCTGCTGACGCTCCCCCATCGCCCCGCCGCGCTGGGGACCCTGGCCGTCGCGCTGCTGGCCCTGGCCGCACCGCTCGCGGCCCTCGGGCAGACGGCGCGCTTTGACCCGGCGGCATCCTGGGTGTGGCGAGAGGCCGCCTTCTGGACCATCGGCCACCCCACGTACCCGCTGCACCTCATGCTCGCCGCGTCGCTGCTCGGCGTGCTGCTGGCGCTTCCGCTGGCGGGACGGCGCTGGCCCCCGACGCAGCTCGTGGCGATCGGCACCGGCTGCGGCCTGGTCGCCGTCGCCGCCCTCGCCACGGGTCGGCGCCTCCTGGGCGGCGGAGCGCCCTACGACGGCAGCTATCCGACCGCGGTGGTCTCGCTGGCCCTCGCCGCGGGAGCCCTCGTCCTGTGCTTCGCGTTGGCCGAGGTCGCTCCCGCGCGGCTCGCCGCGGCCCTGTTCCCCCTGGAGGCGACCGGACGGCTCGCGCTGAGCTGCTACGTGCTGCAGATCCTCTGGCTGGCCCTGGTCACCTCGCTGCTGACCGGCGGCACGGACGACTCGTGGGCGGTGCTGGGGTCGCTGCTGGTCAGTGTGGTGGTCTTCGCCACCGCGTGGGTTCGACTGCGCGGCCCGCTCGGGCCCGCCGAATGGCTCGTCCGTCTCCCCCATGCCCTGTCCCGCGCCTCAAGGAGCGTTCCGTGACCGCACTGTCCGTCCGAACCACCGCCATCCCTGGACTGCTCGTGGTCGACCTTCCCCTGCACGGGGACGCGCGTGGCTGGCTGAAGGAGAACTGGCAGCGGGCCAAGATGACCGCGCTCGGGCTGCCCGACTTCGCGCCGGTTCAGCACACGCTGGCCCGCAACGAGGCCGCCGGGGTCACGCGCGGCTTCCACGCCGAGCCGTGGGACAAGTTCATCTCGATCGCCACCGGGCGCATCTTCGGCGCCTGGGTGGACCTTCGCGAGGGGGCGACGTTCGGCACCCTGGTCACGCTGGAGCTCGGCCCCGAGACGGCCGTCATGGTGCCGCGCGGGGTCGGCAATTCCTACCAGACGCTCGAGCCCGGCACCGTGTACAGCTACCTGGTCAACGATCACTGGAGCCCCGACGCGCTGGCGTCGTACACCTATGTGAATCTCGCGGACGAGACGCTGAACGTGCCTTGGCCGATCCCGTTGGCCGACGCGGAGCTCTCCGCCGCCGACGCGGCCCACCCGCGCCTGGCCGACGTCACTCCCATGGCCGCCAAGAAGACCCTCGTCGTCGGCTGCAACGGGCAACTGGGACGCGCGCTCATGGCCCGGCTTCCGGGCGCCATCGGGCTCGCCCGCCCCGACGTCGATGTCACCCGCCCCGAGTCGCTTGCGGCCATCGACTGGCGGTCGGTCGGCACCATCATCAACGCGTCCGCCTACACGGCGGTCGACCTGGCCGAGACCCCGGCGGGACGCCGCGACTGCTGGGCCGTCAACGTGACCGGCCTCGGTCGGCTGGTCGAGGCTGCCCGTCGTCATCGCCTCCGCTTCGTCCAGGTGTCCAGCGACTACGTGTTCGACGGGACCTCCACCGAGCACGGGGAGGACGAGCCGCTCTCGCCGCTGTCGGTCTACGGGCAGACCAAGGCGGCCGGCGACCTGCTGGTCGCGACCCTCCCCGAGTACTACGTGGTGCGCACCTCGTGGGTGATCGGCGAGGGCCGAAACTTCGTCAGCACGATGGCGGACCTGGCGGCGCGGGGCGTCCGCCCGACGGTGGTCGACGACCAGTTCGGACGGCTCACGTTCACCACCGACCTGGCGGCCGGCATCCTGCATCTGCTGGAGCGGGGGGCACCCCCGGGGGTCTACAACCTCACCAACGAGGGGCCTGTTGAAAGCTGGTGGGAGATCGCGAGGGAGACGTTCGCGCTGTGCGGTCGGGACCCCGCCGACGTCGACGCCATCGGCAGCGAGGCCTACGGCGTGGGCAAGGCGCTGGCACCTCGGCCGCGGCACAGCACGCTGCCCCTAACCAAGCTGGCCGCCACCGGCTTCACGCCCGAGACCGCACAGCGGCGATTGGTGGAGTATCTCGCGGCGCGGCGCGCCTGATCAGTGGCGCAGCCGACGCGGCCCGGGTTCCACCGACTCGCTGGCCTCGGGCCACGGGGTGTCGGCATCCGGCCAGGTGGCCGGCTCGCCTGACGACACGACCGCGCCGGTCTGGGCCGGGCGGGGCGGCTCGACCAGCCCCGGGATGAACGGCGTGCCAGGCTCCCCCGCGGGCACCTCGAGCGGTGCGCGAGTCTCCTCGGTCGTCGGCTTCGACTGGTAGCTGTACTGCTGCTTATAGCCACCCATGCCGGCGCCGTACACCACCGTGCCCATCGACCGCAGGGGTGCCATGTTGACGACCACTCCGAAGAGGCGCGCCTGCACCTGCTCGAGGGTCTTGCGCGCCAGCTCGAGCTGCTCCACATAGGTCTTGTTCACCCGCACGACCAGGATGGCGCCGGCGCTCTGGGCGGCCAGGAGGCCGGCGTCGGTGACGGGGAGCAGCGGCGGCGCGTCGATGATGACCAGGTTGTTGACCGACAGCTGCGCGATGAACTCGGCCATCCGCTCCGAGCCGACGAGCTCGCTCGGGTTCGGCGGAACGGGACCGGCGGGCAGCAGCCGCAGGTTCTCCGTCTCGGTCTGGATCAGCGCGTCCTCGAGTGCGATCTGCTTGGTGAGCGCCTGGCTCAGCCCCACCGAGCCGTCCACCCCGAACGTGCGGTGCTGGACGGGTCGACGCAGATCCGCGTCGATGAGGATCGTGGGCTCTCCGGCCTCGGCGAACACACGGGCCAGGTTTGAGGCCACCGTCGACTTGCCCTCGCCCGGCACGCAGCTGGTAACCACCAGCGACCGGGGCACCCCCTCGGTGGAGGCGAAACGGAGGTTCGTGCGGAGCTGGCGCAGCGCCTCGTCGGCCGCGCCCCCGCCCGGCTCCCCGCCAGCACGTTGCCGCAGCAGCTCGCCGGTGCGCGGGATGACCGCCAGGGCGCTCTTTCCGGTGGCCGTCTCCACGTCCTGGATCTTGCGGACGCGCCGGTCGATGAGGGACCGAATCATCGCGGCGACGTAGCCCAGCAGGAAGCCCGCCGCCGCGCCGATGGGGAGACCCAGCTGCCAATCAGGGGTGTAGGGGAAGGTGGGGATGGGCGCGTCCTGGGTGGGAACCAACTGAACCACCGACGCGCTCGAACTGCCCGCCGTCTGCCCGATGCCCTCCAGCCACAGCGCCTCCGCGGCCAGCGCTTCCATGCCTGCGTCCGCCAGCTTGGCGGCCTCGGCCCCGGTGGACGCTCGGGCGGCGACCTTCAGCAGGACCGAGTCCGGCACCGCATAGGCGGTCAGCGACCCAGCGAGCACCAACGGGCTCTGCGTGGATTTGAGGGACTTGGCCATCCGCTCGCCGACACCCTCGGTATTGATGAGCGCGCTGTACGCGACCGCCTTCTTCTGGGCCAATCCCATGCCGGCCGTCGACTCGCCGATGTTCTCCGACGTTCCGGCGACCACGATTCCGGTGGAGGTGGCCAGGTAGCGGACCGGCTGGGCCCACAGGTAGGCGGCCGAGACCCCGACGCCCAGCAGGGTCAGCAACAAAATGAGCAGGATGTGCGCCCGCATCAAATGGAAGAAGTCACGGATTGTCACTGGGCCCCCATTCGATGGCATTTCTTCGGCGACCGAAATTCTCCCCTGGCCGGACGCACAGTCTATCCATCGGCGCCGATTCGTCACGACCGGCCTGGGCACGTGCCCCGTGCGCCCGCCGAAGCATGTCGTGGGTCGGGTTCCGTCGCCGGTCGACCGACCGGGGCAAGCCGCGCGCAGCCGATAAGGTGGACTGGTGCGGCACGTGACCATCGGAGGGATCGGCGCCAGCGTTCGAGTCTTGGTCCAGGGCCAGGACCAGGACCTGGTGATCGCCGAGCTGCGCACGGCCTGGTCACGCGCGCTCGCACCTCATGGCCAGCTGCGGGGGGCACCGGTGCACGCATCGCTCCAGCCGGACCAGAACATGCGGCGAGGCGGAACCCGAGTGGTCTCCCCCACTCTCAAGCAGCTGTTGCAGGCCACCACGCAGGCGATCACCGCCTCGCTGATCACGGCCCAGGCGGGCCGCGTCCTGATGTTCCACGCCGGGGCCGTCTCCCATCGGGAAACCGGGGACACCGCGGTGTTCGTTGCCGCGGGGGGCACGGGAAAGACCACCCTCACCCGGTTGGCCTCACAGCACTACGGTTACGTGACCGACGAGACCGTCGCCGTGGACCAGAGCGGGGCCATCCTGCCCTACCCCAAGCCACTGTCCGTTCGCTCCGGGGACGGTGAGCCGAAGGCCGAGCTGTCGCCCGACGACCTGAACCTCCTGCGACCGCTGGCGGCGCCACGCGTCCGCCAGCTGATCCTGTTACGGCGCCAGGCAGATCACGAGGGCGTCGATGTCGAGACCCTGCACGTGATGGACGCGATCCTCGATTTGGCACCCGAGACCTCGTCGCTGGGCCGCCTGGACCGCGGCCTCCACCGCCTGGCCGACCTGATCCACGCCACCGCCCCCGTGCAGCGCTGGACCTATCGCGAGGCCACCGACCTCATGCCCCTGCTCGCCGCCACCCTCGAACCATGATGACCATCGTCCGCCGCGAGGCGACCGACATCCTGCTGTTCGGGGAGGAGGGCGCGCTGCTCCTCTACGACTCACGCCTGGTCCAGCTGACCCTGCTGGGCCACGCCATCTACGAGGAGACCGCCGAGGAGCGCACGGTCGATGAACTCGTCGAGGAGATGGAATCGCGCTTCGGCGCTCCCCCCGAGAGTGACGCCCGGGCGCTGACCCTGACAGCGGTGCGACATCTCGCCGACGCGGCCGTTCTCCACGTCACCAGCGACGCGTAGGGTGCCGTCCATGGACTCTCAGGACATCCCCGTGCTGCTGCGGGTGCGCCTGGCACACGCGGTCGTCCAAGCCATCGCTGACGAGTGCGGCGCGGACCTGCTGCACATCAAGGGCCCCGCCGTGGACGCATCCTTGCTCGCCCCGACTGCCGGTGACCACCCCCCGGTGCGGTACAGCACCGACGCCGACATCCTCGTCCGCCCCGCGCACGTCCGCCCCATGATGGCGGGCCTGGAGCGCCATGGCTGGGACGTGGCCGCCCGCTTCGCCACGGGCTCCATCTTCGAGCACGCCGCCACGCTGTGGCACCAGTACCTGGGTTACGTCGACGTCCACCGGCACTACCCGGGCATCACCATCGACCCCGACGCCGCCTTCGAGCGGCTGTGGGCGGCGCGCGAGGTTCGGGCCATCGGCGGTCGCCCCTGCGCCGTCCCGGCCGTGCCCGCACAGCGCCTGCTGCTGGTGCTGCATGCGGCCCGCAGCAGCGGCGGGGCGAATCGCCCCGACGTGAAGCGGGCCTGGGAGTCGGCCACCTCCGAGCAGCAGGACGAGGTCCGCGCCCTCGTGAACGAGCTCGCCGCCCAGGTGGGGTTCGCCGCGGGCACCGGCCACCTGGACGACTTTGTCGGCGATCCGGCCCACGACCTGTGGGCGGGGTTCGCCGGGGACACTGCCCGGGACCCGCTCAAGGAGTGGCGGGCGCGCCTCAGGGCAGCCGACTCGCCGCTGCAGGCACTGCGCGTCCTTGGAAGGTCGCTGCTGGTCAACACCGACCACCTGGCGATGCGACTCGGACACCGCCCCAACGCGGCGGAGCTCACCGGCGAGTACGTGCGTCGCGCGGGCCTGGGCCTGCAGCGGGCGCGGCGCCTGGTGGCCGAGCGCTGGCGGAAGGAAGGCCGATGACCTACCGGGTGCCCGACACGGTCGCCTATGCGTTCGGCAGCGAGCTCGACCCGGCGGATCAGCGCGTCTTCATGGTGACGCTTCCCGACGGGCACCCAGTGGTCCTGACCGGGAGCGCCGCCATCATCTGGTCGGCGGCCGCCTCCGGCGTCGTTGACGTGGTGGCGACGGTCGCGGGCGACTTCGAGCTGGAACCCGCCGCCATCCACGCCGACGTGGAGGCATTTCTCGTCGACGCCGTCACCCGAGGCCTGTTGATCGTGGAGGAACCCGATGTCTGAGACCCCGTTGACCATCGCGATGGTGTGCTTCGCCAACATCTGTCGCTCCCCCTACGCCGAACTGCGGGCCCGCCAGCTCGCGGGCGACGCCGCCAGGGTGTCCAGCGCCGGAATCCAGGGCTTCGCCGCCCACCCGATGGACGATGACATGGCCGACCAGCTCCGGTTACGGGGAGTCGACCCCGACGAGTTCCGGAGCCGTCGCCTGACCCGGGCGATGGTGGAAGGGTCCGATCTGATCCTCACGATGGAGGCACGCCAGCGCTCCTATGTCTTGGACGAGTGGCCCGCAGCCATGAAGCGGACGCTGACGTTGTCCCAGTTCGCCGAGGGGCTCAAGCACATCGACCCCGCCGTGAGCGGGCGCGAGGCCATCCAGGCGGTCTTCCGCCACCGGCCGCCCGCCGACCCGGCCCTCGACGTGTCGGATCCCTACCGTCAGGGCCCGGTGGCCTCGGCGGCGACGGCCGAGCTCATCGACCGGCTGCTCGCCGAGATCCTGCCCCGGCTGCTCGGTCCCGCCGCACCCGAGGTCGTGGCACCGGCGCTCGACGCCGGCGGGCAGCCCCTCGGGCTGGCGCGTGTCGGCGTCCTCGTGCCGGACGTGCTGCTGCCCCGTCCCGGCATCGACCTGTCCCGCTGGGCCGTCGTCGCCTGCGACCAGTTCACCAGCCAGCGCGACTACTGGCAGCGGGCCGACGAGTTCGTCGGCGACGCCCCCTCGACGCTGCGGTTGGTCTTCCCCGAGGCGTACCTGGAGGACCGCCACCCGCGCCGCCGGATCGCCGCCATCAACGCGGCGATGACGTCCTATCTGGAGGACGGGCTGTTCGTCCGGCATCAGCGGACCCTGGTGCTACTGCGACGCACCACCGGCGAGGGGGTCACCAGGTGGGGGCTCATGGCGGCCCTGGATCTGGACGCCTACGACTGGCATGCCGACTCCCGGACGCTGATCCGGGCCACCGAGGGGACGATCGAGGACCGGATTCCGCCGCGCAAGGCGATCCGCCGAGACGCACCGCTGGAGCTTCCCCACATCATGGTCCTCATCTCCGACCCGGCCCGCACCGTGATCGAGCCGTTGGCCGCCCTCGCGCCCTCGTTCGTCCAGTTGTACGAGACCGACCTGATGGCAGGTGGCGGCCGGCTATCCGCCTGGGCGGTGGACGATCCGGCGCACCAGCAGCAGTTCGCGGAAGCCCTCACGGCACTCGCCGACGCCCTGGATCCCGCCAACCCCCTGCTGTTCGCCATGGGGGACGGCAATCACAGCCTGGCCACCGCCAAGAGCCTCTGGGAGGATCTCAAACCCACCCTGGGCCCCGAGGAACAGGCGGCGCACCCGGCCCGGTTCGCGCTGGTCGAGCTGGAGAACATCTTCGACGAGGGGCTGGCCTTCGAACCGATCCATCGGGTCCTCTTCGGCGTCGATCGCGCCACGTTCGAGGCGGAGCTCGCCCGCCACTGCGGCTCCTTCCTGGTCGCCGAGATCCCGGCCGAGGGCCTGGAGGCCTCGATCGCGGACCAGGGCGCCGGTCAGGCGTTCGGCCACGCGGACGCGACGGGGACGCGGGTGTACCGGCTCGACGGCGCGGGGGCCGTGATCGCCGCAGGCACCCTGCAACACGTCATCGACGCGCTGGTGGCGGCGGGCGAGGCCACCGTCGACTACATCCACGGCACCGACGTTGCCCTCGAGCTCGGGCAACAGCCCGGCAACCTGGGGCTGCTGCTGCCACCGATCGCCAAGGAGAGCTTCTTCGCCTCGATCGTCGCCGACGGTGCCCTGCCCCGCAAGACGTTCTCGATGGGGCACGCCGAGGACAAGCGGTACTACCTGGAGGCCCGCGCCATCAGGTGAGGGCCACCTCCACGGGTGTCGAAAGCCGTCGAAGTGGCCTTCGCGCGACGTCGAACGCTCCCGCGAAACCCACTACGCTATGTAGTAGGCATTAAGACCAGAGAGGCCCCCATGTCACGCGTTCTCAACAAGAAGCTGCGCAAGAAGATCACCACGGCCGAGGAGGCGGCGGCGTTCATCAAGCCCGGCCACAACGTCGGCATGAGCGGCTTCACCGGTGCCGGTTACCCCAAGGAGGTCCCGGCCGCGCTTGCCAAGCGGATCAAGAGTGCCCACGATCGTGGCGAGGACTTCATGATCGGCCTCTGGACCGGCGCCTCAACGGCCCCCGAGCTCGACGGCACCCTGGCTGAGGTGGACGGCATCTCTTTCCGCACGCCGTACCAGTCCGACCCGATCATGCGGAACAAGATCAACCAGGGCATCAGCGAGTACACCGACATCCACCTCTCCCACCTCGCGCCGATGATCTGGGCCGGGGCCATGGGCAAGCTGCACACCGCCGTGATCGAGGTCACCGCAATCAAGGAGGACGGACTGCTCGTCCCCTCCTCCTCGGTGGGCAACAACAAGACCTTCCTCGACCGGGCCGATCAGATCATCCTCGAGGTGAACAGCTGGCAGTCCTCCGACCTGGAGGGCATGCACGACATCTACTACGGCACCCGCCTCCCACCGGGGCGCCAACCGGTGATGCTGACTCACACCGGTGACCGCATCGGCCAGCGCAACTACAACGTCGATCTCGACAAGGTGGTCGCCGTCATCGAGACCGACGCCGAGGACCGCAACACCCCGTTCAAGCCCGCCGACGACGACTCCAAGAAGATGGCCGGCTTCTTCCTGGAATTCCTCACCCACGAGGTGAAGAAGGGCCGGCTGCCCAAGGACCTGCTGCCGCTGCAGTCCGGCGTCGGCAACGTGGCGAACGCCGTGCTGGCGGGCCTCATGGACGGCCCGTTCAACTACCTCACCTCCTACACCGAGGTGATCCAGGACGGCATGGTCGACCTGATCGACTCGGGCAAGATGACGGTCGCCTCAGCCACCGCCTTCTCGCTGTCGCCGGAGTACGCCGAGCGGATGAACACCGAAGCCAGGCGCTATCGGGACAAGATCGTGCTGCGTCCGCAGGAGATCTCGAACCACCCCGAGATGATCCGGCGGCTGGGCATCATCGCCTGCAACGGCATGATCGAGGCCGACATCTACGGCAACGTGAACTCCACACACGTGATGGGTTCGAAGCTGCAGAACGGCATCGGCGGCTCCGCGGACTTCACCCGCAACGCCTTCATCTCCGCGTTCGTCACCCCCTCGGTGGCCAAGGGCGGGGCCATCTCCTGCATCGTTCCGATGGTGAGCCACCACGACCACACCGAGCACGACGTGCAGGTGCTGATCACCGAGCAGGGCCTGGCGGACCTTCGCGGCAAGTCGCCGAAGCAGCGGGCGCGGTTGATCATCGACAACTGCGCTCACCCGGACTTCCGGCCGATGCTGCACGAGTACCTCGACCACGCCATGAAGGTGGCCAACGGGATGCACACGCCGCACGACCTCCGCCAGGCGCACAGCTGGCACGTACGCTTCCTCGAGACCGGCTCGATGAAGTAGCGACGAGGCGCCGTGACGAGGGTGTCGCCCGGCCAGGGCGGCACCCAACCTGTCGACATCCTGTGAATTCATCAACATCACGAATTCTGGGGGCGCTGATGAGCCGGTGACGGTTACCATGCGAGCTGTCGAACGAGGCACGAGTTGAGGACCTAGGTGACCGAGAGCAGCACGAAGCCCCGCGGGCGCAGGCCCGGGCGGGAAGACACGCGCGCGATCATCCAGGCGGCAGCCCTCACGCTGTTCTCCGAACAGGGCTATGACAAGGTATCCCTCCGCGCCATCGCCCGGGCCGCGGACGTCGACCCCGCCCTGATCCACCACTACTTCGAGAGCAAGGCCGAGCTCTTCGCGCGGACGGTGCTCGATCTCCCCGTCGATGCCGAGGCGATCCGCCTACGAATCCTGGCGGCACCCCGCGACCAGATCGGCGCCGTCTCCGTTCGGGAATTCCTGCAAGTGTGGGAGGGGCCGGACGGCGGTCGGGAGCGGCTCACCGCCGCACTCCGCTCGGCGGTGTCCGACGAGACGGGTCGCCGCCCGATGAGCGAGTTCATGATCCGCGAGGTCTTCACCCCGATCGCGGACGCCCTGGGCCACCAGAACGCCAAGCTGCGCGGCCAGTTGGCGGTCAGCCTGCTGCTCGGCCTCGCACTCGCCCGCTACGTCGTGAAGTTCCCGGCGCTGGCCCACAGCAAGGAGTCCCTGCTGGCCGAGCAGGTCGGCGGCGCGATGCAGCACTACCTCGTCGACGAGTGGTGAGACGATGAGCGCCGACCCGCCCGCCGCGGCCCTCGACACCCCACCGGCTCCCACCGTGCCGGACACCCGCCCGGCCCCCAAGGCCGCCCCGCCGGCCCTGAACCCGCGCACCGGCGAGCCCCGGCGCCCCTGGACGATCTGGCTGGCCTCGTCGCTCCTGCTGGCCTCGTCGGTGGCCGCCGTGGTGGGCCTGGCCTGGGCCATGTGGGACCTGGCCTCGCCCTTCGTCCTGCGGGGCGAGGAGTACGTCAAGGAGGATCGGTTCGCCGTCGCCACCTGGCTGAGCGGCCGCTGGGCGACCGAGCCCGGCTCCGCTGCCCGGGTGGCCCTCGCCGTCGCGGTGACCCTCATCGGCTTCCTGGTGGCCGCGGCGAGCGCCACCGTGGCGTTCTACGCGTTCCGCGGTTATCGGTGGACCAGGGTCGGGGGCCTGGTGGCCCTCGGCGTGAGCCTGGCGACCCTCACCCTCAACCAGCCGTCCTGGGTCGCGATCGGCCTCGCCGCCGTGGGGGCCGTGCCGCTGTGGCTCCCGCCCACGAAGGGCTACTTCGATCGGTGGTCCGCGCAGCGCAACCCCGCCGTGAGTTTCGCCGAACCGCTCACCGACGTGTTCTACGGACCCCTGCCCCGCTTCCGCTGACCTCGGCGACCCGGCCGCTACTGTGTCAGCCGTGAGCGCGCTCGATTCCATCCTCAGGGCCATCGCGAGGGCCATCGGCCAGGTGCTGCGACGCTCGACCCGGTCCCGGACCACGCGGACCCCCTCGCGTCGCTCCCCCTCGCTGCAACGCGCCTACCCGGGCGACTACCGCGGCACCCCGAAGCTGACCTACGCGCCGCACCCCGGTTCGCTGCCGGACCCGGGCGAGATCGCCTGGACGTGGGTGCCGTTCGAGGAGGATCACAGCCAGGGCAAGGATCGCCCCGTCCTGCTGATCGGCCGCGACGGCGACTGGCTGCTCGGGCTGCCGCTGACCAGCCAGGACCACGACCTGGACGCCCGACAGGAGGCGGCCGCCGGGCGCCGCTGGGTCGACATCGGGCGCGGGCCCTGGGACCCGAAGGGCCGACCGTCGGAGGCGCGGGTGGACCGCATCATCCGCGTGGACCCCCGGGCCGTCCGTCGGGTCGCCGGGGCGCTGGACAAGCAGCGCTTCGACGCCGTGGCCGCAGCCGTCCGGCGCCACGCCCGCGAACGCTGAGCGATGCGGCTCCGATCGGCACTTCTCTGGGCGCTCCTGCTCGTCATCGTGGCCGCGCTGATCGTGCTACCGGCCTGGCAGCCGTGGCTTCCGTCCTCCCCGACCGCGATCGGCACCGCCTCACAATCCGCGGCGGCGCGACCCTCCCCCTCCGGCACCTCCTCGGGTGCCGGAAGCCGCACCAATGCGACCGTCACCTGGATCGTGGACGGCGACACCCTGGACGTGACCTTCGAGGGCGCCCGGACCCGGGTCCGGCTGCTGAACGTCGACGCCCCCGAGCTGGGCCACGACGGTGCGAAGGACCAGTGCCTGGCGGCCGCCGCCCAGGCGGCCCTCGCCAGCCTCGCCCCCAAGGGCGAACGCGTGCGGGTGATTCCCTACGGCCGGGATCGGTTCGGACGGCTGCTGGCGGCGGTCTACACCCCCGACGACAAGCAGGTGAACCGCGAGCTGGCGGCCGCCGGTCTGGTGGCCCCCTTCGTGGTCGGCGGCGACGTCCGGCTGCTCCGGGAGGTGCGGGCCGGACGAGACGAGGCGGCGGACGCGGCCCGGGGGTTGCACGGCGCCTCCCGCTGCACGATCGCCGGGCGCTTCGCCGTGACCGAGGCCGCCATCGAGGCGCTGCCCACTCGGGGCCTCACGTCCGCGCAGCGCCGGGCTGCCCTCGCCACGGCGGAGACGTGGCGGACGCGGCTGTCCCGGCTCGCCGCCGACCTGACGGGGGGACGGCGCTACGTCCCCGCCGATGCCCTGCCGGCCGCGACCCGGCAGGCCTACCAGTCGCGCGTCGACGGGCTCGGCGTGGTGCTGGCCGCCAAACGGGCGCTGCTCGCGCGCCCCTAGGACGCCGCCTCAGACCTCGGCCAGGACCCGGAGGGCGCCCCCGGACACGCTCCGCGGGCAGGCCGGGCTCAGCCGCGGCCCAGCCAGCGGCGGACGAGCGCGATCCGCGCGTCCACCTGCTCGGTGCCGGCGGCCGACAGCGGCGGGCCGCCGCATTCGCGGCGCAGCTCGGCATGGACGTGGCTGTGCGGGCGGCCCTGCGCCCGGGCGCACTGGGCCACCAGGGTGTTCAGTTCCTTGCGTTTGGTGTCGAGGGCCCGGAACAGCGACACCTCCGGGTCGACCTTGTCGACGCGATCCTGGCGCTGGCGACGCGACAGCTGGCGGCGCTGCCGCTCCCGCAGCAGCTGCGTCACCTGGTCGGCCTCCAGCAGCCCCGGCAGGCCGAGGAAGTCGGCCTCGTCGCTGCTGGCCGGGTCGGCGTGCAGCCCGAACTGCTGCGAGTCGAACAGGACGTGGTCGAACGTGGCCGTGGACTCCAGCGCCTCGAACGTGCCCAGCAGGTCGTCGGCGGCGGTCTCGGCGGCATTGGCCCGCGCCAGCTCCGCCTCGGACTCGTCCCACAGCCCGTCGTCGCCGGCGGTCTCCTTGCGTCCCAGGACGTGGTCGCGCTGCCGCTCCAGGCTCGCGGCGTGGTCGAGGATCACCGGCACCGTCGGCAGGAAGACGGTCGCCAGCTCGCCGCGTCGCCGCGCCCGGACGAAGCGGCCCACCGCCTGGGCGAAGAACAGCGGGGTCTGGGTCGCGGTCGCATACACGCCGACCATCAGCCGCGGCACGTCCACCCCCTCCGACACCATCCGCACCGCCACCATCCAGCGCTGCTGGCTCGCCGTGAACTGCTCGATCCGTGCGCTGGCGCCGGCGTCGTCGGAGAGCACCAGCGTCGTCTTCTCGCCCGTCAGGTGGTTGAGGATGCGGGCATAGGCCCGAGCCTGCTGCTGGGTGGAGGCGATCACCAGGCCCCCGGCATCCGGGACGTGGCGGCGCGCCTCGGTGAGCCGGGTGTCGGCGGCCCGGAGGACGGCCTGCATCCACTCGCCGGCGGGGTCCAGGGCCGTCCGCCACGCGTGGGCCGTGAGGTCCTTGGTGAGCGGGGTGCCCAGCTGGGCCTCCAGCACCTCCCCGGACTTGGTGCGCCACCGCATCGAGCCGCCGTAGTTCAGGAACACCACCGGGCGGACGACATGGTCGCGCAGCGCCTCGGCGTAGCCGTAGGTGTAGTCCGCCTGCGAGATCACCGAGCCGCCCAGCCCGGGGCCGTAGGTCACGAACGGGATCTGGTGGTCGTCGGAGCGGAACGGGGTTCCGGTGAGCGCCAACCGCCGCGCCGCCAGGCCGAACGCGTCCCGGACGGCGTCGCCCCAGCTGAGCGCGTCGCCCGCGTGGTGCATCTCGTCCAGGATCACCAGGGTGTCGTCCTTGACCGTCAGCGCCTCGTAGAAGTGCGGCCGGGCGGCGACGCCGGCATAGGTGACCGCGACCCCGTCGTAGTGGCGGCTGCGCCCCCGTGCCCGGCCGCCCAGGCCCGGGTCGAGCTGGATGCCGACCTTGTGCGCCGCCTCGGCCCACTGCACCTTCAGGTGCTCGGTGGGGGCGACCACGATGACGCGGTGGACGATCCGGGCGTGCAGCAGCTCGGCGGCCACCCGGAGCGCGAACGTGGTCTTGCCGGCGCCCGGCGTGGCCACCGCGAGGAAGTCGCGCGGCGCCGTGGACAGGTAGAGCTCCAGCGCCTCGGCCTGCCAGGCGCGGAGCGCGGACGAGGTGCCCCACGGCGCGCGCTGCGGGAACGCCGGCGAGAGCCGGTCGAAGGCGGCCTGACTCAACGCGCCACCCGGGAGCGGGTGGGGCGGGCGGGGGCCGGGGCGAGCTGAGACATGGGTTCACGACCATAGCCCCGGCGAAGGCCCCGGGTGTGGGACCTCCGCCGGGGTGTCCCGCGGTCGTCAGGGGCGACATTCCGTTCGGATCGCCTCGGGCGGTGGCGCGGCCTGCGATCCTGGGGAGGCTGGCGGATCGCGTTCCCCTCACGCGCGTCGCGGCGTGGACGGAGGTCCGAACTCATGCTCTGGACGGCGCTCGGCGCGATCCTCACCCCGGCCTTCGCGGCGGCCGCCAGCCCGATGGCGATCATCGCGGTGGTCCTGCTGGCCAGCTCGCCCGGCGGGCTCCGGCGGTCCCTGCCCTACGCCTGCGGCTTCTACGTCGCCCTGACCCTGACCGGCGCGGCCGCGGCGTTGGCGTCGCGCGGCGTCGACGAGGCGGCCTCGGCGTCGGGGCCGTCGTCGGTGGTGCTGGCGCTGAAGTTCGCGCTGGGCCTGCTGTTCCTGTGGCTCGCGTGGCGGAAGTTCGCCCAGCGCCCGAGTCGGGGCGAGGAGGCCCCCATGCCCGGCTGGATGAGCGCCATCGACACGATGTCGACGCCGCGGGTCTTCGGTCTCGGCGCCACCTTCGCCGTGATGCCCAAGAACCTCGCCATCGCGATCGCGGCGGGGACGACGGTCGCGACCAGCGGGGCGGCGTCCGGGCCGCAGCTCGGGGCGATCCTGGCCTTCGGTGTGCTGGGCTCCCTCGGCGTCCTGGCTCCGTCGCTGGTCGTGTTGTGGGCACCCAAGCAGTCGGCGCGCCTCCTGGGCGACCTTCGCGCCTTCCTGGTGGCCAATCAGGGCACCATCATGGTGTTGCTGTACGTCTTCCTGGGCGCCAACCAGCTCGGCGGCTCGATCGGGCCGCTGTTCGACTGACGGGCGCCCGACGGCACCGGACCGACCGCTGGCGCACGGGCCAGTGGGGGGCGCTCCAGGAAGCCGCCGGCCCGGCCGATTGGGCACTCCTTCGCCATGGCGGGTCCGGGGCCGAGGTCCCCTCGGACGATGAGGGTGAGTGCGCAGGGAGTCCCGCATCGAATCCACCCGCCAGGGTCAGGACCATGGGGGCAGGCTAACGCCGCCCTGCGGCAGCCGGGCGCGTCCCTGGACGCCGCCGAGCGCCTCGCGCGCGGCTCCGCGATTTGCTGAGTTCACTCATTTGTGAGTATCCTCGTTTTATCGCCCCGAGAGGGAAAGAAGAAGGAAGGTCCCGATGAAGGCGTTCATCATCGACAGCTACCGAGCCCCGCTGCACGAGGCGCAGGTGGCGGAGCCCACGGTGGGCGAGCACGATGTGCTCGTCGAGATTCGTGCGGCCGGCGTCAACCAGCTCGACGTGAAGATCATCGACGGAGAGTTCAAGCCGTTGTTGCCGTACAGGCCACCCCTCACCCTCGGTCACGATCTCGCGGGGGTGGTGACGCGGGTGGGGGGCCAGGTCACCGGCTTCGCCGTCGGGGACGAGGTGTTCGCCAAGACGCGCGACCACCGCATCGGCGCCTTCGCCGAGCGCATCTCGGTGAACGAGGCCGATGCGGCGCTCAAGCCCGCCACGCTCACCTTCGAGGAGGCGGCGTCGCTGCCGCTCGTGGCGCTGACCGCCTGGCAGGCGCTGGTCGAGATCGGCCAGGTCAAGCCGGGCCAGCAGGTGCTGATCCATGCGGGCGCCGGTGGCGTCGGCACGATCGCCATCCAGCTGGCCAAGCACCTGGGCGCGCGCGTCGCCACCACCGCCTCCGCGACGACCGCCGACTGGCTGCGGACGCTCGGGGCCGACGTGGTCATCGACTACCGCACCGAGGACTTCTCCCGGCTGTTGCACGGCTACGACCTCGTCCTGGACAGCCTGGGCGGGGAGAACCTGGAGAAGTCGCTGGGCATCCTGAAGCGGGGCGGCAAGGCGATCGGCATCTCGGGGCCGCCCACCCCGGCGTTCGCCGCGGCGGCGGGCATGAACCCGATCATCCGGCTGGTGATCGCCGCCCGGTCCGCCAAGGTGCGCCGCCTCGCCAAGAAGCTGGGCGTCAGCTACGACTTCCTGTTCATGACCCACAACGGCCGGCAGCTGGCCCAGATCGCCGCCCTGGTGGACGCCGGCGCCCTCCGCCCCGTCGTCGGCGCCACGTTCGACTTCGCCCAGACCCCCGAGGCCGTGGCCGCGCTCGTCAAGGGCGGCATCCGCGGCAAGGTCGTCATCACCCGCGGCTGATCGCCGCGACCCAACACCCGGCCGGCGCCCCGCATCGGCCCGGGCGCCCCCATTTCGTATCGGACACGCCGGGAGACGCGGCGTGTCGCATACGAATTGGGGCGCCCCCCGGATCTGGACGGCCCGTCCAGCGAGAACAAAGGAATCCCGTGAACAGCAACCAGCCCATCATCACCTCGTACGCGGCCGCGCCGAACAAGACCCTCGCCGTCGGGTTCGACACCTTCGCCTACCGCGAGCTGGGCCCCGCCGAGGAGATCCCCGTGATCTTCTTCTGCCACCTGGCGGCCACCCTCGACAACTGGGACCCCCGCATCGTCGACGCGATCGCCCAGCACCGGCACGTCATCACCTTCGACCAACTCGGCGTCGGCGCGTCGTCCGGCACCGTCCCCGACACCCTCGAGGAGGCGGCCGAGGATGCCTATCGCTTCATCACCGCCCTCGGGTACACCACGGTCGACGTGTTCTCGTTCTCGATGGGCGGCATGATCGCCCAGGATCTGGCCGTGGCGCATCCCGGGCTCGTCCGGAAGCTCGTCCTCACCGGCACCGGACCGCGCGGCGGCAAGGGCATGGACAAGGTCGTCGCCACGACCTACTGGGACGTGCTGCGGGCGACGATCACGCGTCGGGACTCCAAGGAGTTCCTGTTCTTCAATCAGGACGCCGAGGGCAGGGCGGCCGGCCGCGCATTCCTGGCCCGGCTGGCAGAGCGCACCGCCGACCGCGACAAGCCGATCGCGCTCAAGGCGTTCCAGACCCAGCTGAGGGCCATCGCCCGCTACGGCCGATCCCAGCCCTCGGATCTATCGACCATCCAGGGGCCGACGCTGATCGCCAACGGCGACCACGACCGGATGGTGCCCACGGTGCTGTCGCACGACCTGCACCGGCGGCTGCAGAACTCGGAGCTGATCATCTACCCGAACTCCGGGCACGGCGGCATCTTCCAGCACCACAAGCGCTTCGCCCCGGTGGCGGCGGAGTTCCTTCGCAACTGAGCGGGGTCAGAACTATGGTTGAGGGGTGGCCGCCACATCGGTGGGCACCCCTCAACCCAGCGAGGACCACCCCATGACGATCGGCTCTCCCCCGCCGGGACGACGCGAGCGGAACAAGCAGCAGAAGCTGGAACGCATCGTCGCCGCCGCGGCGGAGCTGTTCGCCGAACGGGGCGTGGACGAGGTCACCACCGCCGAAATCGCCGAGAAGGCCGACATCGGCACCGGCACCCTGTTCCTCTACGCCAAGACCAAGGGCGAGCTCCTCCTGCTGGTCCAGAACGCGGTCTATGCGGACGCGCTGGCGCGAGGCCGGACCGCCGCCGAGGGCGTCGCGGACGCCGCCGACGCGGTCATGGCGATCGTCCGCCCGATCGTGGAGTGCAACCGGGCCCAGATCGACAACGGCCGCACCTACCTGCGCGAGATGGTCTTCGGCGACCCCACCGACCCCCACCACGCCGCCGCGCTGGCCATCGTCGCCGAGACCCAGGAGCTGATCGCCGCCACCCTCGTCCGCGATCCCCGGATCGGCGAGCCCGACGCCGCCCTCCTCGCCCAGGCCGTCTCCGCGATCATGTTCCTCACGATGGCCGCCGGCCTCAATGCCGCGGCCTCTGTGGACGAGCTCCTCACCCAGATCGACGCCCTGATCCGGGCGATCCTCCCCCGCTGAAACCGCCCGCCTGGCGCGGCCGGTACATGCGTGCCCGACCGCGGTCACTGACGCACCGGTGAGCGATCGGGCAGCCACGAACCGCTCGGGTCAGGTTGGCTAACCGGGTCTGCGGCAGCCCCACAAGCGCATCGCGATGGGCCACCTCGCCTGGGGGCTCTCCAAACAGCAGCCAGGTGATCAGCCCTGCGGGCCCGAACACCCACGCCCCGGCGGCGAACACGGCGGAGCTGCCGGAAACCATGGGTGCGACCCGTCGCCGGCATTCCCGGCTACCGCGGCGTAGACCACAGTGAGTGTCGGCGAGGCCGATCGAACCGCCAGCAAGCCGGTCGACAGGGCGGAGCCGTTCCCTGAACGGGCGTAGACGAACCCACCGGGATCGCCGAGCCCGCGTCATGTCCTTCCACACGGTCAGCCCCCTGTAATAGGTTCGAGGCATGCCCCGTCACCCCCACGCGTGGATCCTTGGCGTGCTCGTCGCACTCGTCGCGAGTGCGTGCTCAAGCACCCCGGCGACGAACTCCACCACCCCGAACGCCGCGACCACTCGGGCGCCATCACAACCGAGTGCCACCGCACCGCCCCCCAGCACCACGCCGACGCCCACGGCAGACGCGACCCCCTTCCTGTCCAAGATTCCGGCCGGTTACCGCCTACCCCACGAAGGCCAGGTGGGATGGGTGACGTTCAAGTCAGGGTCGAAAGCCTTGCCTGATCCCACCATCATCGGCTCGGCACCACTGCGCTCGCCGCTGATCCAGGACGCCCGGCGCGTTGACTTGGCGGAGAAGATGGAGCAGTTCGCCGAAGAGGGAATCGTGGTCGCAGCCACCGAGGAGGCCGCGCGCCAGCTGGTGGCGCGATTCCGCAAGGAGGCCGGCAATCCAGGCACCACTGAGGTGCATGCCCATTCGCTCTCGGTCGGTGCCGAGGCTGCGGCAATCGGGATCAACGGAACCGGCTTCGAGATCGTCGGATTCGCCGTAATCGGCTTCGCTCGACAAGGCCGGGTCATCGGCTGGTTCCACTATGGGGGCGAGGGGCAGGATCGCGACCCCGTTGACGCAGCCGCACGCAAGGCTGCGCAGCGCGACCTAGAGAAGATCGTCGAGTCGCTGTGCGATCGCCCGAGAGTGCGCTGCTAACGCCTGCTCGGCGCCTGGCCGCACGCACGGCAGACTGGCGTGCCCGTCCGTTCGATCAATGGGGGAGCCCTCAGTCAGGCGTCCACCCAACCGCGGGCAAAGGCCGGCACCAGACGGCCGCGGTGCCCCGCCAACCGATGCCGACAGTGGCCGGTGTCGTAGAGCGCGCTCATGTCCACGACCTTGAGGCGGACGGGTGTCGACCTAAGCAGCGGCAAGGAGGAATCCGCCCGAGCCGCAAATGCCGTCGCCACCGATCCTCCATCCTCAGGGACCTCGACCCCACACCTCAGACCGATACGCCGCCGGCAACAACGCGGGGATACACCCTCAATCGGGAAGACCCCGTTTTGTCCATTCACGCATGTCTGGCAGGAATGCGCACTATCGTCAGCGCAAGACAACGACGGTGCGGTTCGACCTTGGAGCAGCAAGATGAGTGACGCAATTCCCACTTCCCCGACGCCGAGCACACCACCCCCACCGCCCCCACCTCCGGCGTCGGCTTCTCTGCGCCAGGCGCAGCACTCGCCCCCTGCCTACCCCAGTACCGCGCCGCAGCCTGCCTACGAGTACACGGGCCCGGCTCAGGGCTTCCAGCAGACTGGCCCTGCCCCCAGCTATCCAGCGGGTCCGCCACCGCACTTCACCGGCGACAACACCGGGGTACCTGCATCCGCATTCGGGCCCGCCAAGCAGATCGGGACCACCTTATTTAAGTCTCTCTTCGACGTGACGCTTCACACCTTCCTTACCCGGAGACTGGCACCGATCATTTATGTAATCGGCCTGGTGGCGATTGGGCTTGGCGCGATTATCACCCTCTTCGGCGGCCTGGCCGCTGCCATCGCCGCCATGGGCAGCAGCTACACCTCAGCAATGGGAGCGATCATGTTGTTCGGGTCGATCATCGGGGTGCCGCTTGGCGCGCTTGTCTTCGTGATCGTGCTCCGGGTGGGCGTCGAAGCCGTCGTCGCTCTGGTGGCGGTCGCGGAGAACACGGGGCGGACAGCCCTGAACACCGATTCGGCGAAGCAGTGACCGCTCCACTCCAAGGCGGACTGATGGATCCTGCCGAAGCGCGCTCGGCGCTCCAGAATCCGGCAACCAGCGCTCATGAGCTCAGCGTGATCGCGCAATTGCACCCGAACCTGCGGGCGGAGGTTGCCATGCACCCCGCGGCCTACCCTGGACTTCTCGACTGGCTCGCTTCGCTGGGCGACCCCCTGCTTGCCGCTGTCGTCGACGTTCGGCGCGCCGATGGTCGGCCGAGTCCGGCGTCCTCGGACCCGGTGTCAGGCATGCCGCAGGCCGTCGCGCACGCCAGTGTCTTGCCTTCTGTCCATGACCTGCCCACCGGGGGTGAGACGAGGAAGCATGTGCGGTCCCGGCTGCCGATCATCCTGGGTGCGGGTGTGCTCACCGCAGCACTTGTCGTGACAGGATTCGTCACCCGCGGCTTCGGCCTCATCGCCGTCGGAGGCGCGGCAACTCCGGAGCTGGAAGCGGTCAAGGTCGCGAACAAGACCGTCGAGTTGTTCAACTCCTTCTCCGCGAAGAACCTGCTGAGTAACCCGTTCGCGGCCATGGGTTCGCTGAGCGACGAGTACGCCCCGAGCGAGGCACACCTTTCGGCGCGCCCGGGATTGGGGTCTGGCTCGTCCGCGAACGGTGTGGACACCGTCGACCTGTTGGGACTGACAGGTGACACCGTTGGCTTGATGGCCGATCTGATTGGCGTGTTCAAGGTGCAAGCGAACGATGTGAAGACGGAGGTCACCCAGGTCACCGACGAGATCGCCGTCGTCGGCTACGTCGAGGGGACTGTGACCGTAACGGCTGACGTTGACAAGCTTCGCGCCGCACTCACGAAGGCACCCGACGTCGCCAACAAGCAGCTCACCGCGACAGCGGAGAAGTACGGCCTGCAGCCCAACGCACTGTCCCTGGAGGACGAACTGCCCGCCGGCTGGCTGGAAGACGCGATCGATCGGGTGAAGCACAGGTTCCCGGTCACGTTCGATCTCGCGGCCTACAACCGGTCAATGCGGCAGGGTTCGGAGCCGCCTGATCCTGAGTTAGCCCCCCTCTACCGACAGATGTCGGCGGTGGCTGTCGTCAAGGAGGGCGGTCGGTGGTACCTGTCGTCGATGCTCACCAGCTTCGTCTGGAGCAATGGGCTGTCAGGGAACCTGCAGGAATTGCGACTGGATTCCGATGACAAACGCCTGCTAAGCGTCGAGCCCTCGAAAAACAGGTCTCCTGTGGAAGCGGCGGAAGCGCTCGTCAAGGCTGTGAGCAGCGGCCGCGAGCGTGCAGTACTGGCCGAGTTGCCGTTGGCCGAGCGGCGCTATGCGGCATTCTCCGGGATTGGTTCGTTCTCGGGCATACTGTCGCAGTTACCGTGGATGTCAACCTCCAGTCGCCCCGAGGGCAAGTTCTCTGAAATCGCTAAGAACGGCGATCAGGCGAAGTTGCGCATCGACGAGTTCGGCCCCATTTTCCTCTCCACCGGCGAGGCGATGGGCGTAACGGGTGGCACGTGCCTCTCGGCCAACGGCGAGACGCACTGCCTCAGCGACTACCTGGACGCCGGGACGGTCGCGGACGCGATGGACTACGTGCGCCGCGCCAACTGGGGCGGCTTCGAGGAGACGACCGGCCTGAACCCCGATGACCTTGTGGACAAGCTCGAAACGGCGGCCAGGAGCACCATCGAGGCGGTTGACCCTGACCAACTCGGCATTGTCGCCGTCCAAGAAGACGGCAACTGGTTCATTAGTGCCAGCGCCACCTACAGCGACCTTCAGAACCAAGCAGCAGGCGCGCTGGCGGCAGGCCTGAAGGCAGCTCAAAACAGATAGCGACATGACTCTGGGCCAGAGTCCCACCCGGGCTCCTCCAAGACATCGAGAAGACGCCAAGAAGCAACCGCAGACACGAGGACGGAACACGACAGTGGCATTCCCCAACGCACGTGCGGCGGTGGCCGCGCTCGCTGCGCGATCGGCGACACTCGAGGACCTGCGTGAGATTGTTACGGCCTTCCCGGAGCTGCGGCCCGTGGTTGCCGCCTACCCGAACACCGACGAAAGTCTCCTCTCCTGGTTACGTGAGCTGCATGATCCGGCGGTGGACGCCCAGTTGGCCAAGCGGACCCCACCGGTTGTTCCCGTCCCCCCGGTCGGGGCGGCCCTGGCGCCCCCCCTGGAGCGAGCCGCGCCGACCCTCGTCACCGGGTTCCCTGGGCCGTCGGAGTCGGCTCGGTTCCTCCCGGAGGCATCGGCTCAGGGCGCAGGCGATGCCGCAACATGGCGGCGCTCGGCGCTCCCGCAAGCTGTCGATCCGATCCACACACCGACTACGCAAACCGAGCCGCCGCGCAAGCGCCGACTGTGGCCCGTGATCCTCGCAGTGGTGGCGACACTCGTGGTGGTGGGCGGCGGGCTTGGCGCGGCGTACGCCACTGGCTTGATCGGTGGAACTCCCACGCAGTCGCCACGGCCCGTAAACAGCGCGTCCCGCGCTCCCTCGACAGGCCAGGCAACAAGCGTCTCGACGGGTGCCAGCCCGACACCGGCCACGACGGCCTCCGCCACGACGACCGGCTTCACCTGCTGGGACAAGACCACGGTGACATCCATCAGCGCCTGCCGGTTGCCCCTGGGCGAAGATGCGGGCTGGAGTTACCTCAAATACGCCTACCCGTCCATCGCCAGCCACTCAGATTGCGCGAAGGACGAGTACATCGGAACTGCCTACACCGGCGTCACCGTGATGTGGGAATGCGAGTTGGGCAATTCGATGATCCGGTATCGATTCTGGGAGAAGGTCAGCGATGCCGAGAAGCACTACGCCAAGAAGTTCGACGCCAACACGACCTTGGAGACCTATGACATTCTGATCGGTGGCGAGCCGGCCGAAGGATGGGCAAAGACCGACAAGGATTCGGCCACCGGCCCTGGGGGCGTCAAACGGCGTGTGATGACCGTGTGGCTGCCCACGGAACATCTCTCCCTGTCGGTGGAAGGTAACACGACCAAGGCCATGTGGGCAGCGTTCAACCAGGTGACCACTCGCACACCGGCTCAGTCCCTCGGTCACTCCTCGAGTGAGGCGCCTGCCGAGGCCCCCATCACCGCCCAGGCGCGTTGACCGAGGAGTACCCCCGGCGCCCTCACCCCCTCCAAGACCCGCCCGGCCTGCAGACCGGGCGGTAGCCAGCGGCTGGTGTTGAGCGCTGCTGTGCCTTACGAACAACCCACCTGGCCGCGATCCGGATCAGCGCGCAAGCCCGCGGCACCTCGACAGGGAGGGCCAGGCAAACGGCGAGCCGGACTCGGCGCCGTCATCGCGCGCGCCGCGTTCGGCGATCCGGTCGACCTCGATTCCTCGTCAGTCATCCACCGGCAGGCTTGAACTGTTCCCAATCCTCGCCGTCGGCCCCCATGATCCCCAAGATGCCCGCATCGGAGCGCTCGAGCACCAGGTGACCGCCGAAGGTTGTCAGCCACCCGCTGATCTTCGCGGAGCGCCAGAGTGTTGGCGTGCCGGCTTTGTCGAGGTCGTAGGCCAGCAGACGGTCGTCCGTACGCATGTAGGCGACCGACTTGCCGACGACAAGGCCGTAGCCGCCCGGATCCCTGATGCGGTCGATCTCTGTCCCGTCGGCGGCCTTCAGGATCACCACCGCCTGCCTGCCTAGGTCCTCCACGAACACCCGAGTGTCGTCGGCGAAGCTGAGTGTGCAGTGCTCCGAGCAGGAGTAGCTCCACTTTCGGTCGAGTTCGGATCCCTTGATGTCGTAAGCCGCCAGTTCGTCGGTAGACGCGGCGAGCAGCAATCCGCCGGCCTTCGTGGGAATTCCCGAGAGGTCATGCAGGCGCCAGGTCTGCGTGTTCGCGCCTGGGTCGAAGCCGGCGACGTCGTACTTCTCGTCGATGGGTTCCACACGAATGAGGTCGTTGTCGGTGCCGGTGAGAACTGTCAACTGGATGCCATCCTGTCCGGCATCGCGAGCAAAGGGAGCCGCGGTGCCATCGGAGAGCTTGATGTAGCCGTCCGCGGTGAGGAGATAGCCGGGTGGCGGGCTGAAGCCGTATCCCTGATTCTCTTCTGAGGTTGCCAAGGCCTGGGCCGACGTCGTCCATTTCTCGGTGGTGAGGTCAGACGCACTGACGCCACGCAGGTTGCCCTCCTCGTCGGCGGTCACCACCACGTCGCCGTGGAGGGATGCCCAGCTGAGGTCGGCACTGTCACTCAGGCGGCTTGCTGTGATCGTCCCGGTCTTGACGTCAAGGATGGCGAGCATCCTTTCGCCCTTGCCCTCCTCCGCGGTCGGATCGTCGAGTGTCACCAGGGTGCGCCCGCCGTCGACGCTGCCGTTGTGCCCGGATGGCTGCGCCCCTGGCCAGACGTTGTCCAGGTTGAGCGTCCAGGCCACCTTGGTGGTGTTCAGGTCGATACCGACGAGGTTGTCGCCGACGCTGGGCGCATTCGGCCTGTCCGGCACAGAGGGAGGAGCGTCGTAGTCCGAACCCGGCGACGCGGGATTGGCAGCGAATCCCTCGACGGCGTCGCTGAAGCCGACCCCGGCGGCGGGGGTCTGGACAGTGGAGCTCTCGGTGAAGTTGTACGAGCAGTACTCCTGCCTCGAGGAGTACCAGCCGATGTGATCGATCTCGGTGAGGCACTCCTGGCCGGCGGCATACCCGGAGCGGTAATCCGTCTCCCACTGCCGGTAGGCCTCGGCGGCTTCGTTGTACTCAGCCAGCTTCTGCCGGTAGTCCCCGAAGGCGCTGGTCGAGTTGTAGGCCAACACGATGTCGCTGCCCGGAGCCGGAGTGAAGTCTGTGCTCCAGCGCTGGTCATCGCTGGTGGGCAGCCCCGCCTGGGCGTCCACCGCGCGGATCCCAGGAAGCTCGCGGAAATCGGGCGCGTAGGAGACGCTATTCCCACCCAGGAGCCTGGGCAGGAAGGCGGCCACCCCGGTCACCACGACGGCCAGGACTGCGGCACCGGCAATGAAGTTGAGGATCAGACTCCTACCTCGGCTGGGTGACGGCCTGAGCACCGGAGGCGCCCCCGCGGGCTGGTTGGAGGGAAGCGTTTGAGCCGCCTCGGAATGGGGTGTCGACTGCGTCCCCCAGAAGGCCTCGGGGGCTGGCGCATCAAATGGCGCAGGGGAGACGGGCTGGGTGCGCGTTGGGGGCAAGGTCGCCAGCCGCGCCTGTGCCGTCGCAGCGACAACCGGATCCTGGTGCCGGGACAGCCAACCGAGGAGGTCGCGGTCAGCCGCTGGGTGCATCGCAGCTTCGGCGCAGTGGCTCGGATGGGCGAGGCAGATTGCCAGCAGCTCACCGGCAGGTGTTCCCGAATCGACCAGCGCCGCACGGACAGCGTCAAGGCTGCTCCCGTTGGTCCCCATCCTGTCCCCCCCCACAGCCTCTGGTGATGCGCCCTCCGATGGGTGCGCCGACCGCGGCAGGCACCGCCATCGCACCGAATTGTCGCAGGCTTAGGTCGGTCCGGCGGATGTTTTCGAGGGGTGCAAGCATTTCGTCACAATGGGTGGCGGCACCCCGTTCACCTGGGCAACCGAATTCGTCGTCGTACGCACATGCGTAAACGGCCCTTCAGAATTGGCGGCGTAGACGCACAACCAGCTCTTCGACCTATCCATTGCAAAGCCCCGACCTGCGCAAAGATCGGGTTCTCCGTGACCTGGAGGGCTCGTGGTCGCAACGCGGCGAGGTGGCGGGCGAGCATCAGGGATGACTTCGTGGCGGTCTCAGGGCGCAGTTCGTCGCTGGCGTGGCACCATCATGGCCTTGATCGCCATCATGGCTGCAGTGCGGTCGGTGACGGCGTCGTCGTGGGCGATCTTGAGCTGGCGGATCATCGCCACGTCGCCGTCGGCGGACTTCGGAATGGCGGTGGCGAAGCCAGCCAGAACCGAACGGGCAGCGTTCTCGGCGTCTCTGGTGTCGGACTTCCCGTTGACCCTGCGCAGCCTCCTGTCGGGCCGCCCGGCCTCGATAACTTGCTGGTCGTGCCGACGCACGCCCATGGGCGAGTGGTCACGGTACGTAGTGCCCACAGCCGTCACCGTGTACCGATGGGAACTCAGCCGGGCACGTCCACCCAGTTGCGGGTGACAGCCGACCCCAGGACCGCCGAGGTCAGCTGGGCGGCTCGCCGACCGTCCTCGAACGTGGGTAGGCCGAGAGGCGGATCCCCGAGGATGGCCGCGTACACGTCGCCGACGAAGGCGATCAAGCAGTCTTGGCAGCCCTGCAGGTGGCCGCCGGCAGCAGCCGCGCTCCGTGGTCACCACACGAAGCGGACGCGACTCCCCGGCTCCAGGTGCTCGACCAGCGCCCGGTAGGCCGGCGCCACGTCGGCGACGCGCACCTGCAGGTCCGTGAGCGGCCGGTCGGTCGTCATCAGGTGCAGCTCGCCCGCATAGCGGCCGGCCGTGTCCCGATCCATCTGGAGGCTCCCCTGCCCTCGGCAGCTGCCGTTCACCGGCCGCGCGACCGTGCGCTTTCCCCGGGTCTCCTCGATCCGCAGCGAGGTGTCGGTGCCCTCCGGGCGCAGCCGCCACGTGCCCTCGCGCAGGAAGTCGACGCAGGCGTCCACCGCTACCAGGGGGACGGTCACCTCGCCGTCGGTCTCGAGGCGGGCGATCCAGTCGAGGTGGTCGGGGAGCAGCGTGCCCTCGGCGCACACCACGGCCGACGCGGGGACGTGACACCGCACCTCGAGATGGTTCACGTAGGCGTTGCGGTGGCGCTGCGCCTCCAGCGTCGGCAGGCCGAGGTGCAGCGGCGCTCGGAACGACACCTCCCCCGGGATGAACGTGAACAGGTCCAGCCCACGCCGGGTGAACAGCTCGCTTTGGGACACGAAGTAGGCCTGCGACAGCCCCGTCTCCGGGCGTGGGTAGAAGTTGTGCCAGCCGACCAGATCGAGGCCGTCGAGCAGGTCGAGCAGCGCGGCGTCCGCGGTGCTGGCGTTCACCGCGATGCGAAAACCCCCGGACGCCGCGATGCGCCGTATCTCGTCCGCGTCGAACCCGAAATCGATCCGCACGGTCTCGACACCCCATCCACGGAGGCGCCCGAGATCATCGATGTTGCAGGACAGCTGTCCGAGGGTGCCGGGCGAGACGTCGGCGCAGAAGGTAAGCCCGTGGCGGCGGTGCAGGTCGGCCAGGTAGTCGCCGAAGCGCTCCAGCCCGCGGGCCTCAGGGATGTGCAGCGACGTGAACACCGTCCCGCCGCCGGACGCCAGGGCCTGGGCGACCACCGCGTCTCGGACGTCGGCGGTGTCGCTGGGGTAAATCGAGAACAACATGGTTGGCGTCCCCCGCGTGGGCGTCGGGCGTGACGTCCGGTGTTCGATCCGAAAGATCCTTCGTGATAGTCACCTGTGAGGCTCCATCGGCTTCGATCCTACCCATCCACGCGGCGCTGGGTCCGTGGTTGCAGGAGACGCCCTCTGCCCACGCCTGCCGTCCCGTTCCCTTCGGCGTGGCGAAGGGTGACGATGGTCTCATGCCGAAGAAGGCGCGTTTCCCCGGCCTTCCCGTCGACGAGTCAGGCTCCGCGGCACACCCCATCGAGGGGGTTCGATCCGACTGGACCAGCCTGGACGCGACCCGACTCCGTCGCGACGTCGAACTCTCCATCGACCGCGGCCTGGAATGGGTGGCCTGCGAGCCCAACAACGACACCACCTGGGCTGCCGTCCGCCTGTCCATCAGGACTTCTTGCTCACCGTCTGGCGGGCCGGCGCCCTGGTGGGAGTCAAGCCGGCCGAGGCGTTCTTCGTCCGCTGCGATCGCAGCACCATGACTCAAACCGAAGCCCCCAGTGAGCCATCCGGGGATATCACAGCGATGCCGTCTCCCAACGGGGACAGGGCCGATCGGGACTCGCACGTTCGCCCAGAAACTCGACGAATATGCCCCCAAGACGAGCTCAAAGTTGAGGGCCTCCTGGCACGCAGCTGGCACGGAGCTTGTAATCGAACAATAAATGCTCAGCCATGCGGTGCAATACCCTGTTGACTAGGGATTTTATGGAGCGGGCGACGGGAATCGAACCCGCACTGTCAGCTTGGGAAGCTGATGTTCTGCCATTGAACTACGCCCGCGAGAGCGCGTGATGCTGGGTCAGTCTAGCCAGACTCTGACGCCGTTCGCACACCGGGCCGACCCCCGGAACGGCCCTCCGAACGGGCTCACGCGTCGGAGGGCCGTTGCCCGAGGGGTGGGTCAGCCTCGGCTGTCGGCGGCGAGCCGCGCCACATGCAGCGTGAGGTACAGCACCTCGTCCTCGGTGAGGTGGTTGCCCTCCACCTCGAGCAGGAAGCGCACCCGGCTGGCGGTCACGTACTCCCGCGGGTGAGATTCCTTGATGGCGCTCACCAGCAGCACCGGCGAGTCGGTGATCTGCTTGTGCTGCTGCATCCGGACGAACAGGTAGCGCAGGTGCGTGACGAACCGGGCGGCGCTCATCGAGTCGGGGTCGATGGACACCCCCGTCCCGCTCTGCACCACCTTGATCACCTGCGAGATCCGCTCGGTCATCCGGATGGTCTTGTTGAGACCCTCCATGGCGAACTGGGCGTTCACCAGGTGCAGCGCGAGCGGGATCGCCTCCTCGGCGGGCAGCTCGACCCCGAGGCGGCGGGCGGTGAGGGCGACGCCCTCGGCCCCGATCGCCACCTCCTGTGGATACAGCTGGGTGACCTCCCAGCGCAGCGGGTACTCCATGGTGATGCCGTCACGAACCCGGGTGATCGCGAAGCTCAGGTGGTCGGCGATCGGCAGCAGCAGCGCCTGGGTCACGCGCACCCCGAGCCGCTGATGAGCCAGATCGACGATCTCCCGCGCGACCCGCACCACCTCGATGTTGATGTCGGACAGGAACGCGGCGAGCCGCTCGATCGGGAGCGTCACGTCCGGGACGAAGGTCTGGGTGACCTGGGCCTCGTCCACGTCGTCGCCGGGGCGTTTGCTGTAGCCGATGGCCTTGCCGAGGACGATCGACTCCGCGCCGGCATCGTCTTCCACCAGCACGGCATTGTTGTTCAACACGCGTCGAACGACCAGCATGAAATCCTCCTCTCCCGCGGATGGACATCGGGCCGAATGTGTTGTGGACCCGCGCCGCGCCCACAGGGCGACGGCGACGAGGCCGACAGGAACCGGGCCCACCCCGGCGCAGCCGCTGCGCCCGTGACGTGGTGCGCAGCGGCTGCGACGAGCCCGGCTCGTTGGACGATCACTCGCCCAGACTGGCCCCCTGCGTCTCGATGAGGCGCTGGTACCAGTAGGACGACTTCTTCCGGGTCCGCTTCAGGTCCTTGAGGTCGAACTCGTCCCGGTTGACATGAATGAACCCGTAACGCTTGCTGATGCCTTGGTGGGTGGAGATCAGATCGATCGCCGACCACGGGCAGTAACCGAGCACATCCACCCCGTCGGCCAGGGCGAGCTGAATCTGCTCGATGTGCCGCCGGTAGTAGTCGATCCGGTAGTCGTCGTTGATCGACCCGTCCGGTTCGACCACGTCCCTGGCACCCAGCCCATTCTCGGTCACGAGCAGCGGCAAATGATAGCGATCCCAGAGCGCCCGGAAGGTCATCCGGAAACCGACGGGGTCGATCTCCCAGCCGAACGCGTTCTGGGGCAGGAACGGGTTGTCGACGGCCTTGTAGAGGCCGACCTCTCCCCGGACCATCTGCTGATCCCCACCGCGCACCCGCAGGTCGGAGGCGTCGCCCGCGGGCGCCCCCACCGTCTGCGTCGTGTAGTAGTTGAACGCCAGGAAGTCCGGAGTCGCCGACGCGAGAGTCTCCAGATCGGCGTCGGTGATCGTCGGCGCCCAGCCCTTGCGCTGCAGGTACGCCAGCGCCACCGAGTTGTACCGTCCGGTGCACCCCAGGTCGGTGTACAGCCAGTTTCGGATCGCGTTCCAGGTGTCGGCGGCGATCACCGCCTCCGGCTGGCACGTCTCCGGGTACACGTAGGCGACGTTCGGCGCCGGCCCGATCTTGCCCCCGGGCACCATCTCGTGACACTTGGCCATCGTCCGGGCCTGGGCGAGGAACATGCCGTGGTTCTGCTGGTAGAGGTCCCGCTGGCCGGCGTCGCCGTCCAGGTGGGTGGTACCCAGCATCTTCCCGGCGATGATCATCATGTTCTGCTCGTTGATGGTCAGCCAGTACTTGACCTTGCTGCCGTACTCGCGGAACAGGATCTCGCCGAACCGGACGAAGGCGTCGATCGTCTTCGGGTTGGCCCAGCCCCCCTGCACATAGAGCGCCTGCGGCAGGTCGAAGTGGTACATCGTCACGATCGGGGTGATCCCCCGGGCCAGCAGGGCGTCGATCAGCCGGTGGTAGAAGGCGATCCCCTCAGGGTTCTCCGGGCCGTCACCGTCCGGAACGATGCGCGTCCAGGCGATGCAGAACCGGTAGGCCTTCAGCTTCATGTCGGCCATCAGATCGACGTCCTCCACGTACCGGTGGTAGTGGTCGGCGGCCACCTTGAAGTCCGTCGTCCCCTCGGCGAAGTGCTCCCGAGCATCCTGGACGGACGGGCCCTTGCCACCCTCGTCCCAGGCGCCCTCGACCTGATAGGCCGAGGTGGACCCTCCCCAGAGGAAATCCTCTGGGAAGGGCGCCGACTCGTGCGTCAGCTGCGCCATGTCAGCGACGCACCAGCAGGGCGGGCGAACCCGCGGCGACCTCGCCGCTGGCCAGCACGTCCACGTGCTCGAACTGGGCGGCGTTGGTGACCACGACCACCGTGGTGGTGGACAACCCGGCGGCCTCGATGGCCTGCAGGTCGGCCTGGCAGAGCAGGTCGCCGGCCTTCACCATCGCGCCCTGCTGGGCGACCTGGCTGAACGGGGCGCCGGCCAGCCGGACGGTGTCGATGCCGATGTGCACCAGGACCTCCACCCCGTCGGCGGTCTTCAGGCCGAAGGCGTGACCCATCGAGACGGTCACCTCGGCGTCGCACGGGGCGACGACGACGCCCGAGTTCGGGACGATGGCGAGCCCCTTGCCCATGGCACCCGACGAGAAGACGGGATCCGGCACCTCGGAAAGGGCGATCGCGGAGCCGGTCATCGGCGCATCGATCTCGACGTTGCCGCTTCCCAGAACCGAGGCGGCGCCGCCCGCAGCTGCGCCGGCCGCATGCGCCTTGGCGACCTCGGCCAGCTCGGCGTCCTTGGCCAGATCCGCCTTGGTGAAGCCGAAGAAGTAGGTGCCGACCGTCGCCAGGACGAACGAAACCAGCGTGCCCACCAACAGCCAGATGAAGTTGGCGGGATTCTCGCCCGAAGGATCGATGCCGATCGGCAGGGTCAACAGGCCGGGAGCACCGGTGCCGAAGACCTTGACCTGCATGGCGCCGATGATGCCGCCGCCGATCGCGCCGGCGATGCCGGCGATCACGAACGGCCGCTTGCGGGGCAGCGTGACGCCGTAGACGGCGGGCTCGGTGATGCCGAAGACGGCGGCCACGACCGTGGAAGCGGTCAGCGAGCGGGTCTGCGGGTTGCGCACCCGCAGGTAGACGCCGAGCGCGGCACCGGCCTGGCTCATCACCGAGGGGAAGGCGCCGGACTTCACGAAGTCGTACTTGAACGTGGTGAGGTTCTGGATGAACAGCGGGACGACGCCCCAGTGGATGCCGAAGATGACCAGCACCTGCCACAGACCACCCATCAGCACGCCGACGAGCAGCGGGGAGAACTCGAACGCGGCCTTCATGCCGGCGCCGACGGACGTGCCGAGCCAGACACCGGCCGGGCCGATGGTCATCAGGGTCAGCGGCACCATGATCACGATGGCGACGAACGGGGTGAGGAAGTTGCGCACCGACTCATGGATGAACTTGTTGGCCTGCTTTTCGACGTGGCTCTGGACCCAGACGGCCAACAGGATCGGGAACACCGTCGCGCCGTACGACTGCATCACCACGGGGATGCCGAAGAAGTCGACCGGGTTGCCGGCGCGGAAGTACGCCAGCAGGGTGATCGAGGGGCCGGGCTTGCCGTCGGGCAGCTTGGTCGCCATGACGGTCTGGAGTCCGGTGTAGAGCAGGGAGCCCGCGATCGACATCGCGGTGTACGGGTTGGCCCCGAACTTCCGGGCGGCGGTCACCGCCAGCACGATCGGCAGGAACAGGAAGAACGCGTCGGCAGCGGCCCACAGGATCTGGTAGGTCGGCATCGCCGGCGTCAGCCACTTGAAGCTGGTGGCAATGGCCAACAGGCCCTTGAGGATGCCGATGGCGGCCATCGGGCCCAGCACCGGGGCGAAGATGGATGAGATGACGTCGACAAGCTTGGCGACGACGTTGCCCTTGCCGGACGCCGCCCCGCCCTGATCATCGGCCAGCAGCTTGGCCGGCAGGCCGGCGTACACCTTGGGCACGTTGTTGCCGATGACGACCTGGAACTGGCCGCCGTTCTCGACGACGGTGATGACGCCGGGAAGCGACTTGACCGCCTCGGCGTCCGCCTTCTTCTGGTCCTTCAGCACGAACCGGAGCCGGGTCGCGCAGTGCACCACACTGGCGATGTTTCCTTCGCCACCTACCTTGGCCACGATGTCGGTGGCCAGCGTGCCGTAATCAACGGCTGCCATGTCGATCCTCCTTGATCAGCGGAAACGACCCCTGAAAAACAAAAAGACCCGAGTTCCAACAACGAGTTCTCGTTGTCAGAGCTCAGGTCTTGCCTCGTGAGAGTTACATGCCAGGGCTCGCGAGCCTTGCGGCTCAGGGCACATGCTAGGGGCACCGGGACGGCGTTGTCCACAGCACTCCGGAATTGTTCGAACTCCCCGGTCGGCCCGGTCTCCCGGCGTCCCGGGTGGCGGGTCCACCGCCGCGCTGCCGGACCAAGTGGGCCGGGTTGGCCCCAGCCGCACCCCCAACGACCCCCGAATTGGTGGCAACGTCCCTCGCGCTGGGCCTAGCGTCAAGGCATGAGCACTCTCGAACCCGACGACGTCGGGCCGGCCGTCGGCGGTCACCTGCGCGCCTCGGACTCCGACCGCGATCAGGTGACCAGGCTGCTGAACGCCGCCTTCGCCGAGGGGCGGCTGACCCCGGACGAGCACGCCACCCGACTGCAGTCGGCCCTGTCAGCCCAGACGTTCGACGACCTCGTCCCGCTGACGCGCGACCTGGTGGCCTTCGACTCCCCCGCCCCGCAGACCTGGTCGACGCCGAGCACAACCCTCGCCACCCCGGCTGACCCCGAGCTGATCGTCACCGTCTTCGGCGGCACCACCCGCAAGGGGCTGTGGCGGGCGCGGCGGCACCTGTCGGTGCTGACGCTCTTCGGCGGCACCGAACTCGACTTCACCCAGGCGGAGTTCACCGACAACGTCTGCCAGATCAGCGTGTTCTGCCTCTTCGGGGGCGTCGACGTGAAGGTGGCCGACGGCATGCAGGTGCGCAACGAGTGCGTGGCGATCTTCGGCGGTGCCGACAGCCGCGTTCCCGCCGCCCGGCCCGGGGCTCCGAGTGTCATCGTCAAGGGGTTCGTCGGCTTCGGGGGCGTGGACGTGAAGGTGCCCAAGGCCAAGTCGTTCGGTTGAGGGTTACAGTCGCCCCCATGGACGACGTGTTCGCACCCCCCACCGAACGCTGGCTTCGGCTGTCGCCCGCCTACGTCACCGCCCGGCGGGTGTCGTGGCTCCTCGGGTTGGCCCTCGTCACGGCGGCGGCCGCCGGCGCGAGCTGGCTGCTGCTGCGGTCCTGGCCGCTCGTGGTTGCCTCGGTCGTGGCCGGCCTGGGCCTGGCCGCCTTCCAGTGGTGGCGCCTGGCCCGCTGGGTCCGAGCGTGGGGCTACGCCGAGCGCGACGAGGACCTCTACCTGACCCGCGGCCTCTACTTCCGTGAGCTCACCGTCGTCCCGTACGGACGGCTGCAGCTCGTCCGCGTCGAGGCAGGGCCGATCGAGCGCGCCTTCGGGTTGGCCACGGTCAGCCTCATCACGGCTTCGGTTCAAAGCGGCGCCCGCATCCCCGGCCTGGACGCCGCCGAGGCCGCCCGCCTCCGCGACCGGCTGATCGAGGTAGGTCAGGCCCTGGGGGCCGGGCTGTGAGCCAGCAGCCACCCCGCCTTCCCGACCCACCGAGCTGGTCGCGACAGGCCGACCGCCTGGTCGCCTTGCCCGCCGCGCCACCGCGCGTCCCGCCCATCAAGCTGGTGGAGCGGCCCCACCCGCTGACCCCGTTGGTTCGCGGCTGGATCATGCTGGTCGCTATCGCGTGGGCCTTCGGCCGCGAGGCGGCCACCAGCCAGGGCGGACCCCAGGTCCCGCGCCTCGACCTGCTCACCGGCGGCCTCGGCCTCGTGGTCGTCCTATCGATCGTGATGGGCTACCTCGACTGGAAGTCCACGCGCTTCGTGGCCGACACCGACGAGTTGCGCATCGAATCGGGGGTCATCACCAAGACATCCGAGCGGATCCGCTACGACCGGATCCAGTCGGTCGACCTGACCCAGCCGTTCGCGGCTCGGCTGATCGGCCTGGTGGAGCTGCAGATCGACGTGGGCGCTCAGGCCGGCCCCCGGCTGCGCTACCTCACCCGGACGCGGGGCACCGCGCTGCGCGACCAGCTCATCCGGCGCGCCGCCGCCGTTCGCGACGAGCCGGCACCGGCCGAGGCCACCTCTGTGCTGAACGATCGCGCCCCCACGGATCGGGTGCTCATCCAGGTCAACCCGGATCGCCTGCTGCTCGGCGCCGTCCTGTCGCACGAGTTCCTGTTTCTCGCGCTCCCCTACGCGCTCGGCCTCGGGCTCCTGCTCGCCCTGAACCAGGACTTCGCGCGGGCCGTCCAGGGCAACCCATGGCTGCTGATGGGGTCCGCCGTGCCGGCGCTCGGCAGCCTGGCCGGCTTCATCAGCCACCGGGTCATCGGGCAATGGAACTACACCCTCGCCGAGAGCGGCCCGGGCCTCAAGATCACCCGCGGCCTCACCACCCTGACCAGCCAGTCGGTCGCGCGCGACCGCATCCAGGCGGTGCGCGTCAGCCAACCCATCGGCTGGCGGCTGCTCGGTCTGTTCCGCGTCGACATCGCACTCCTCGGGCTCCAGGGCGTCACCACGGACGAGGATCAGGCCGGCCGCAGCAGCATCCTGCTGCCGATCGGAACCCGCGACCAGGTCGACCTGGCGCTGGCCGAGATCTGGCCCGGTGCCGACCTCGGGCGGATGCGCGCCCTGCCCGTCCCGGAGCGGGCCCGCAGGCTCGATCCGCTCACCTACCGTTGGCGGCGGCTGCTCGTCGGCACCCAGGTCGTGGAGTGCCGCGACGGCTGGCTGACCCGCAGCCAGCTCTTCGTCCCGCACGCCCGGTTGCAGTCGTGGTCACTGGGTCAGGGCCCCCTCGACGGACGGCTGGGCCTTGCCCAGATCCGGCTGCACATCGCCTCGACCTTCTGGACGGCCACCGCCGAGCACCTGGACCCCGAGGATGCCCGCCGCTTCGTCCTGGAGCAGGGCGAGCGCTCCCGCCGGGCGCGTGGCGCGGAACTGCTTCGTCCGGCCGCGGAACTGTCGTCGTGACCGCGTGCGGTCAGCCGGCCGCCTGGCGCGCCGACCAGGCGCTGGCCACCATCTCGTCCACGCTGTACCGCATCTTCCAGTCCAGATCGGCTGCGGCCCGCTCACCGGCGGCCACGATCCGCGCCGGGTCACCGGGGCGTCGGGGGCCAACCTCAGGGACGAAGTCGATGCCGGTCACCCGAGCCATCGCGTCCATGATCTGCCGCACGCTGAGCCCATCGCCGCTGCCCAGGTTGTAGGCCGGCAGCAGCGGCCGCCCCTCGGCTAGCGCCTTCGCGGCGGCCACGTGGCTGATCGCGAGGTCGCCGACGTGCACGTAGTCGCGGACGCAGCTGCCGTCCGGGGTCGCGTAGTCGATGCCGTTGATCCGCGGGGACCGGCCCGCGAGCAGCGCCTCGATCACGATCGGGAACAGGTTGTGGGGGCTGACGTCGTGCACCTCATCGGTGGCCGAGCCGACGACGTTGAAGTAGCGCAGGCTCACCCCGGCGAAACCCTGGATCGCCCGCGCCTGGTCGTTGATGATCCACTCGCCGATGAGCTTCGACTCGCCGTAGGGCGACTCGGGGCGGTTCGGGGACTCCTCGGTCACGAGTTCGGTGTCGGGAGTGCCGTAGACCGCGGCCGAGGACGAAAACACGATATTGGTGACGCCCGTGCGCTCCATGGCCGTCAGGACGCTGACGGTGCCGGTCACGTTCTGGGTGTAGGTGTGCAGCGGACGCTGCACCGACACCCCGGCGTACTTAAAACCGGCGACGTGGACCACGCCGACGCACCCATGCTCGGAGAGGGTGTCGGCCAGAAGATCGGTGTCGAGGATGTCGCCTTGGACGAACGTCACCCCGGCCGGGACGAAGCCGGCACGGCCCGAGGAGAGGTCGTCGAACACGATGGGGGTGATGCCCTCCGCCGCGAAGGCGCGAACGACGTGGGCCCCGATGTAGCCGGCCCCGCCGGTCACCAACCAAGTTGTCACGCGCCCAGTCTCTCACGCGCGATCCGCGCCCGCCCGGCCCGGCTCGCGTCCGAAGGATGGCCGCACGAACGTGAGAATTCGACTGTTGTGTTCGCGCTCCGAACACTAGGGTTGCCCCATGTCACAGCACGTTCTCGGGATCGATATCGGCGGATCGGGCATCAAGGGCGCCCCGGTCGACCTGGCCATCGGCGACTTCGCCGCCGAGCGACTCCGGATCGACACGCCGGCTGAGTCCACCCCCGAGAACGTCGCCGCCGTCGTGGCCGAGGTGGCCGCCGCCTTTGCCGACCAGATCGGCGACTCGCCCATCGGCGTGACCATCCCGGCCATCGTCCAGCACGGCGTCACCCTGTCCGCCGCCAACATCGACAAGAGCTGGGTCAACGCGCCCGCCGAGAAGATCTTCGAGGAGAAGCTCGGCCGCGACGTCGTCCTGGTCAACGACGCCGACGCCGCCGGCGTCGCCGAGGTGCATTTCGGAGCCGCCAAGGGCAACGACGGCCTGGTGATCGTCACCACGCTCGGCACCGGCATCGGCAGCGCCATGATCTACAAGGGCCTGTTGATCCCCAACGCCGAGCTGGGCCACATCGAGATCGACGGACACGACGCCGAGACCCGGGCGGCCGCCAGCGCCCGCACCCGGGAGGGACTGAGCTACGCCGAGTACATCCCGCGGCTGCAGCGCTACTACGAGACCCTGGAGTTCCTGTTCTCCCCCGACCTGCTCGTCGTCGGGGGCGGCATTTCGAAGAAGGCGGACAAGTTCCTGCCGTTCCTGAAGCTGCGGACGCCCATCGTGCCGGCCGCGCTGCAGAACCGCGCCGGGATCATCGGCGCCGCCTGGATGGCCACCCACCGCCAGTGAGACGCGTTTCGGGCGGGCGTACACACTCCCGCCCGAAATCGCCTACATGCGCTCGGGCGCCTCGATGCCGAGCAGGCCGAGGCCGGCCGCCAGCACCTTCCGCGTGGCGGCGCACAGCGCCAAGCGCGAGGTGCGCACCTCGCCCTCGCTCTTCAGCACCGGGCACGACTCGTAGAACGTGCTCATCGACGTCGCCGTCTCGAACAGGTAGGTGCACAGCTTGTGCGGCTGCAGCGTGTCGGCGACGTCGGCGACCACCTCGCCGTAGCGCGAGAGCAGCAACGCCAGCTGCTGCTCGGCCGGCTCCTCGAGGACGGTCACCGCGGTGGCCACGACGCCCTCCGCCTCCGCCTTGCGCAGGATCTGACTGACCCGGGCGTGGGCGTACTGAAGGTAGGGCCCGGTGTTGCCGGTGGTGGCCACCATCCGCGCCGGGTCGAAGGTGTAGTCGTTCTGCAGACCGGACGACAGGTCGGAGTATTTGATCGCCGCTAGGGCGACCTCGGGCGCCGCCTCGACCTCGGCCAGGTCGAGCAGCTCGGAGAGCGGAACCGCGCTCCCCTCGCGCGTCGAGAAGCGCTTGCCGTCTGCGCCGAGCACCTGGCCGAAGCCCACGAACTCCGCCGACACGGCGTCCGGCAGGTAGCCAGCCCGACGACAGACCGCGAACACCAGATCGAAGTGGTTGTGCTGGGGCTGGCCGACGACGTAAATGATGCGCTCGGCCTTCAGGTCGTTAACCCGATGCCGGATCGCGGCCAGATCGGTGCAGCCGTACCCGTACCCGCCGTTCCGGTTGCGGACGATGAGGGGCGCGTTGAAGCCCTCCTCAAACACCACGAGGGCGCCCTCGTCAACGACGGCGATCCCCCGGCCCTCCAGATCGGCGGCCACCACCGGCAGATCGCGGTTATACGTCGACTCCCCGGCCACGTCGGCGTCGGTGAGCAGCACGTTCAGCCGGGCGTAGTCGGCGTTGAAGCCGACGAGCGAGACCGCGAGCAGCTGCCGCCAGATGGAGAGGGTGGTCTCGTCACCGCCCTGCAGCATCACCACCCGATCCCGGGCCCGCTCGGCGAACCGCTCGTCCGCCTTCAGCCTCGTGTTGGCGCGCTGGTAGAGCGCCTCCGCCCCCGACAGGTCGAGGGCGGCCACATCGAGCCCCTCGTCAAGGATCTGCTCGACGAGCATCCCGAACTGCCGTCCCCAGTCGCCGATGTGATTCTGGGCGATGACCGTGTGCCCGATCGCGGTGAGCACCCGGTTGAAGCAGTCGCCGATGATGGTGGTGCGCAGGTGCCCGACGTGCATCTGCTTGGCCACGTTGGGAGCCGAGTAGTCGATGACCACCCGCTGCGGCACGGCGACCCGGTCGACGCCGGCGTGGGGGTCCTGCAACAGCTCGGTGGCCACCCGGGCCAGCACCTCGGGACGAATCCGCAGGTTGATGAAGCCGGGGCCGGCGATCTCCAGCGGTTCGCACAGGTCGTCCAGCTGGGCCTGCTCCACCACGCGCGCCGCGACCACCCGGGGCGCGACGCCCTCGGACTTGGCCAGACGCAGCGCCACGTTGGACTGGAAGTGACCGAATTGAGGCTTGGTCGCGGGGCGCAGTTCCGGGTCGACCCCGGTCACGGCCCGGAGGCGCTCGGACAGCAGGGAAGGCAGGGACAACATGGGGGTCATTGTCGCATGCCACGCCCGGGGCACGGCCGCGGGGGCCACCCGCCAGACACCCGAGGGGGACAACGCCCCAAGCCGCCAGCGGTCGCGCCGTGGTCAGGGCTGATCGTGCGCCACGGACCGGCTCACCGCCGCGAGTGGATGGTCAACCGGCCTTGACTGCCTCGTCCACGCTGTACTCGCGTGGGCCCAGCAGCGGCTCGCGCCGGCTCAGCACGTCGACGAACATCTTGAGGTTGGCCCCGTATTCGCGGGCCGTGCCGAGCCACCACATCGACTGGTTGGACCGGGCCGACTCGTCACCCACCCCCCAGGCCTCCACGCCCACGACCCGGCAGGTGGCCACCGCGCGGGGCAGGTGGTAGGTCTGCGACACCAGGATCGCGTGGGTCACCCCAAAGACCTGCCGGGCCCGCACGCAGGAGTCGTAGGTGTCGAACCCGGCGTAGTCGGCCACCACCTTGGCTGCCGGAACACCCCGGTCGAGCAGGTAGCGCCGCATTCCGTCCGGCTCGTTGTAATCCACCTCGCCGCCGTCCCCCGAGACCAGGATGGCCTTCACCTTGCCCGCCCGGAACAGCTCGTAGGCCAGGTCCAGCCTGGCCCTGAGGTAGCGCGAGGGGGTGCCGTCGGGGTAGATCTCGGCGCCCAACACGAGCGCGACGGGGGCAGGAGCGACCTCCGCGACACTCGAGAGGCGCTCCGACGACATGGTGTGGACGTACCAGGCACCGCCGGCGACGATCAGCGCGCCGACGCCCACCCCCAGCACGGCCAGCCGGACGAGCGTGCCGGCCACTCGGTTCACCACACCCATGCCCCCAGGGTAGGTGGGGGTAGCAGGACCGGGTCGGGCGGCGCGCTGACCCCGACCGGGACCAATATTTCATCACTTGCCGAGTTCTGTCGGCCCGTGTCAATCGCGGGCGCTCAGTGGCAAGATGGGGGCTATGGTCACGCGAAGCCAGCGGGTTGCTCCCGCCCCTGACGGAGGCCCGGCTTCCGAGACGTCCGCCCTTGGCGCGACGAGGCGTCGGCTGTTGCGCACACTGCAGGAGGCCGGGAGCCCGGTGACGATCGAGGACCTCTCGACGCGGATGACCCTGCACCCGAACACGCTGCGTTTCCACCTCATGGCGCTGATCGACTCGGGCCTGGTCCTGTCGGACACCGAGCGCCGCACGACCCAGGGTCGGCCTCGCCGGCTCTACTCGGCGGCCCCCGCGTCCCCGGCCATCGACGCCGACCACTACCGCGAACTCGCCGGTGCCTTCGTGCGCCACCTGACCGACTCGACCGCCGGCCCCGACTCCGCGGAGACGCTGGGCGCCGACTGGGGGCGCCTGCTCGCCCAGCAGCGTAGACCGGACAGCGATCCGCTGGCGGAGCTGAACGTAGCCCTGCAGCGGCTCGGTTTCGCCTCACGCACGGACGCGTCCGGGGAGCGTCCGGTGATCTCGATCACCCGCTGCCCCTACCTCGACCTCGCGCGGCAGGCTCCGACCGTCTGCCTGATCCATCGCGGCATCATCGACGGCTACCTGCACGGCAGCCGCTCCCCGCTGGTAGTGACCGAACTCGAGCCGTGGGCCACGGAGAACAGCTGCCGGGCCACCTTCGGCCCGCAACCGAGCTGAGGCTCGCCGCCCCGCGCGGGCGACGTCGGGACGGCCGGCGCCCACCGCGGCACGCGCGTCGCCCCACCGGACGGGCCGACGCGATCAGACCCCCACGTCCTCCAGCATCTCCGTGACCAGGGCGGCGATCGGCGATCTCTCCGAGCGGGTCAGGGTCACGTGGGCGAACAGCGGGTGCCCCTTCAACTTCTCCACGACGGCCACCACGCCGTCGTGACGCCCCACGCGCAGGTTGTCCCGCTGCGCGACGTCGTGGGTGAGGATGACTCGCGAGTTCTGGCCGATCCGGCTGAGCACGGTGAGAAGCACGTTGCGCTCCAGCGACTGCGCCTCGTCCACGATCACGAACGCGTCGTGGAGAGAGCGGCCCCGAATGTGGGTGAGCGGCAGCACCTCCAGCAGGTTGCGCGCGAGCACCTCCTCGATGACGTGCTTGTTGGTGACCGCACCGAGGGTGTCGAACACCGCCTGGGCCCAGGGCGCCATCTTCTCGCCCTCGCTGCCGGGCAGGTAGCCGAGCTCCTGACCGCCGACGGCGTACAGCGGACGGAACACCAGCACCCGGCTGTGGAGGTTTCGCTCCAACACCGACTCCAGGCCGGCGCACAGCGCCAGGGCCGACTTCCCCGTCCCGGCGCGCCCACCCAGCGAGACGATGCCGATGTCGGGATCCAGCAGCAGGTCCAGCGCCACCCGCTGCTCCGCGGAGCGGCCGTGGATGCCGAAGCAGTCCCGATCGTGGCGGACCAGCCGGACGGTGCCGTCGGCCAGCACCCGCCCCAGGGCCGAGGACGTGCCCCCGTGGAGCACGACGCCGGTGTGACAGGGCAGGTCGACCGCCTCGGGGAGGAATACCGAGCCCTGGGCGTAGAGCCGCTCGACCGAGTCGGGGGCGACCTCGACCTCCGCCATCCCCGTCCAGCCGGAGTCGGGGGCGAGCTCGTGCAGGTACTCGTCGGCGGCCAGGCCCACCGCGGACGCCTTCACGCGGAGCGGGACGTCCTTGCTGACCAGGGTCACGTCGCGGCCCTCGTTGGCGTAGTTGAGCGCGACCGCGAGGATCCGGGAGTCGTTGTCGCCGAGCCTGAAGCCGTGCGGGAGCACCTCCGGGTCGGTGTGGTTCAGCTCGACGTGCAGGGTGCCGGCGCGGTCATTGACGGCGAGCGGCAGGTCCAGTCGGCCGTGCTTGACCCGCAACTCGTCCAGGTATCGCAGCGCGGTGCGGGCGAAGTAGCCGAGCTCCGGATGGTGCCGCTTGGCCTCCAGCTCGGTGATCACCACCAGGGGAACGATCACCTCGTGCTCGGCGAAGCGCTGCAGCGCGTGGGGGTCGGACAGCAACACCGAGGTGTCGATCACGTAGGTCTTGATGGCCACGTCCGCGAGGGGACGGCGGCTTCGGGGTCGGGTCGTGGTGCTGGGCACGTCGGTCCTCACCGGAGGCCGCGCGTCACCCGCGCCCGGCCTCCCCATTGCGTGGGGTCAGCCGGGACGAACAGGGCCTGGTGCTGGCCCGCGGGTTCGACGGGTGTTCGTCGGACGTCGCATGGATGCTTGCCTCCCGGGCGGCCGCTGGGGCGACCGTTGGATCGAGCGTGACACGGCCCGCCGCCACTTCGGGGCCAACACGCCGGTGCGCCCCAGTGACGGGTGGGTGACAAGCGAGGCACACCTCGCCACCCATTGCTGAACGCCGAACGGCGACCTAACGTGGGAGGTGGCCCCCGTGTCTTCGGGGGGCAGCCGCCCTTGGCGGCCTGAGGAGATGAGGTCCTCGATGACAAACCAAACCGATTCCTACGACGTCGCCCGGGGGCGGGCGGCGGCAATGAACCTCGGGCCCAACGCCGAGGTTCCCGCCGAGGAACTCGCCCGCGAGGCCGCCGTGGCCGGGGTCATCAACCCGGGCACCACGGACGAGGTCTCGCCGGAGCAGGAGGCCACGAACCGCGACCGTGCCGAGGCGATCAGCCCCGGGGCATCCCCGGACCTGTCCCAGGCCGAGCTGGAGCGCGAGCGACTGGCCGCCGAGCGGATGAATCTCGGTCCCCAGCTCTGACCGCGCTGCGCCGCGCGGACCCTCGCTAGGAGTCCTCCCGTCGGGGGCTAGCGGCCGTAGCGGCGCTCGCGCTGGGCGTAGGAGCGCAGCGCGCGGATGAAGTCGACCTTGCGGAAGTCGGGCCACAGCGCCTCGTGGAAGTAGAACTCGCTGTGCACCGACTGCCAGATCAGGAAGCCCGACAGCCGCTGCTCGCCCGAGGTTCGGATCACCAGATCCGGGTCGGGCTGGCCGGCGGTGTACAGGTGTTCGCCGATCTGGTCGATGTCGAGGGTCCGGGAGAGCTCCTCCAGGCTGGTGCCCTTCTCGGCCTCCGCGGCCAGCAGCGAGCGGACGGCGTCCCGCAGCTCGTGGCGCCCCCCGTACGACACAGCCACGTTGACGTGCATCCCGGTGCGCCCGGCCGAGGAACGCTCGGCCTCCCGCAGCCGCTCGGCCATCGTGGAGGGAAGCAGGTCGAGATCGCCGACCGTCTGCACCCGCCAATCGCCGCCGGCGGCCAGGTCGACCACCAGGTCCTCGATCTCGCGGAGCAGGGGAGCCACCTCCTCGCGCGCACTGCGCGCCAAGTTGTCGGTGGACAGCACCCAGACCGTGACGACCTTGATGCCGACCTCGTCGCACCAGGTGACGAACTCCTTCAACTTGTCGGAGCCGGCCTGGTAGCCGACGGCGACCGGCTCGTCCGGGGCGTTCAGGCGCGCCCAGCGGCGGTTGCCGTCCGCCATGACCGCCACATGTTTGGGAAGTCGCTCCCGATCGAGTTGTCGGACGAGCATCCGTACATAGGCGTCATACACCAACCCAGTGGGGTCCACCCGCTCCAGCACACGGGGAATGCGTCCGGTCCAGGACATGAGTGCACTGTACTGCCCCCCGCCGGCTGACCGGCGAACAAGTGGCGTTGAGGGGGCGTTTCGACGCTAGCGGGCAACCTGGTTCCACAGCGGCTCGCCGGAGCGGAAGCGACGCAGGTTCTCGGCGAGGAACGGGCCCGCCCCCAGGGGCCGCCCGCCGGCCAGATGCGGGGTGAGGATCAGCCGGGGGGCCTCCCACAAGGGCGAATCCGCCGGCAGCGGTTCGACGTCGGTCACGTCCAACGCCGCGCCGGCCAGCCGGCCCTCCCGCAGCGCCGACACCAGGGCGGCCTCGTCCACGGTGCTCCCCCGACCCACGTTGACCACATGGGCCGTCGGGGGCAGCAGGGCAAGCCGCTCATCGTTCAGCGCGTGCCGCGTCGCCGGATCGTGGGGCAGCACGAGGACGAGGACGTCCGTGCGCGGCAGCTCGTCCGCAAGCGCCTCCTCAGTGATCACCGGGAAGCCGGCGCGCTCGCCGGCCGAACGGGCAACCCCCGTGACCGTGGCCCCCAGCGCCGCCAGGACCGGGGCCAACGTTTGGCCGATGGAGCCGAAGCCCCAGATCAGCACCCGGGCCTCGATCAGGGACGTGACCGCGGCGGGCCCGCGGAGGGGCCGGAAGCCGCCGAGCTCGTCGGCCCACCGATGCTCGGCCTGGGCGGCCGCCGTCGCGGGCAGTTGCCGCAGCAGGGCCAGAATGAGGGCGACCGCGTGCTCGGTGACCGTCCGGTCGTGGAATCCCCGACCGGTGGTGATGATGACGCCCGGGTCGAACCCCGCGGCCATCACCCCGTCCGGACCGGCGGCGAGCGTCTGCACCCAGCGGAGCCGGGGGGAGGCGGCCAGCTGCGCCAGGTTGCCCGCGGCGAACCCCCACACCACGGCCGCGTCGACGTCCAGTTGGTCGGCGGTCAGGGGGTCGCTAGGCGCGTAGGCCACCACCTCAACCCCGGCCAGGTCGGTGGCCTCGAAGGGGGCATCGTCGGGGATCAGCAACCGCATGGCTTCCATGCTCGCACCTCGCCGGTGGGCCCCGGTGGATCGGGCTGGTAGAGTAACTTACGGAACCGTAACTTACGGTCCCGTAAGGAGTAGTCATGTCGTCCGCAACCCCGGCACCCAAACCGCGCCTCCGCGGCTGGTTGCATGCGGTGATGACCCCCCTCGCCCTGGTGATGGGCATCGCGCTGATCGCGCTGGCCCCCACCGTCCCCGGGCGCATCGGCGGGGCCGTGTGGCTGGTCGCCGCCGTCGCGCTCTTCGGCACCAGCGCCACCTACCACCGCGGCACCTGGAAGCCCCGCTCCCAGGCGATGCTGCGGCGCGCGGACCACGCCAACATCTTCATCTTCATCGCCGCCTCCTACACCCCGCTGGCGCTGATGCTGCTCAGCCCGGAGAGCGCCACCACCCTGCTGTGGGTCATCTGGATCGTCGCTGCGCTCGGCACCGCGTCCCAGCTGCTGTGGATCGGGGCCCCGCGCTGGATCCACGTGATCCTGTACCTGGCGATGGGCTGGGCGGCCGTCGGCTGGGTCGGCGAGTTCTACGCCGCCGGCGGCTGGCTGATCCTCGGCCTGATCTCGCTGGGCGGCCTGATCTACACCCTGGGTGCGGTCGTCTACGCCCTCAAGCGCCCCAACCCCTGGCCGGCCTGGTTCGGCTTCCACGAGATCTTCCACCTGTGCACCATCGTCGCGGCGATCGTCCACTACATCGCGATCCTGATCGTCACCCTGGGGTGAGATCCCCCTCGGGACGGCTCGGCAGCTCCCGCAGCCGGCCGTAAGGGCTCAGCAGGAACGGCAGGACCGCCAGCGCCTGGATCGCCGCCCCCACCCAGGCCGTGGCCAGGGCTCCGACGGCACTGCCGATCCAGCCGGCGGCCAGTGCCCCCAGCGGCATGATCCCCCACACCACGAACCTGATGGACGCGTTCATGCGCCCCAGCAGGCGGGTCGGGCATAGCTTCTGCCGGGCCGTGACCTGGACGATGTTGTAGCTCACCACCGCGACGCTGAACGCCACCTCGCCGGCGCACAGCAGGCCCAGCGCCAGCGCCGGCAGGTGGACCGCCAGCGGAATCGACACCATCGCCACCGCGGAGACGATCAGGGACGCGCGAAGCGTCGGGCCCTCCCCGAGCCGGGCGACCAGCCGCGACGAGCCGAACGACCCGATCACCCCGCCCGCCGCCCCGAACGTGAAGACCACGCCCAGCAGGACCGGCGTGAAAGCGAGATCCCTCAGGATGAGGATCGAGGTCATCGTGAAGACCATCGTCGAGCCCAGGTTGGACAGGGCCGTGGTCGTCACGATGCGCCGCAGCAGCGGCTGGGAGGCGACGAAGGCGATCCCCTCGCGAATCTCGGTGATCAGGCCGTGCCGCTCCTCGGCGGGCACGGGACGCTCGTCGTCGCGGATCAGCCCGAGCGTGACCGCGGAGATGACGAAGCTGAACCCGTCGATGACCAGCAGCACGGGCGCCGCCATGATCGCCAACAGGCCACCGGCCGCGGCCGGGCCACCCAGCCGCGCGATCTGGCTGGTGCCCTCGAGGATGCCGTTGGCGCGGCCCACCTGATTCTTGGGCATCAGGATCGGCAGGTAGCTCTGGTAGGCGACGTCGAAGAACACCGTCGCCACACCCAGGAGGGCGGCCACCGGGTACAGCTGCCACATCGCCAGCTGACCGGCGGCGAACAGGAGCGGGATGGCCAGCACCCCCACGGCGCGCGCGAGGTCGGCGACGATCATGACCCGGCGCTTGCGCAGCCGATCGACCCAGCCGCCGACCAGCAGCCCGATGGCGAGGAACGCCGCATACTCGGCGGCGTTGAGGTAGCCCATCTGGGCCTCGGTCGCGTGCAGTAGCGTCACCGCGATCACCGGCATCGCCAGCCCCGAGAACTGGAACCCCACCTGGCTGAGCGACTGCCCGACCAGCAGGAGCCGGAACCCCGGATGCCGCAGCGGCCCCGTCCCGTCCTCCGGCATCGGCTCCCCGTCCGCGCTCTCCGGCTCACTCACCGCTTCATGGTGTCACGCCGGCACGTGCTCACCGATCTCATCATCGGTATCTACTTTCGGGTTACGACTCTGCTTTCGCGTTATATCGCGAAAGTGACGGACACTTCCTGAAAGTAGTTGCCGATGATGAGATCGGGGCATCGGACGGGCCGCGCCGCGGGTGACCTGACATCGGACGGCGGACCGCCCTGCCGTACAGACCAGACCCGCGCCAAGGCCGGGCTGCGCCGCACGAGCAGACGGCCGCGCCCACTTTGAACGGCCCGCGCCCACCTTGAACGGCTGCGCCCACGTTGAACGGCCGCGCCCACCTTGAACGGCTGCGCCCACTTTGAACGGCTGCGCCCACTTTGAGTGGGACGAAGTAGACCGCAGACGGTCACTTACGTCACTACGGGGCCGGCCAACGCAGGGACCAGCAGGCAGAACGCCCCGCGGGAGGCTCCAGCGGCCTGAGTGGGACGACCATGACCGCAGTCGGTCACGCCTGTCACCACGAGGCTCGCGAGCGCCCAGGCGTGGAGGGCCACGGGCGCTGCCTACCCGCGGCGACCCAGGTCGCCGGCGCGCGGCAACCGCTCAGGGGCGTTCCCAGGGTTCGACCGGGCCGGCGACGACCGCGAAGAGCGGGTGCGGACGAGGGTCTCCCGCCAGCCGGGGCAGCCACTCCGGCGCGCGGACGGCGACCTTGCGCCGCAGGTGCTCCCACTCGAAGGCCAACTGGCCGGTGGTCACCGGCAGCAGCCCGGTCGACGGCAGCGATCCGATCCCCGGGGGCTCGGTCGACGGCGGCTCGATCACCGGCACCGGCGGGACGGCGATCCGGGTGCGGTCGAACCGGTAGCCGCGTGCGTCCGCCTCGAGCGCCAGCCCGTCCAGGAAGGCGCCGACGCCGGCGACCGGGTCGCTCAGCGCGCGGAAGCGTTCCAGCTGCGGGTGGCGGGTATAGCCGCGGGTCAGGCCGCGCAACACCGCCTGGGCGAGCAGCGCCTCCCGCCAGCAGGCGATCAGCGCGGCGCGGTCCAGGGCGTCGGGGGCGATGCTCCACAGCCGCATCAGCAGCGACTCCACAGCGCCGTGCGCAGCGCGTCGAGGTCGATCGCCGGGGCGAAACAGGTGGTGCCGCGGCACACGTAGGCGGTCGAGTGGCCCTCGCGTGGCTCGCGGGCCTCGAAGTGGTGGGCGAAGCCCTCGGTTCCCGGACGGCCGGCGACGACCATGGTCCCGGCGGGGGCCATCCGCCACGAGGCCCGGACGAACTCGTCCAGCGGGTCGCCGCCGGTCACCACCACGCCGACCGCCCGTCCCAACCCCTTGCGGGCCTCGTCGGCGACCAGGACGTCCTCCAGCGCCCAGCCGGCGAAGCGCGGCGCGGCCACCAGCAGGCCCCGGACGGTCGCCATCGCGCCATCGGCACGGGCCCCGAAGTCGGCGCGATCCGCCAGCAGCCCGGCGGCGCGCAGCGCGGCCACCAGCGCGATGGTGCCCGACGGCGTCGGGTTGTCCGACACGTCCCGGGGCCGGGCGAACAGGGCCTCGGCGTCCTCGGCGGTGTCGTAGAAGCCGCCGTCCGGCGCCCCGAAGAGCGGCAGGGCGGCCTCCAGGATGGCCACCGCGCGATCCAGCCACGCCGCGTCCCCCAGCGCCCCCGCGAGCCGGACGAAGCCGAGCGCGACCGCGCCGTAGTCCTCCGCCAGCCCGGCGGCCTCCCCCGGCACGCCGTCCTTCGACACCCGGCGCAGCCGGCCGTCCACCCAGTGCGTCGACCACAGGTAGTCAGCGGCGCCGCGGGCCAGCGCCAGCCACTCGGCCTCGCCGAACACCTCGGCGGCCCACACCAGCGCGTCGATCAGCCAGCCGTTCCAGGACGCCACGCACTTGTCGTCGCGAGCCGGCGCCCAGCGGTGCTCGCGGATGCCGAGTAGCCGCTCGGTCACCCGGGCCAGCCGCTCCGGGTCGGGGCGACCGCGCAGCTGCAGGGTGGAGTAGCCGTGCTCGAACGTGCCCGTGCTGGTCACATGGAAGACCCCGCGGGCCCACTCCGCGTCCTCGGCGTCGAGGGCGTCGGCGAGCAACTCGGGCGACCACACGTAGTAGATGCCCTCGGCCATCAGGCCGCGGACATCGGCGGAGTCGGCGTCCAGGGACGCAGCGAAGCCGCCGCCGGGCAGGAGCAGGTCGCGGCCCAGCCAGCCGACGATCCCGCGGATGGTGTGCTCGAACAGCCAGCGCAGCTCGGGCTCGTGATCGGGGGTGCGCCGCCAGCCGCGGACGAAGGAGCCCAGCAGCAGGGCGTTGTCGTACAACATCTTCTCGAAGTGGGGCACCACCCAGCCGGCGTCGACGCTGTAGCGGTGGAAGCCGCCGCCGAGCTGGTCGCAGATGCCGCCGCGGGCCATGGCGGCCAGGCTGCGCTGCGCCACGTCCAGGGCGCCGGGATCACCCTTGACCAGCAGCGCGTCCAGCAGCAGCGGCGCGGGAAACTTCGGCGCCGTCCCGAAGCCGCCGTTCAGCAGGTCGAAGTCGGCGCTGATGCGATCCATCACCTCGGCGATGTCGACCCGGCCGGGGTCCGCGGGCGGCTCGAACTCGCCGGCCAGGTGGGCGACGATGGCGTCCGCGCTCCCCAGCACCTCCGCGCCGCGCTCCCGCCAGGCGGCGGTCATCGCCTGCACCACCTCCGTGAACGAGGGCAGCTGTCCATGCCTCGTCGGCGGGTAGTAGGTGCCGGCGAAGAACGGCCGTCCGTCGGGGGTGCAGAAGACGGTCATCGGCCAGCCGCCCTGACCGGTCAGGGCCTGGGTGGCCTTCATGTACACGGCGTCGACGTCCGGGCGCTCCTCCCGGTCGACCTTGATGGCGACGAAGTCCGCGTTGACCAGCGCCGCGACCGCCTCGTCCTCGAAGGACTCGTGGGCCATGACGTGACACCAGTGGCAGGCCGCGTAGCCGACCGACAGCAGGATCGGGACGTTGCGCCGCTCGGCCTCGGCGAACGCCTCCGGCCCCCACGGCCACCAGTCGACCGGGTTCTCGGCATGCTGCAGCAGGTAGGGGCTGGACGAGGCGGCAAGGCGGTTCGGCACGCCGTCAGCCTAATGCGACACCCGAGGGCGCCGGCGACTAGGCCTTGTCGGCGGAGTCGTCACCCGCGGCTGCGGGGGCCTCGTGGTCGGCGGGGACGTCGATCTTGCGGAGGTGACGGCTCATGCTCCAGAACAAGAGTGCCCCGATGCCGAGCGTCACGAAGACGATGAACAGGGGCATCCAACTGTTGTCGGCTAGATCGAGTAGGACCACTCGTCGAGCCTATCGCCCTCGACCGCGCCGATCCCCGCGAAGAGATCGTCCTCGGGCAGCTCCGAGGCCACCATCGACTTCGCCAGTTGGTAGTCCTCGGTGGGCCAGCCCGCCTGCTGGATCGCCATCGGCACGGCGAACCAGGGGCCGTCCGGATCGATCTGGGTGGCGTGGGCGCGCAGTGCATGGTCCCGGACGGGGAAGTACTCCCCACAAGGGACGAAGGTGGTCAGGCGGGTCGCCGCCTCGTCCAGCTCGCGACTCGCCAGCCACTCGCCGTAGGGGGAGGGCAGGCCGTGGGCGTGCATCAGCTCGTCCAACTTCGCGAACCGCGCCCGGTGGAAGCCCATGTGGTAGTAGACCTTGAGCGCCTGCCAGGCGGGGCCGTGCTCCGGCCACAGCTCGGGATTCGCGGCGGCCTCGAGGGCGGCCATCGTGATCTTGTGGGTCATGATGTGATCGGGGTGCGGGTAGCCGCCGTTCTCGTCATAGGTGGTGATGACGTGCGGCCGGAACTCGCGGATGACCTTCACCAAGCGCCCCGCGGCCTCGTCCAGGTCCTCCAGCGCGAAGCAGCCCTCCGGCAGCGGCGGCAGCGGATCGCCCTCCGGCAGCCCCGAGTCGACGAACCCCAACCACGTCTGCTCGATGCCCAGGATCGTCTTGGCCCGATCCATCTCGGCGGCGCGCAGCACTGCGATGTTCTCCCAGTTCTCCGGGGTGTCCAGGCGCGGATTGAGGATGTCGCCACGCTCGCCGCCGGTGCAGGTTGCCACCATGACCTGGACGCCCTCGTTGACGTACTTGGCCGTCGTCGCGGCCCCCTTGGAGGACTCGTCGTCGGGATGGGCGTGGACATGCAGCAGCCGCAGCGGCGCCCCCGAGGCGTCGACGCGATAGATGCGGGCATCAGACATGCCGACATTCTGTCAGCCACCACCGACTCCGAACCGCACCCGTCTCGGCGCCGGTCGGCGCGATGGCAGGATGGAGGCATGCCTTCTCCCGCCGACGCCGAACGGATCGCCCGACGCTATCCGCGGCGGCGGACCTCCCCCGCGGCGCTGATCGCGGTGGGGGCGGTGATCCTTGCGCTGGTCGCGTGGGTCGTGTGGGTGGCGATCAACAAGGCCAGCCCTTCCGTCACCGGCCGCGTCGACTCGTTCGCCGTCGTGTCGGACACCGAAACCCGCGCCCGCATCACGATCGATCGTCCGGATCCGAGCGTGCCCGCCCGCTGCCTGCTGTTCGTCCAGGCCGTCACCTACGAGCGGGTGGGCGAGAAGTACGTGGACGTCCCCGCGGGCTCCGAACGCCTGACCGCCGTCGACGTCTCGGTACGCACGTTCAAGCGCGGCACGTCCATCGCGGTGGAGGCCTGCGGCCCGGCCGCCTGAGGCCTATTTGCTAGGCTCCCGGGATGGTTGACGAGAATCCCCCCCAGATCTGGCTGACCCAGGACGCGTTCGACACGCTGACGGCGGAACTGCTGCACCTCAAGGGCGAGGGTCGCGTGATGGTGAGTCAGAAGATCGCGCGAGCCCGCGAGGAGGGCGACCTCTCCGAGAACGGCGGCTACCACGCGGCCCGCGAGGAGCAGGGGCACCAGGAGGCCCGGATCCGCCAGCTGGAGGCCATGCTGCGCAACGCGCAGGTCGGCGACGCCCCCGAGGGCGACATCAACGAGGTCGTGCCCGGCGTGCAGGTGACCATCGCCTACGACGGCGACCCGGACGACACCGACACCTTCCTGCTGGGCTCGCGGGAAATGATGGCGCTGGGGACGGTCTCCGACCTGGAGATCTTCTCGCCGCAGTCCCCCCTCGGCGCCGCGATCATGGGCCGCGCCATCGGGGAGACGGTCAGCTACGTGGCCCCGACCGGGAAGCCGGTCGAGGTGCAGATCCTCGCGGTGCAAGCCCACGCGGGCTGAGGAGCACCCCGAACCGGCGCGCCCAGCGCGAACCGCCAGCCCTCAGAGGCGGGCGAGCAAGGACGCGGCCTCCGCGGGGGCCAACGCGCCGCTGGCCACCTCCCGGAGCACCTGATCGCGGGTGAGCGCCGCCGGCTCCGGGTCGGCCTCGCCGCCCAGGCCCAGCTTGATCAGCAACTCGGTGAAGCGCGCGCGGGCGGTCGGGTAGGAGACGCCCAGGTGCTTCTCCACCTCGCGCAGGTTGCCCCGTGAGGCCAGGAAGACCCGCAGCAGGTCGGTGTCCTTGGGTTCCAGCGAGCAGAAGTCGCACGATGAGAACTCGCCGGCGAGCTCCGTCCCGCAGGTGCGGCAGCCGAGCCGGGTGGTCACCAGGTCGCCGCCGCACACCGGGCAGTCGGACGGGGGACGGTACCCGTTCACTGGGTGCCGCCATCGAGCCGCGCGTGAATGGTCGCCCACCCCATGACGACGCCCACGTCGAGGCGCGCCGACCCGTTGCCCAGCACGACCTCGTCCACCGGCCCCGGCTGGTCGTCGGCCCAGCTGATGCGGCCCAACTGGGCGTCGCTACGGACGGTCACGTTCGAGTGGTCGTCCAGGAAGATGTCCAGGGAGCCCGACTCGCAGCGGACCCGGGAGCGGCCTGTGGTGATGGCACCCCGGAGTGTGGCCTGGCCGGCCTGAACCAGGACGTCGTTCATCTCCGCGACCCCCTCGAGGGTGGCGCCGCCGGCGGTGACCCGCACCTTGCCCAGGTAGGGCACCTTCTCGGTGCTCAGCAGGCCGGCGGTCACCTCGACGTCGACGATGATCGACGGGTTGACCCGCAGCAGCAGCTCCTTGCCGAGGCTGAGCGCGCGAATGTCGTCCAGGCTGCGGGGCGGACGAAGCACGAAGCTGTCCAGGCTCGGCCCCAGCTCCCCGTCGCTGGTGACCTCCAGCACGGAGCCGCTGCGCCGCAGGACGTGGGGACCCTCGGCCGAGGCAGTCGCGACGGACGGGTCGCCGATGATGCGCACCCGGCGGCCCACGGCGCGCACGGCGATCCGGTCGACCCCCTTGGCTCCCCCGGGGCGGCGGCGGCTCGGCGGCACCTCGTCGGCGGCGGCGTCGGGGTCGGGGGTCGCGCCGAACGAGTCGCGGGCGTAGGGGGCGTACTGGCGCCGGGGGGATTCGTCGGCAACCTCGGCATCGACCTCGTCGGGCTCGGGGTACCCGCCCGTCGGGCCGGTACCCGCGCCGGGAGGCGCGGGCGGGGCGGGCGGGGCGGCAGCCTGCTTGGTGGCGTCGATGCGCCGGGCGGCCTCGGAGGCGTCAATTCGGCCGGCGGCCAGATCCTCCAGGATGGGGGTGATGTCAGCGTCGCTCATGCAGTAATAGTAAGTCGCGCTTTCGAGAATCGAAAGGGTGACCTCGATTCTCGTCCGCGTCGGGACCTGGACGGACCCTCGGTCTCTCCGGGGTCGGCGGCTACCCGGCGGGCTCGGCGGCCGCGTCCGGCTCGGCGTCGGCCGCGTCCGGGGTCGGGGCTGGCGCCTCGGCCGGCTCGTCCCGGAGCGAGCGGACGAACGCCGCCGCGAACGCGAGCGCAGGGATCACCATCAGCGCGCCCACGATGCCGGCGACCTCGGCGCCGATCACCAGGCCCACCAGAACGGCGAGCGGGTGCAGCGACGCCGCCCGGCCGAGCAGCAGCGGCTGCAGGAAGTGGCTCTCGGTCCACATCACGGCGACGGTCGCGCCCGCCATGATGACCGCGGAGACCCAGCCGCTGGTGACCAGCGCCAGCAGCGTCGCCACCGTGCCGGCGATGATGGCGCCCAGCACCGGGATGAAGCACATGATGAAGGTGAGCGCGAAGATCGCGGGCACCATCGGCAGCCCCAACACCAGCGCCACCGCCGCCACCCCGAGGGCGTCCACGAGGGTCACCAGCACCTGGGCGCGCATGTAGGCGACCAGGGACGCCCAGCCCCCCTCGGCCGCCCGCAGCGCCGGCTCCCGGTAGCGCCCCGGCAGCAGCGTCACGACGGCGGTCGCGAGCGAGCGTCCTTCGTAGAGGAAGAAGAACGTGGCGATCAGGGCGATCGCGATGCCGGCGACGAAGTGGCCGATCTGGGTGCCGACCTTGGCGACATACGACGCGATGAGGGCGCGCGACTCGTTGGCCCAGGCGGTGAGCGAGGCCATCCAGCCGTCGATCTGCGCCTGGTCGATGTGGAGGGGGTCGCCCGCGAGCCAGCCGAGCAGTTGCTGGACGCCGAGTTGGGTCTGCGCAGCCAGCTCCGGCGCCTGCCGCGCCGCCGTCCAGCCGATGCCGACGATGACGGCGATGACGACCAGCGCCATGCCGAGCAGCGCGACCGCGGCCGCCAGCGCGGGCGCCCAGCCCAGGCCGTGCAGCCGGCGCGTGACCGGCGCGAGCAGCGCCGTGAGCAGTGCGGCGACACCCAGCGGCACGGTGACCTGCGAGAACACCTGGCACAGGTAGCCGATGCCGACGACAAGGGCCGCCAGGACGAGGAGGCGCCAGGCCCAGCCCGCCGCGGTGCGCACCCCCTGGGGCACCGCGCGTTCGGCTCCGGCGTCCGGGGACGGCGCGCCCGCCGGCACGGCTTCGGCTTCGGCTTGTGTCACGGTGTGTCCTCTCATCGTGGGGCCAACCCTAGCGACCGCGGCACGACCCACGCCGTCACCCTCGGCTAGGTTGATGCGGTGAGTTGGGGACGCCGGGTGGCCGGGGCGGCGATGCCGCGGCAGGTGCTGATGTTGACGGTGTCGGGGTTCTTCGTCGCCGTCGGGTTCGGCGTCATGATCCCGATCCTGCCGATCTTCGCCCAAACCTTCGGCGTGACCAACACCCAGATCGGCCTGGTGGTGTCCGCGTTCGCCGCCGTCCGGCTGGCCACCACGCCGTTCTGCGGGCGGATCGCCGACCGGCTGGGACACCAGAACACGATCGGCGCCGGGATGCTGCTGGTGGCGGTCTCGTCGGTGCTGATGGGCCTGTCGCAGGACTACACGCAGCTGCTGGTGTGGCGCGCGCTGGGCGGGATCGGCTCGGCAATGTTCACGGTGTCGGCCATGGCGCTGCTGCTGGCCTCGGTCCCCCACGACCTGCGGGGCCGGGCGAGCGGGCTGTACCAGGGCGGCTTCCTGCTCGGCGGCATGCTGGGCCCGGCGATCGGCGGCCTGCTGTCCCGCGTCTCGTTGACTGCCCCCTTCTTCTTCTACGCGGCAACGCTGCTGGTGTCGGCCGCCATCGCCATCACCCAGCTGCACGCGCCGGCCGACGAGGAGCCGGACGAGCCGCCCCCGGCCCGCACGCTGCGCGAGGTGGTCGGCGACGTCCGCTACCAGGCCGCCTGCGCGCTCTCGTTCGGCCAGGGCTGGCAGTCCTTCGGGGTGCGCAACTCGCTGATTCCGGTGTTCATCGTGTCGGTGCTCCACGGAGATCCGGCCTGGACGGGTATCGCCTTCGCGGTGGCGGCGGTGGCCCAGACCGCGGCCCTGGTTCCCGTCGGGCGGGCCACGGACCGGATCGGGCGCCGGCCGATGATGATCGTCGGCGGCCTGTTGGCCGGGCTGTCCACGCTGGCGATCCCCTTCGTCGGGGACATCTGGCTGCTGATCGCCGTGCTCTGCGTCTACGGGGTTGCGGCGGCGGCGCTGGGGACGGCGCCCACCGCGGCGGTCGGCGACGTCGTCCACGGGGGCGGCGGCACGCCGATCGCGCTCTACTCGATGACGACCGACCTGGGCGCCATCATCGGGCCGCTGGTGGCGGGCTTCCTCGCCGACCGGGTCGGGATGCCGGCGGCGTTCGGGATCGGGGCGGCCATCCTGGTGGCCGGTGCGCTGTGGTCCACGCTGATGCCCCGGGAGCATCGCGCGCCGGCGATGGTCCGCGCATGAGCGGCAGGCCGCTGGCCGAGCTGGTCGCCCCCGACTGGGCGGAGGCGTTGGCGCCGGTGGGCGACACCATCGCGGCGATGGGCGACTTCCTGCGCGCGGAGCTCGCGGCGGGACGCCCGTACCTGCCGGCGGGCCCGCAGGTGCTGCGCGCCTTCAGCCGTCCGCTGGCGGACGTGCGGGTGCTCATCGTGGGCCAGGACCCCTACCCCACCCCTGGGCATCCGGTGGGCCTGTCGTTCTCGGTGGCGCCGGACGTCCGCCCGCTGCCCCGGAGCCTCGACAACATCTTCCGGGAGCTCACCAGCGACCTGGGGGTGCCCCCGGCCGCGTCGGGCGACCTGACACCGTGGGCCGAGCGGGGCGTCCTGCTGCTCAACCGGGTGCTCACCGTACGCCCCGGGGCGCCGGGATCGCACCGCGGCAAGGGGTGGGAGCGGGTGACCCAGCGCGCCATCGAGGCGCTGGTCGAGCGCGGCGGCCCGCTGGTGGCCATCCTGTGGGGCCGCGATGCCCAGTCGCTGGCGCCCATGCTCGGTGACATACCCCGGATCGCCTCGCCGCACCCCTCACCGCTGTCCGCGCACGCGGGCTTCTTCGGCTCGCGCCCGTTCAGCCGCGCCAACGCCGCCCTCGAGGCACAGGGGGCCGCGCCGATCGACTGGTCTCTGGTCCCCTGGTGACCCGGCGGCTGCGGGAATGGGGCCGTACCCTCGACGGTTGAGGGGGCAGGAGGTCCTCAATGCTGTTCACCAAACCGACGATGGTTGACCCCCGGATCGCGCTGCGCGGCCGGGAGACCCCGATCCTGACCCACCCGATCTTCCATGAGGTGACGGGGGTTCGGCTGGATCAGGTGCCCGAGGGTGCCGAGGTGGCGTACTTCGCCCTCGGCTGTTTCTGGGGCGCGGAGAAGCTGTTCTGGGAGACGCCCGGGGTGCTCGGCACCGCCGTCGGCTACCAGGGCGGCTACACGCCGAACCCGACCTACGACGAGGTGTGTTCGGGGCGCACCGGGCACACCGAGACCGTGCGGGTGGTGTTCGATCCGAAGCGGGTCTCCTACGAGGCCCTCGTCCGGTCCTTCTTCGAGAACCACGATCCGACCCAGGGCTTCCGGCAGGGCAACGACCGCGGCACCCAGTACCGCTCCGCCCTCTTCACCGCCGGTGACGCGCAGGCCGAGGCGGCCCGGCGCCTGGCCACCCAGTACGCAGAGGCGTTCGCAACGGCCGGCTACCCCGCCCTGACAACGGAGATCGCGGACGCGGGCCCGTTCTACTACGCGGAGGGCTACCACCAGCAGTACCTCGAGAAGAACCCCAACGGGTACTGCCCGATCCACGCCACCGGGGTCCGCTGCTCGGCCTAGCTGCTCCGAGCGGGAATCAGGTCACGGGCTCCAGGCGCAGCACGATGTTGTCCTCGGCGTGCAGGACGCCGTCGGCCCCGCGCTTGTACTTGCTGTCCAGGTCGCAGGTGACCACGGCCAGCGCGCGTCGGCCGCCGGTGTCGAAGACCCAACCCGGGAGCTGGCCCTTGGTGGCCGCCTCCGGCTTGCCCACGACCCGGTAGGTGGCGCCGGCGAAGGTCACCAGCTCGCCGTCCCGGCGGGCCGGGACCCACTTCTCGAGGTAGCCCAGGGTCGCCTTGCGTCGGGTGCTGTGCCCCAGCACGATCGTGGTCCCGACGGCCCCCCGGGGCGAGACCCCCAGCCAGCAGACCTGCGTGATGTCCCGCGGCGGGTCGGCCACCCCGGCGACCACCGGGCAGATGCCGACCGGCGTCCGGAGCGCGACCGAGGCGGCCACCGAGCCGACCGGTCCGCTCGACGCGAGGGACGTTCCGGACGGCGTGGGGCCCTCGGCCGGGGCTGGCGCGCCACAGCCGGTCAACGCCACCAGGCCGGCCAGCAGCGCGGTCAGCCGCCGACGCGGGTCAGTCGACATCACCCTGGAGGATGATCTGCGGGGTCGTGGTCGGCGTGGGCGTCGGCGTCGGGGCCGGGCCGGCGGGCTTGGTCAGGCCGAAGTTGACCACCACCTGCTCCCCCTGGGGCACGGTGACCGCCACCAGCAGCGGCGTCGAGGCCCCGGTGTACGGGCTGACCAGCGTGGTGGCCACCTGGTACTCGCCCGCCGGGACCCCCTCGAACAGGTAGGAGCCGTCGGGTCCGGTCATCGCCGTGGCGATCACGTTCCCCTCGGCGTCCAGCAGCTGCACCTGGTAGGAGCCGACCGGCACGTCGGTGCCGTCGATCAGCCCGTCGTTGTCGAGGTCGAAGAACACGACCCCGGCGATCGAACCCGGCTGGATCAGCCCGAAGTCCGCCTCGCCCGAGCCGCCCTGGGGCACGGTCACGACGACCTCGGTCTCGGTCGTGGCTCCGGTGTAGGGATCGGTGAGGGTGACCGTCACCGTGTAGTCGCCCGCGGGGAGCCCGTCCAGGCTGTAGTGCCCCTCGGCATCCGTGGTCAGCGGCCACGTGGTGCCGTCCGGGCCGGTCACGGTGACGGCATACGACCCGATCGGGGCGTCGCCGGCGTCGTTCACGCCGTCGGTGTTCTTGTCCCAGAACACCGTCCCGGACAGCGAGCCGGGCTGGATCAGGCCGAAGTCGCGCTCGGTGATCGCGCCGCCGCGCTCGACGGTGACGTCGTAGCTCTGCACGGTGGTGATGCCCGTCCACGGGTCCACCAGCTCGACCGACACCGTGTAGTCGCCGGGTTCGAGGCCGTCGAACAGGTACGTGCCGTCGGCCGCCGTCGTGGTGGTGTGCGCCACGCCGGCCGCGTCGGTCAGCGTCACCGTGTAGCCCGCCACGTCGTCGTCGGCCGCGTCCAGGGCCCCGTCGGAATCCAGGTCCCAGAAGACCGTGCCCGCCACGGAACCGGGGCACGAGACCTTGTCCCCGACGAGGGTGGAGTTGATCACGTAGGCCTGGCCGCTGCCGTCGGTCTTGGTGCCGATGGCGAAGGCGAACCCGGAGTTGGCGGGCATGGAGTCGATGTGCAGGGTAATGGTGTCAGCCGTGACGACCGGGACGCCGATGCCCGTGGCGGCCACGGTGTAGCCCGCCGCGTAGAGGCCGCCCATCCCGGAGGCGGACGCGGTGAGGACCGCGCTCGCAGCACCCGAGAACGTGAAGCCCTGCGCCGCGGTGAAGACGATGTCGACGTCTGCGAGGTCCACCTCGGTGGCCCCGTAGAGCCGGAATGTCCGCGACGGGTAGCTGCCCCAGCCGTCGGCGTTGATCTCACCCTCCGGGGTCGGCGAGGTGCGCCACAGATCGTCGGTGGCGTCCGTGGGGTCGTTGGTCAGGTGAATGGCGCCGAAGTCGTCCCACTTGTCCCGGACGGTGATGTCGGGGGCGGTCACCGGGAACACGGTCTGGCCGGCGAGTTCGACCTGGCACGGCGCGGGGGTCACCACGGGCGCCGGCGGCACGGTGACGGCGCAGCCCGTCGCGGCACCCTGGATGTAGGTCCCGGTCAGCTGGGCGGTGGCGTAGAGCGGGTCGGTGAGGACCGTCCCGGTCGGGACCGAGAAGTCGAACTGGAAGACGGTGCCGGTGCCGGCCGCCAGCGTCCCGAGGTTGATGGTGCGGACGGTGTCGGTCGCGCTCCCGACGGGGGCCTGCGTGGCCCGCTGCGCCCAGGTGTAGTCGCTGTACGGCGCCCCCCAGGCCCCGATCCGGCTGTTCATCGACACCGGATCGAAGGTGTAGCCGGCCGCGTTCGCCGGCAGCCTGACCACCATCGTCGCGTTGAGGATGGTGTGATCGGTCGCGACCGGGATCCGCCAGGAGCCCGTGGTGGTGCGCGTGGTGGGGCTACTCGGGCCGTTGTACCAGTGGTTGATCTCCAGGAAGCCGGGGTCGCCCAGCTCCGGGTGCACGATCGTCTGGTAGCCGCCGTTGGAGTAGCCGTCGACGGGCGTCCCGTCGAGGCCGACCATGAGGCCGCCGCCGTCCTGGGTGTTGTTCAGGTCGAGGTCCAGGACCGCCGCGGCGTCCCAGACCACCGCGCAGGCCTCGGTGCCGTTGCCGCTCTCCGAGCCGAGGTTGGTGGCCAATGCCGGCGTCACGCCCGCCCAGGCCAGGACCAACGCGGACACAGCAATCATCAAACGGCGCAAGACACTTCCTCCCGAACGTCCGGTCGGCGGCCCCCGCCACCGATCACAGAACGCTCGATGTTAACGCGAACATGACCCGGCCCACAGTTCCCCATCGGGGTGACAAGGGCGGGAACCGCGCGGCCCGTCCGCCGCGCCCGGCACGCGACGCCCCGCCCCGGGGTACCCTCGCGAGCAGCGGAAGGAGCCCTCATGATCGACCGGGACCTGGCGGAGCGGCTGCGGGACACGGGCTTGGCCTGGGAACCCGCCTCCGGTGATCGCTTCCTGATCCCGGTCCCCGACCTGGAGGGCGAGGTCTTCGTGATCTCGGACATGACCATCGAGACCCAGCGGGTGATCGGCGGGCATCTCATCAAGTTCAACGGCACCACCGAGTGGGCGCTCGACAGCATCGAGGCGGCCCGGGTCGTGTGGCTCCCCCGCGAGGAGCAACTGCGCGCCCTGCTGGGTGCCGACTTCGTCCGGCTGGAGGCGGTGGGCGACGGCTGGGCCGTGGAGCTGGCCGACGGCAGCCGTCACGTCGACATCGACGCCGAGCGCGCCTACGCGCGGGCGCTGCTCAGCCGGCGTTGAGGGCGCCGGCCCTGGGGGTCGGCGGGTTCAGCCCCTAAGGTGGGCGGCATGTGCCGCAACATCCGAACCCTGCACAACTTCGAGCCGCCGGCCTCCAACGACGAGGTGCGCGCCGCCGCGCTGCAGTACGTCCGCAAGATCGCCGGGACCACCAAGCCCTCCAAGGCCAACGAAGAGTTCTTCGCCGAGGCGGTGGACGACATCGCCGCGGCCACTCAGCACCTGCTGGAGCACCTCACCAGCAGCGCCCCGAAGAAGGACCGCGAGACCGAGGCCGCCAAAGCGCGGGCCCGCGCCGCCGTCCGCTACGCCTCCTGAGACCCCCGCAGCCCGAACCCGCGGCGGGTCGCACCGCGCGAACCGGGAGACGACACAGGGGCCCGCGGTTGTCCGCGAGCCCCTGCTCAGTCGAGTTCGGCGTTCAGCCCGCCGAGGCGATGCGATCGAGCGCATCCTCCCAGTGGCGGGTGATCTTGCCGTGGTCGAAATAGCCCGGGATGTGATCGTGCCGGATCTCGAGGACGGTCTGGCCGTCCTCGCCCGTCAACAGGTGCACATCCACCAGCGTCTTGGGCGTGTCCTCCGCCACATGCCAGCTGAAACGGATCTGTTCGAGCGGGTGGTAGCTGCGGACCACGCCGTAGCTGCCGTCGTTGGCATGCCAGCTGTCGCCCTTGTCGCCGAGCGACCCGCCCGGACCGAGCAGCGCCTCGGCGCCCTCCTGGGTGACCAGCAGTTTCCAGACGTCCTTCAGTGATTGGGACACCGACCGGCGCACAACGACGGTGGTGTCCACAGACTCCGTGAGCGTGTCGCTCGCTCCCTGATCTGCCATGAGAACCTCGATCCTGAGTCCTTCCCGGTCGGCCGATCTGACCGGGTAGGGCCACCATACTCGCCCCCGTGACCGGTGGCTGGGGGCCCACCTGATGTCTCAACGAGCGGGTCGAACCGTGAGACGGCCCCCGTCCGGGCTTCCCAGAACGGGGTCACCACGACGCAGTTTCGCCGCCCCCGCGTGTCGCTGCCAGGCGGTCGCGGGGCGCTCGGCTACAAAGGAGTCACGACCGGGCCCAGTATGAGTTGGCCCGGTCGAACGCGTTCCGGGCGCCGCGGATCGCTCCGGCTAACCGTCGTCCCGGACGCGCGGGCTCGCCCGATAGCTCGACACCGACGCCTCCCCGGCCAGCCAGAAGCGCCACGGACGACGATGGGCCACGCTGACGCCCACCCGTGGGCCGGACCGGACCTCACCGACGGGCCCCGTGGGCGGGACGAGCAGCAGACCCCCGGAGCCGAAGCGCCGCCCGGAGTCGTCCAGCGACCAGCCCATGGCCTTCCCGAGGCACCCCGGCCCGCGGGCCAGCCGCGGCGCGGGCATCGGGCCGCGCCGGGCCACGGCGACCTCGAGACCGGCCACGACCTCGCCGGCCCGGAAGAGCACCGCCTGGCCGCTGCCCGACGGCCCGCACACGACATTGCCGCAGATGTGGAGCCCGTAGGAGCGATAGCAGTAGAGGGTGCCCGGGGGCTCGAAGAGGTCCCGGGTGTGCGGTCGCGGCCCCCCGAACGCGTGCGCGGCCGGATCGTCCCGCCCGCCGTAGGCCTCGACCTCCGTCACGCGCAGCGTCACCTCGCCGTCGGTCAGCAGCCAGCCCAGCAGGGCGGGTGCGCAGGCCAGCGCGGGGCGGTGCAGATCCACGCCCCCCAGTGTGCCCGCGGCTCGGACGGGGCCGCTCGCCCGTGCGCGGTACTCTCGCAGGGTGAGCACGCCCCCCCGAGCCCTCAGCGGAGCGCTCGTTGCCGTCCTCGCCCTGAGCGGCTGCCAACCGGGCGCCCCCACCCCGTCCGCGCCCCCCGTGACGACCCCGGCGCCCTCCCCCAGTGCCACGCCGCTCGACCTGACGCTTCCGGGCGCGGCCACCACGATGCTGCGTCGCCTGATCGCGGCGGCCGGCAGCAATCAGCTGCTACAGGTGGAGGTGACGGCCACCGACGCCGCGATCACGGTGCTCAGGGACGGGAAGCCGGTGACCTGGGCCTGGCGTGACCTCCAGCTCCAGCAGGTGGACTCCGATGTCCTGAACGTCGACCAGGACAGCTTCACCCTCGACCAGTTCCAGCTGGACGACCTGGGCCATCTCTTCAGCGTGGCCGCCCTGATCGCCGACTCCGCCGAGGGGCAGGAGCTGCAGATCGTCGACTCCTCCTCCGGCGAGGTGATGATGTCGGTGTCGACGCTGCCCGAGTCGCGCACCGTCTTCTTCTACCCGGACGGTCGGCTGCTGCCCAAGCTCGACTACGACAGCGAGTCCGGCGTCGCCTCGGGGTTGAAGGACGCCATCGGGGCGCGCGACCAGGCGCTGGCCATCGGCGTCAAGTCCGACGTGGGCGCCTACCTGGACTACGCCGGCACCGGCGAGAAGGTGACCGTGCGGCGGCTGCGCCCCGCGTCGGTTCCCATCACGATCATCGAACGCTCCGAGCGCACCGACAACGCGTCGTTCTCCCCCACCCTGGTCTCGTCCGCCTCGATCTGGCGCGTGGTGAAGCGGGCGCGGGACGCCGGGACGCTGGCCGCCGGGCAGCCCTGGAGCGTCGTCGTCGAGGCGCGGGACGGCGCCGCGTTGCCGTCGATGTACTTCCGATTCGGCATCAGCCAACAGGTGACCGACCTCGCGGGCCACGCGCTGAAGTCCTGAGCGACCCGCCCGTTACGCCCTCGCTCGCCGCCCCGTGGCAAACCAACCCCCGACGCGCCCTATCCGGTGAAGGTGTTGCACTGGTTCGGGTCGCCGGACTGGTAGCCGACGGCCAGCCACTTCTTGCGCATCGCGGAGGAGCCGTGCGTCCAGGACTCCCGATCGACGCGGCCGGACGTGTTGGCCTGGATCCGGTCGTCGCCCACGGCGATCGCGGCGTCGACCGCGCGGTCGAGGTCGTCCTGGGTGAGCTGGGCGATCGGCGAGTTGGCGTCGTTGGTCGAGTTGCGCAGCCACACCCCGGCGTAGCAGTCGGCCTGCAGCTCCAGCTTGACCTGCGGGGAGTTGGGCCCGGTCTGCTGACCGGCGGCCTGCACCTGGTCCAGGACGCCGGTGAGGTCGGAGATGTGGTGGCCGTACTCGTGCGCGATCACGTAGGCCTCGGCGGCGTCGCCGCCGGCCGCACCGAGCTGGCCGGTGAGCTGATCGAAGAAGGAGGTGTCGAGGTAGACCAGCTTGTCGGCCGGGCAGTAGAACGGGCCGACCTGGGCGGTGGCCGTCCCGCAGCCCGTGCTCGTCTGGCCGTTGAAGATGACCGTCTTGGTCACCTGGTACCCGGGCAGCACCTTGGTCCAGTAGTCCTGGATCGAGTTGGTGTAGGCGACGAAGCGGCAGTCGCGGTTCCTGGCGATGTCGGCGCCGGTCTTGCAGGCGGCGAAGTCGTTGGTCGCGGCCACCGGCCCGCTGGACGTTCCGCCGAGCAGCGCGCCCGCGTCGAACCCGAACAGCATCGCCAGGATCAGGATGATCACGCCGCCGATGCCGCCGACCGCGATCCGGCCGCCGCCCCCGGAACCGAGTCCCCCGCCGCGGCTCTGCACCTGGGACGAATCGAGCCGTGCGTTCTCGTTGTACTGCACTTCATCCTCCGCTGACGAGCCAACTTGCGTGGCCGAGTGTAGTGGTTGGCCGTCTCCCGGCGGCAGTCCCGCGGCGTTCCTCCTGGGCGCTTGGGGGGTGTCGGGGTGGAGGAATCGGCTACCGACGGGTCATCATGACTTGTGCGGATCATCGGCGTGCGAGTCCCGGGGGGCGCCCCGGTCTTCGTCGACCGCCTGGAGCACGGCACCGACCCCCACCGCCTCGCCTGGGACCGCGGCTACCGCATCGTCCGGCCGCTGTCGGCGACCGGCGTGGGCGACACCCTGACGTTCACCGTTCAGGTCGGGGCGCACGGCAAGCGGGTCGCCCATCGCGGGCCGCAGCGGGTTCGTCAGGTGGACGCCGGGCTCACCCCCGACGAGATCGAGCATCCCGTCCTGCGGCAACGGCTGGCCGCCTACGCCATCGTCGTGAGCCATCGCGGGCTGCTGGCCACCCAGTTCTCCGACCGGACCGCCGTCCCGGGCTCGTGGGGTTTGCCCGGTGGCGGCATCGACCGCGGCGAGAACCCCAGCCAGGCCGTGATTCGGGAGGTGGCCGAGGAGACCGGCCAGGTGCTGGAGATCTCGCACCTGCTGGACATCCAGACCGATCACTGGATCGGACGCGCCCCCTCCGGCGTGATCGAGGACTTCCATGCGGTGCGCATCATCTACGCCGGGGTGTGCCCGGACCCGTCCGACCCCGTCGTCCACGACGAGGGCGGGACGACCGCGGACGCCGCCTGGGTGCCGCTGCGCGAGTGGCACCGGACGCACTTCACGGCGGGCTTCCGAGCCCTGCTGGAGCGGCATCTGCCGGCCCTGGTGAGCCAGTTCGGCTTCCGCAGCCACCGGCTCTTCGGCTGACACGACAACTGCCGCCGACCCCGAGGGCCGACGGCAGTCGCGTGTGTTGGGAGTTACCGGCGGAAGTAGCTCAGGATCCGCAGGATCTCGGTGTAGAGCCACACCATGGTGACGGTCAGGCCGAGGGCCGCCCGCCACGACTCGGAGGCCGGGGCGCCCTGGCGGATGCCCTGCTCCACGTAGTCGAAGTCCATGACCAGGTTGAGCACGGCCAGGACCACACCGACGGCCGAGGCGAGGATCGCGATCATCGAGATGCCGCCACCCACGCCGCGCATGCCCAGGTCGATGCCGAACAGGCTCAGCACGAAGTTGAGCAGCATGACGCCGGCGAAGGCGAACGTGGAGATGAACACGATCTTGCGGAACCGCTGGGTGACGCGGATGTTGAAGAACTTGTACGCGGCCAGCGTGGCGCCGGCGGCCACGAAGGTGCCCAGCACGGCCTGGGTCACGATGCCCGGGTACATGTACTCGAACACCTTGCTGAACGCGCCGATGAAGACGCCCTCGATCACCGCGTAGGCGAGCACGAGCGGCGGGCTGATGACGCGTCGCAGCGACACGACCATGACGGTGACGAAGCCGACCAGGCCGCTGATGATCAGCGCCGGGGTGAGCAGGCTCAGCGGGGTCAGGACGTAGGCGGCCGCCGCGACCAGCATGAGCAGCCCCATGACGGTGGCCGACTTGGTGATCGTGTCGTCCAGGGTCATCCGACCCGACGACTGCGGGGCGACCTGGCCGGGCATCGGCTGGCCGGGAGCGGGCTGGTAGCCCTGCTGCCCCCACGCCTGCTGGGCGCCGGGCTGGCCGTAGCCCTGCTGGGCGTAGCCCTGCTGGGCGTAGCCCTGCTGGGCATATCCCTGCTGAGCGCCGGGCTGGGCATAGCCCTGCGCGGCGTTCGGGTCCGCGCTGAAGGCGTTCGGGTTCGAGAGAATCGGGTTGGTACTGCGCATAGTCGGTGGTTCCTCCTCTGGATTCTTCATCCATGGTAGGCAACGCCGGAGGTCACCCCGTTGTTCCCATGCCGCAGGGCGGACGCCGAACCAGTTGCGCCCCGCGGGAGACCTAGGGCCCGGGGGCCCCAATCGGTCCTGCTGAGCCCGCTTCAGGCCTCGTCGGGGAACGACTCCGCGGCCCGACGGAGGCGGGCCACGTAGTCGGCCCACCAAAGCTCGTCCCCGGGTGGCAGGTTCTCGCGCCCCCGGAGCATGCCGCGGGCACCGTCCAGTTGTTCACGGACGATGTCCGCGTGGCCGGCGTGCCGATGGGTTTCGGCGATCACGTGCACCAACACGAGTTGCAGGCTCGCCCAACGGCGCTCCTCGGGCCACCAGGGCACGTGGCCCACGGCGTCCAGGGGCAGGGCCGCGATGGTGTGATCGCTGTGCTCGGCGGCCCGGCGATACAGGTCGATGATGTGCTCAGCGGACTCCTCGGGGGTGGCCCACATGTCGGCGTTGGCTTCGGCACCCTCGGCGCGCCAGGGCAGTTCCAAGCCGGCGGGGCGGCCAAACACGTCGCCGAGATAGCCGAGTTCGACACCCGCGACATGCTTGACGATGCCGAGGAGGTTCGTGCCGCTGTCGGTCAGGGGGGTCCGCAGGCGTCGCTCCCCGAGCCCCTCGAGCTTCCAGAGCAGCGCCACCCGGCCCAGGCGAAGGTACTGCTGCAACACCGCCTTCGGATCCTCGGCCATCCCCGCATCCTGCCATCGGACGCGGCGCCGAAGACAGTGGAGGGTGCCGCGCCGGTACCCCCGATGGGAATCGAACCCACACTTGGGCGGGTTTAAGCCGCCTGCCTCTGCCGATTGGGCTACGGGGGCCGGGAGCCTGGGGCTCCGCGTCACGGCGAGTCTATTGGCCGCTCAGCGGGCGTCGAGGAGGCCCAGGACGATGCCGTCGAGGATGTCGGCCTCGCTGACCAACAACTCCACCGGGCTGCGCAGCGCCACGCGGGACGCGATCAGGGCGCCCGCGCAGATGACGTCGGCGCGCTTGGGCGGCATCGTCGGGAACTGGCGCACCTGGGACACCGGCATCGCCAGCAGCAGGTCCGCCAGGCCGATGACCGCGTCGCGGGCCATCCGCGAGCCGTGGACCCGGCTGCGGTCGTAGGCGGGCAGCTCCAGGGCCAGGGCGGCCAGGCTGGTGGCCGTGCCGCCGACGCCGATCCAGCTCTGGACGGAGGCGAAGTCGATGCCGGACGCGTCCAGCAGCCCGTCGATGTAGGCGGCGGCCGACGCCACCTCGGCGGGTGACGGCGGGTCGGAGTGCAGGAAGCGTTCGCGCATCCGCACCGAGCCGATGTCGATGCTCAGGCCGTGCTGGATCACTGGGCCCGCGGGCGAGGTCGCGCCGAGGACCAACTCGGTCGAGCCGCCGCCGATGTCCATCACCAGCGTCGGGGCTGGGGCGTCCGGCAGGGCGGTCAGGGCGCCGCGGAACGACAGCCAGGCCTCCTCGTCGCCGCTGATGATCTCGGCGTCCACGCCCAGCCGCTCCCGCACGCCGGCGAAGAACTCGTCGCGGTTGCCGGCGTCCCGGGCGGCCGACGTGGCGACCATCCGGACCCGCTCGGCCCCGGCGTCCGCGATCACCTCGGCGAAGGAGGCCACCGCGTCCAGGGTGCGCTGAAGGGCGTCGGGAGCGAACCGGCCCGTGGCGTCGACGCCCTGGCCCAGCCGGGTCAGTTCGAGCCGACGGTCGAGCTCGACCAGCCGTCCCTGCGATCCGGGTTCGGCGATCAGCAGCCTGACCGAGTTGGTGCCACAGTCGATGGCGGCGACGCGCGTCATCCGATCTCCTCCACACAGGGACGGTTCCAGAACTCTCCGAGGGCGGCCAGGGCCTCGTCGCCCAGCGGGTTGACGCCGGGGCCGGCGGCCAGGGCGTGCCCGACCAGGACGTGCAGACACTTGACCCGACTCGGCATGCCGCCCGCACTGACCCCATCGATCTCCGGGACGTGGCCCAGCGCGGCCCGGTCGGCCAGGTAGGCCTCGTGCGCCCGCCGGTAGCGGGCGGCGAGCTGTGGATCGGTGGCCAGCCGTTCCGACATCTCGGCCATCACCCCTTGTGCCTCCAGGGTGGAGCAGCCCGACACGGCCCGGGGGCAGGTCAGGTAGTAGGTGGTCGGGAACGGGGTGCCGTCGTCCAGCCGCGGCTTGGTGGTGACCACGCCGGGCTTGCCGCAGGGGCACCGCCACGCCACCGCCACCATGCCGCGCGGCTCGCGTCCGAGCTGGGCCTGGACGACCTCGCGATCGTGAGGGGTCAGCGGAGTCGGCGAAGGCACGGCCCCATTCTGGCAGTCCCGCCCACCATGCGGTGGCCACGACCGGCCGGCGTCACCGGCCGCCTCACAAGACCGCTCAGCCGGCGCGGCGGGTGGGAGCGTCGGCGGTCTCGATCGACCCCCAGATCCGGTCGAACCACATCGTCTGGTACTCGCCGGCGGGCAGCTTGCCCTCGCTCTCGATGACCACGCCACCCCCCATGGGTTTGCCGTCGGGGCCGATGACGCGATAGCCGGTCTCGCCGGGCAGCACCCAGCCGAGCCGTTCGCGCGCCTGCGCCTTGACGTAGGCCGGGTCGTCCCAGCGCCGCAGCTCCGTCTCCAGCGCGGCGATCCGATCGGAACGCTCCTGGATCTGCTGCTGGGCGACACCCAGATCGTGCTGCTGGTTGAAGTAGATCCGCAGCGAGTTGGCAAACGAGAGGGCCAGCAGGACGACCAGCGACAGCACCACCAGCGCCCGCGGGGTCAACCCCCAACCGGCCGGGGTCTTCGGGAGCCGCAGACCCCCGGGGAACCGGCGACCCGTCGACGCCGCGTCCTCGGCGCGCACCCGGGGACGCGTCAGGCTCCGCAGACGCCGGGAGCTTCGTCCCGGGGCCGTCGTCGGAGTGCGCGGTGCCCGTCTATCGCGTGCCATCCCGACGAGTGTAGGTCGGGGCAGCACCCAAGCGCCGGAGGCCGCGCGGGGGTGCCGGATCTCCCCGGCAGTCCGACCTTTGGGGGTGCCCGACTGCTCCACTCGCCCGGCCGACGCAGTCACCGATCTCATCATCGGTAACTACTTTCGGCTTACGTCTCTACTCTCACGTTATTACCCGACAGCGGTGAACACTTCCTGAAAGTAGTTACCGATGATGAGATCCGCGTCCTCCCCGGGGACACGCCCCCGTCAGCACCGCCCGAGGCCGCAAGCGGTGGGTAGCGAACCCGCGGCACGCGACCGGCTGTCGCCCAGCGGGCCCGGAAACGCCGAAACGGCCCCCCGGCATCGCCGGGGAGCCGTTCGGTCTCAGTCGATCCGTCCTACAGGGCGATCAGTACTTCGAGCTGTCGAACCGGGGGAAGGCGGCGGCACCGGCGTAGCGCGCGGCGTCGTCCAGGTCCTCCTCGATGCGGAGCAGCTGGTTGTACTTGCAGACGCGCTCGGTGCGAGCCGGGGCGCCCGACTTGATCTGGCCGCAGCCGAGGGCGACGGCCAGGTCGGCGATGGTGGTGTCCTCGGTCTCGCCGGAACGGTGGCTCATCATCGTCTTGAAACCGGCGCGGTGCGACATGTCGACGGCGTCGATGGTCTCGGTCAGCGAACCGATCTGGTTCACCTTCACCAGCAGCGCGTTGGCCGACTTCTCGGCGATGCCGCGGGCGATCCGGGACGGGTTGGTGACGAAGAGGTCGTCGCCGACGATCTGGACGCGGTCACCGACGAGCGCGGTGAACTTGGCCCAGCCCTCCCAGTCGTCCTCATCCAGGGGATCCTCGATGGAGACCAGCGGGTACTTGTCGAGCAGGTCGGCGTAGTAGGAGACCATCCAGTCGCTGGACTTGATGCCGCCCTCGAACTCGTAGCCCTCGCCCTTCTTGTAGAAGGAGGAGGCGGCGACGTCGAGCGCGAGCGCCACGTCCTTGCCGGGGGTGAAGCCGGCGTTCTTGATGGCGACCAGGATCTCGTCGAGCGCGTCGGCGTTGGACGGCAGGTTCGGCGCGAAGCCGCCCTCGTCGCCGAGGCCGGTCGCGAGGCCCTTGCCCTTCAGCACGGCCTTGAGCGCGTGGTAGACCGCAGCGCCCATCTCCAGAGCTTCGGCGAAGGTGCTGGCGCCGATCGGGGCGATCATGAACTCCTGGATGTCGACGTTGGAGTCGGCGTGCGACCCACCGTTGAGGATGTTCATCATCGGGACGGGGAGCAGGTTGGCCGTGGGGCCGCCCAGGTACTTGTACAGCGGGAGGCCGGCCGACTCGGCGGCGGCGTGGGCCACGGCCAGGGAGACACCGAGGATCGCGTTGGCGCCCAGGTTGCCCTTGTTGTCGGTGCCGTCGAGCTCGATCATGGCCTGGTCGATGGCGCGCTGGGTGTCGGCGTCCATGCCGAGGACCTCGGAGGCGAGCTGCTCCTGGACGTTCTCGACGGCCTTCAGCACGCCCTTGCCGCCGTAACGGGCCTTGTCGCCGTCTCGCAACTCGACGGCCTCGAAGGCACCCGTGGAGGCACCGGAGGGGACAGCGGCGCGGCCTTCGGCGCCGTCGTCGAGGATGACCTGGACCTCGACCGTCGGGTTCCCACGGGAGTCGAGGATTTCGCGTGCATCAACGAATTCGATGGTTGCCACGTACATGCCTTTCGATGGGTGGTGAGCTTCGCACGTCAGCCTATCCTCACCCGCCCCGCCCCGGCGGGGGCCCGGCGGAACTGGACCCGCCCGGGGGCCTCACCCGTGGTGTTGGTTGCTTTCAGCTTCGACAATGCGGGTTTCCAGGACGCGCAGGGCGTCCCGCAGCTGCTGCTCGGGGTCGGCTCCCTCACCGTGCGCCGCCACCACCCGCTCCAGGAGTTCCCGGCCGAGGCCGGACGGCAGGTCCGCGACCAGGCCGGCGACGTCCACGCCGTGATGCGTCGCGCGGGCCACCACCTTGCTCGCGCGGGCCAGCGCCGACATCCGCTGCGGGATGCCGTCCAGCGCGGACGAGCGCGCCTTCTCGGCCCGCTTGCGTTGCTCCCAGCTGCCGAGCAGGTCGTCCGGGACGGCGGCGTCGGCGAACACGTAGGGATGCCGGGCGACCAGCTTGTCGGCGATGCGTCCGGCGACGTCGTCGATGTCGAATCGGCCGGCCTCGGCGGCGATCTCGGCGTGGAAGACCACCTGGAGCAGCAGGTCTCCCAGCTCCTCCAGCAGGTCGGCGTCGTCACCCGCCTCGATGGCGTCCACGACCTCGAGCGACTCCTCGATCAGGTAGGTGACCAGCGACCGGTGGGTCTGCTCGGCGTCCCAGGGGCAGCCGGCGCGCAGCGCGTGCATCACCTCGACCAACCGGTCGAGGGCTCCGCGCGACGTCACGTCAGCGGTTGGCGGGCTCGGTCGAGGCCGCGGCGTACGGCTGGCTGATCGACCCCAGCCCGGCCGGGGCCAGCGACGCCGCGTTCCACGTGCCGAAGCGCGGGTTCACGTTCACCGGGACCCTGGCGGCGGCCTGGATGAACGCGTCATTGCCCCCGACGGCGTTCAGCACGGCCTGGACGTCGGCGACGCCGTTGGCGAACTCCGCCGTGCCTGGGGTCTTGGCGAGGGCAGCCAGTCCCTCGCTGCTCGCGAAGAGGGCGGCGCGCCCGGCGGGATCCACCGTGACACCGGCCTGGACGGCGATCTGCCGGGCCAGCTCGTTCTGGATGAGAGCGGTGAGGACGCTCGGCCTCAGCTCGTCGGCCACGGCACCCAGCACCCCGGCGACAGCCGTCGTCGTCCGATCGAGCTCGGCGATGGAGATCGCCGTCGTGCCCACCTGGGCCGCCGAGTTCGGGGTGGGCAGGGTGCAACCGGTCAGGCTCAGCAACACGACGGCCACGGCCGCGATCATCCAACGCACAGTCTTCATCAACGCTCCTGGTGGTGACGTACGGCCCGATCCTAACCCCTGCCACCCCCGGCCCGAGGACGGGGCCACGGGCGGACGACGCGCACCGCAGCGGCCCCCGGGCCGCCCCGGACGACCGCCGGGCCTCAGAAGATGTCGTTGAGCAACCGGGTGGCCCACTCCAGCAGCGGCAGGTCCACGATCGGCTGCCCGGCGATCGGCCGGGTCATCGGACGAGGCACGAGCAGCTGCCCGGCCGCCTTGCGCAGCTGCGACCCGGGGTACAGCCGGGTGACCCGCAGCAGCCTCGACTCGGGCAGGTCCGCCGGCGAGAGCCGAACGGCGTTGCCGGCCATGATGATCTCGGTGAGGCCCTTCTCCTTGGCCAGCAGCCGGAAGCGTGCCACCGCCAGCAGCGCCGCCACCGGCTCGGGGGCCGGCCCGTAGCGGTCGGCCAGTTCGTCGGCCACCGCCCGGATGTCGTCCTCGGAGTGCACGGAGGCCAGCCGCTTGTACATCTCCAGCCGCAGCCGCTCGGACTCGACGTAGGTCACCGGCAGGTGCGCCTCCACCGGCAGCTCGATCTTCATCTCCGGCTCCGGGGTGGCGTCCTCGCCGCGGAAGTCGGCCACCGCCTCCCCCACCAGCCGGATGTACAGGTCGAAGCCGACCTCGGCGATGTGGCCCGACTGCTCGCCGCCGAGCAGGTTGCCCGCCCCGCGGATCTCCAGGTCCTTCATGGCGATCGCCATGCCGGCGCCCAGGTCGGTGTGGGA
>CAZBMH010000003.1:0-101705 GCA_964492685.1 uncultured Micropruina sp.
TGCCCGACCCGGACGGCCCGACGATCGCCAGCCGCTCCCCCGGCCGCAGGTCCAGGTCGATGCCGTGCAGGACGTCGCGGCCGGCCCGGTAGGCGAACCGCAGGTCGTGGCCCTCCAGGTGCTCGTCGGCCGGACGCCGCGCGCCCGGCGTCCGGTCCTGCGGCACCTCGGCGATGCCGAGCAGGCGGGTGGTCGCGGCCAACCCGATCTGCAGCCGATCGGCGACCTCGATCAGCCGGTCCAGCGGTTCCACCAGCTGTTGCACGTAGATCGCGGCGGCGGTGATCTGGCCGATCGTCACCCAGTCGTTGGCGTAGCCCCAGGTGCCGAGCACGACCACGGCGACCAGCGGCAGCTGGTACGAGGCGTCCAAGAAGATGAACAGCAGGTTCCGCAGCGTCATCGTGTACCGCTCGGCGTTGTTCGACAGCTCGATGTCGTCGTCGCCGATCGCGATCCGGCGCTCGCCCAGGCCGAGCGCCTCCACCGTCCGGGAACCCTCGACCGTCTCGGTCATCGTCGAGTTGATCTGCGAGTAGGTCCCCGACTCGGTGATGTAGCCGGGCATGGCGCGGCGCAGGTAGACCCGGGTGACCAGCACCAACACGGTGATGGACGCCGCCAGCGGCAGGGCCAGGAACCACGAGTTCAGCACCATCGCGACGATGGTCAGGCAGGTGACCACGATCGACATCACCAACTGCGGGAACGCCCAGCGCACCGACTCGCTCATCTTCGACACGTCCGAGGTGATCCGGGTGAGCAGGTCGCCGGAGCTCGCCTCCTCCACCCGTCCCAGCGGCAGCCGCAGCACCGTCCTGACGATGGCCTCGCGAGCCGCGGCCAGCAGGTCGTAGCCGAACACGGCCGAGGCCCGGCGGGCGGCGAACGTCAGGAGCGCCTGGCAGCCGACCACGATCAGCACGCCGAGCGCGATGGCGTCGACCTGGGCCGCGCTCCCGCCGCCGGAGGCCACGTCGTCCACCAGCTCGCCCAGCAGCCGCGGCACCACCAGCCCGGCCAGCGCGGCGAGCCCGTTGAAGCCCACCACCGCCGCCAACAGGCCGCGCCGCGTCGTCAGCAGCGTCCGGACGAACGCCACCGCCTTGTCGTTGCCGGCGACCGGCAGCCCCCGCTCCGGGTTGCGGGACGAGGCGAACACCTCCTCGGCGCGCCCCTGCCGCACGGCGTGGCGTTGCCACAGGGCCCGCCAACGCTCCCCCCAGGAGCCCCCCGGTCGGACGAGAAGGCTCGCGGGCACCTCGCCCTCGGACGGTCCGGCCGCCCACGTGTCGGCCGAGGTCGCCAACAGGTCAGTCGTCATCGTCGCCCTCCATTCCGCGCGCCACGATCCGTCGGTATTCGGCCTCGCCCGCGAGCAGGTCGCGGTGGCTCCCCTCGGCCAGCTGTGAGCCGTCGGACCCCAGCAGCACCACCCGGTCGGCGTGGTGCAAGAGCAGCGGCGACGTGCTCATCACGACCGTCGTCCGGCCCTGGCGATGCGGGCCGAGCCGCTCCGCGATGGTCGCCTCCGTGTGGGCGTCCACGGCCGACGTGGGCTCCACGAGCACCAGGACCTCCGGGTCGGCGAGCAGCGCCCGCGCGAGCACGACCCGCTGCCGCTGACCGCCGGACAGGCCGCGGCCCAGCTCGTCGATCCGGCCCTGCCACCCGGTGGGGAACCCGGCGTAGACGTCCTCGGCGGCGGCCACCCACAGCACCCGCTCGGCCTGCTCGCGGGTGTGAGTGCCCCGCGGGTCGATCGCCTCCTGCAGCGTGCCCGCGAACAGCTGGCTGCCGGTGTCGCTGACGAGCACGCGCTGCCGCAGCGAGGCCAGCTCCAGCTCGCCGTAGTCGACGCCGTCGGCGCTCACCCCCCACGGTTGCCGGGCCCACTCGGCGTCCTGGAGGGCGCGCTCCCGGCGCAGCCGTTCCCGCTCGGCGCGGGCCCGTCGGGCCGCCTTCCCCTTCAGGTCCTCGTCCTCCTCCTCGTCCGCGGACTCGGCCGCGGCCGGCAGGTAGCGGCCCAGCCGGTCGGCCAGCGCCGCCGAGACATCCGGGTCGGCGGCGACGACCATGAGGTACTCCCCTGGGCGCACCGTGACGCCCGACGCCTCGTCCCGCAGCACCGGACGGGCCGGCAGGGGGAGCGTCCCGGGCGCCCAGGGCGGCTCGGAGCCGAACAGGCCGATGGCCTTGCGTGCCGACACCAGGCCGCGCACCCACTTCTGGGCCACCTCGAACATGGTCTGCAGCGGCCACACCATGAAGATCGCGTAACCGACGAAGCTGATGAGCTGGCCCACGGTCAGCCGCCCGGCCAGCATCTCGTGCGACCCGAGCCACACCAGGGTGACCAGGAGCAGCCCCGACAGCAGCACCGAGAACGTCTCGACGACCGCCTGCCAGGTGCCGGCGGTCACCCCGAGGCGCCGCACCCGCTGGCTCTGGGTGGCGTAGTTGTCGCCGAACGTCTTCTCGCCGCCGATGCCGCGCAGGATGCGCAGCCCCGCGACGATGTCGGTGGCCATCCCCGTGAGCTCCGAGTTCTGGGTCCGCTCGGCGGTCTGGGCGGCGTTCAGCGGCCGCAGCACGGGCGAGGCGCCGATCACGAGCAGCGGCGCCGACACCAGGACGATCAGCCCCAGCAGCGGGGACGCCTGGAACATCAGCACCGACACCAGGACGAACGCCCCCACCGCGCCGATCGCGCGGGCGACCACCTCGAAGGTCGCCCCGAAGATGTCGGCGTCCGAGGACGAGATGCTCAGCACCTCGCCGGTCGGCAGTCGTCGGCTGAGCACGTGGCCCAGCTGCACCGACTTGCGGCTGGCCAGCTTCTGGGTGCCGTACAGCGAGATCAGCCACCCCCGCACCGCGAAGGTGTGTTGCAGGATGCCCCCGCCGGCCCCGATGAGGATCACCAGGGCCAGCAGCGCGGACCACGCCAGCGTCGCCCACGGATCGCCGGTGAGCACGCCGGTGTCGATGGCCCGGCCGAGCAGGTAGGGGCTCAGCGCGCTGGGCAGGAACCACAGCACGCCGGTGAGGGCCAGCGCCGCGAGCACGTCCGATTGCACCCGGAGCGTCCACAGCAGAAACCGTGCCGGGCTACGGGTGTCAGGACGGGAGGTCTCGCCGGGGGTGTAGGCATCGACCTGGGGCGGGAAATCGTGCATAGCCTTGCTACGTTACGCCTGCCCGACGTGCGTGTCCAACGCCGCATCAGCGCAGGAAGAGCGCCCGCAGCCGACGGGTGGCGAAGGTGATCCCGGCCACGGACATCACCGCGAAGTACCCCACATGCAGCCCGGTCTGAGGGGTGAAGACGCCCACCGACAGCTGCCGCATCAGCTCGACGCCGTGCCACAGCGGCATCGCCTTGATGAACCACTGGGCCGCCTCGGGGTACACCTCGATCGGGAACAGGGTCGCCGACAGCAGGAACATCGGAAGCATGACGATGTTGATCAGATCCATCTGCTGGAAGGTGGTGCAGTAGCTGGTCACCCCCAGGCCGATGGAGGCGAAGCCGAGCGCGATCAGCAGCGCCACCGGGATCATCGCGAGCGCCCAGACGGACGTGGTGATCCCCAGCCCGGTCATCACCACCAGGAAGCCGCACGCGTACAGCAGCCCGCGGAACAGGGCCATGATGATCTCGCCGGCGGCCACGTCCAGGGGTCCCAGCGAGGTGGCCAGCATCGCCTCGTACAGCCGCCCGAAGCGCAGCTTGAAGAAGGCGTTCCACGTGGAGTCGTAGATGGCGCCGTTCATCGCGGAGGTGGCCAGCAGCGCCGGCGCGATGTAGGCCGCGTAGCTGATGGGGTTGCCGCCCGGGCCGGTGACCTGGCCGACCAGCCCGCCCAGGCCGAAGCCCATGGCGAGCAGGTAGAACACGGGCTCGAAGAACCCCGACAGCATGATGGCCCAGTTCTGGTTGCCGATGACCTTGAAGCCCCGCTCGACCACGGCGCGGACGTTTCCGCCGTACACCCCCGTCAGCGCGCTCATCGAGTCAGCCGCCGCTCGAAGAGCCGCACGGCGGCGACGTAGCCGGCCGCCGAGGTGGCCACCAGGAAGACCACATGGACGATCGTCAGCCAAGCCGGGTTCGCCATGCCGTAGCCGACGATGCGCGCCAGCTGGGTGCCGTGCCAGATGGGCGACACCCAGCCGATCCATTGCAGGTAGCCCGGCATCGTGGCCAGCGGGTAGAAGGTGCCCGCGAACAGAAACATCGGGTTGACCACGAACCGCTGAACGAAGGCGAACTGGGCGCCCTCGTTCTCCAGGGTGGCGGCGTAGGCCATCACCGGCAGCCCGAAGGAGAGCGCCGCCAAGGTGGCGATCGGGATCATCAGCACGCTGAGCGGTTCCCGGGTGACGCCGAAGGCGAGCAGCAGCAGCCAGAACACGGTCGCCTGGAACACGAAGCGCGCGCCGACGGCGAACGCCTGCCCGAAGACGATCTGCCACGGCTGCAGCGGGGTCGCCTGGGCCGCGTAGTAGAAGCGCTGCCACTTGAAGCCGCCCATCACCGGAAAGGTGAACTCGGCCATGCTCTCCTGGACGACCGACGAGATCAGCAGCGCCGGGCCGACGAAGATCAGGTACTCGACCCCGTCGATGGTGCCCACCCCCCGGGCGACCAGGGAACCGAGCCCCAGCCCCATCGCCACCAGATACAGCAGCGGCACCCCGAAGGTGGCGAACAGGATCGTCCGCAGGTACGCGCGCATCCCGGCCCACGTGTACTCGGCGTAGGCCAGCCAGCCCCAGGACCGGACGTTGCGGGCCTGCTCCGCGGCCGGGAGCGCCAGCCCCGAGTAGGCCAGCCGGTTGCTGTCGAGAAGCTTCTCAGTCAACGAGGCTCCGTCCGGTCAGCCGGAGGAACACGTCCTCCAGCGAGGAGCGGCGCACCAGTGACGTCGCCGGGTGCAGCCCGGCCCCGGTGACCCGCTCCAGGGCCGCCTCGCCGTCGGCCGTGTACAGCAGCACCCGGTCCGGCAGCACCTCGAGGCGGTCGGCGAGGCCCTCCAGCTGGCCGACGACCGCCGCGTTGCGTTCCGAGCCGAAGCGCAGCTCCAGCACCTCGCGTGTCGAGTACTCCCGGATCAGCGAGGACGGGGAGCCCTCCGCGACGATCCGGCCGTGATCCATGACGATCAGCCGGTCGCACAGCTGCTCGGCCTCGTCCATGAAGTGGGTGGTGACCACCAGGGTGACCCCCTGCTCCTTCAGCCGAAAGAGCCGATCCCACAGGATGTGCCGGGCCTGCGGATCCAGCCCGGTGGTGGGCTCGTCCAGCAGCAGGATCTTCGGTTCGTTGACCAGCGCCCGGGCGATGGTGAGCCGCCGCTTCATGCCCCCGGACAGGTTGTCGACCTTCTCCTGCGCCTTCTCGCTGAGCTGGGCGAAGGCCAGCAGCTCGTCGGCCTTCGTCCGCAGATAGGAGTGGGGCAGCCCGAAGTAGCGGCCGTAGTAGATCAGGTTGTCGCGGGCGCGGAGCTCCGTGTCGAGGTTGTCCTGCTGGGGCACCACCCCCAGGTGGGCCCGCACCTCGGGGCCGTGCGTCTCCGGATCGAGCCCCATCACCCTCAGCGTCCCGCCGGAGCGCAGCGACGTGCCGCCGATCATCCGCATCGTGGTGGACTTGCCCGCGCCGTTGGGCCCCAGCAGCCCGAAGGACTCGCCGGGCGCCACCTCGAAGGAGATGCCGTCGACGGCGTTCAGCTCGCCATAGCTCTTGACGAGGTCGGCGGCGTGGATCACGGGCATGGGGTCACCCTAGGGGTCGGTTCCGACAAAGCCTGTCAGGGTATCGAGGCACCCCTGCCGCGGCAACTCAGCGCAGGTCGGTCGCGTCGGGGGGCAGCTGCTCCGGCGGGTTGGACAGCTGCGGCTGCGCGTGGCGACGAGGGCCGAACTCGCCGCGCAGGAACGCGGGAACGGCGGTGCCGAGCATGGGCCAGATCGGCCAGTAGTAGAGGATGTGGCCGCTGGTGAAGCAGGTCACCAGCCAGATCACGTTGAGCAGCAGTGTCAGCCGCAGCCACCACCCGGGAAAGCCGGCGAAGCGGCCTGCGCTGGCCAGGGCGAGCGGGGAGGTCGTGACCGGCTCGATGATGACGTCGGTCAGCAGCGGCGCCAGCTCGCCCACGAACGTGGCCTGGCGCGTGGCCTCCATCCGTTCGGAGAACTCCTCGGCGGTGAGCCGTCCCGAGTTGCGGGCCCGGGTCAGCACGGAGCGGGCGAGATCACGGTCGGAGTTGGAGGCGCGCAGCCCCGCGGACTCCGGAAGCCGAGGGTCGACGGCGAACCCGGCCCAGGCGGCGGCACCCGGCGTGGGCGGCGCGATGGGCTGAGGGAGGTTCTCCCATTGGGGGGTGGTCATCGGGTCGGTCCCTTCGTGACGTTGCACCCAGTGTGGTCGCCGGTTAGCCCACGGACAAACGCGGCCGGCCCGGTCGATCGCCGAACCGCCCCCACTGCACCCGCGCCGAGCACCTCCACCGGTCCGTAGATGACCGCTGTCGGTCACCGAGGTACCCGTCTAGCGCGGACTCCGCGTGCCGCCGGGAATCACCGCCGGTTGTAGCGCAGCACGTTGGGGCGGCAGGAGCACTCGGTCGAGATCTTCAGGTCGCGGGCGATGCGACCCTGGTCCCGCAGCGTGAACAGCCGCGGCACCAGCCGATCCCGGATGGCGTAGGGGTCGAGGGTGTTCAGGTAGATCTTGGTGGCCCCCTCGAACCCGGCGATCGTTGAGATCCGCCACTTCAGCATCACCCGCCACGGCATGGCGAGGTCGACGTCGATCGGACGGTAGTGCCACTCCTCGTTGCACGGGACATCCACGCCCGTGGCGGCATGCATCGCGTGGATCATGTCCGACATCGCCCGCAGCTCGTGGGGCGGCAGCTCCCACGGGTCGGAGTCCTCGCTCTTGGAGTAGATCTCCACCGACGGGTAGCGGTGCCCGAAGCCGGCGAACGCGATCGCGTGGTCGTTCTCGGCCAGGATCAGGTTCTGATAGGACGCGTAGTTGACCGCGTCCTCGTTGAACACGTTCGGGTTCGCCCGCAGCCGCTGGGCGGCCCGCTCCGACTGCACCCCGCGCTCGTCGATCGCCACCAGTTGCTTGTGCAGGTGATCGAAGGACGCGCCCGCCGGCTTCAGCCAGTTCTGGAACACCACCACGTAACGGGCGTAGCGGTTGAGGTTGAACAGCGCCTGGACGGACTCGACGGTGAAGGACACGAACTGGTGGTGCTCCTCGGGCGTCATCGTCCCGGACGCCGCGAGCTGGGTGTTGTCGGTGGCCCCGTCCACGTAGTGGCGGCGCGGAATGATGACGTCGTGCCCGCCGCCGAAGAAGCCCGACGCGAAGTCGAGCAGCTCCTGCGCGGTCATGGCCGCCACCTGCTCCGGGCTGCGGCCTCCGGCCCGGGCCTTGGTCTGGGCGACGGCCAGCACATGCTCGCGGCCCGCGGCCGACTCCAGGTAGGCCTCGCGCCGGGCCTCGACCCGGGCGGGCAGCTGGTAGCCGTAGTTGGCGTTCCAGTACGCGTAGCTGAGGATCTCGAACAGGTTGGGCACCCGCCGGAACTCGGCGGTGGTGGCGAACAGCTCCTCGGCCGGCGTCCGGTACAGCGACTCCCAGCGGCCGTCCGGGTGCCGGATGACGCGAGACTTCTCGGGCGGGGTCTCCAGGTAGCGGTGCTCGCAAAAGGCGCAGTGCCGGCCGTGTTGATCGGGGTCGAGCGGCACCGGATCGGGCAGCTGCACCCCCATGGGACGGTTCCCGCGGCCCGCGACCGTCCAGACCTCCGTGCCCGAGAACGGGTTCAGCTGCTTGACGGTTCCGTCTTCCAACTTGGTCAAATAGTTGGGTTCTCGGACGAAGGGCTGCACCATTGGAGTACCTCCTCGAAGGACGACAGTGTCAGGGTAACGCCTGACGTCGCTACGGCCCCGGCCGCGGCGGCACCTCGTCGCCCGACGGCGGGGCAGATCAACCCACCCCCCAGGGTTCACCACAAGAAGAATTTCTCGACGAACCCGAAACCGAAACGCGACGGTCGACGTCCAAGTTCCGACGACCGTCACGGAAGCGAGTACGCCATGAGCACCACCCCCGCCCCGGCCATTGACCGGGCCGCCTGCATCGACCAGGCGGAGCTCTTCCAGAACGAGCTTCTGGAGAACCCGCCCACGCGCCGCGACGGCCCCGTGGCCCAGGCTGCGCATCGGCTGCTGACGGCCCGCGCCGCCACCGTGTGCGGCTCCTGCCCCCTGCTGCAGAAGTGCCTCTACGACGCCGTCGTGACCCATGACGTGTCCGGCTTCGTGGCGGGGACCAGCGAGGCTCAGCGAACGGAGATCCGGCTGCGGCTGGGCATCCGGGTGGAGAAGGAGGACCTCGACACCCTCACCGGGCTCGCCCGCACCCACCGCCAGCTCGACTCCCAAGCCGTGCTGCGGCTGCGGGCCGCGAACCCGCACGAGAGCCTCGAGGTGATTGCGATGCGCCTGGGCTGCTCGCTGTCCACGGTGAAGCGGCACATGCGCCGGGCGAAGACCGAGCAGCCCCGGCCGAGCTTCGGCACCCCGCGGCCCGATCCCGAGCGGGTGCTCCGCGCGGCCGCCGAGGTGACCGGCGGGCGTCGACGCTCCGACGTGGCGCGCGTCGCCTGACCGCTGCGGGCTCTCAGAACCAGCGGCGCAGCTCGGCCACGGTGCCGCCGGCGGCGAAGCTGCCGGTGACGTAGTCGGCGGCCTCGGCCACCACGTCCAGGGCATCAGCCAGGGTCACCCCGCGGCCGGCCCACTCGAGCATCTCGATGTCGTTGCGCCCGTCCCCGATGGCCAGCACGTCGGCCTGGTCGATCCCGAGGTCGGTGCACAGCTCCGCGAGCGCCGTCGACTTGTCCACCCCGGTGGGCGCGATGTCCAGCCACGAGCTCCAGCCGATGAAGTAGCTGACCTCGTGCAGGCCGAGGGCGGCGACCATGGCGGCGAACTCGTCCGGGTCGGCCTCGGGGTCGCGGACGACCACACGCGTCACCGGGGCCCGGGCCAGCTCGTCCACCCCGACGACCTCGATGGTGCCGTGCAGCTCGCCGGTGGGGAACGGCTTGGAGACCCGATAGCCCGTCCCGACGACCTCCACCGCCAGCGCCGCCCGGGGGTGCAGCCGATGCACCTTCCGGATCACCTCGGCGGCGTCGAACGTGACCATCGACCGAACCTCGAACGGTGGGAAGGCCACCCGGACCGCGCCGTTGGAGCAGACATGCTGCCCCGCCGGGAGCCCCAGCCGTTCGATCACCGGACGAGTCGCGTGCCAGCCTCGTCCGGTCGCCATTGCCACCGGCACCCCGGCGTCAGTGACCCGCGCCAGCGCCTCGACCAGCCCCGGCATGAGCTGGTCGTCGAAGTCCAGGCAGGTGCCGTCGATGTCGAGTGCCACCAGGCGGGGTCGCCAGCTCATCTTCGTCCTTGTCGTCGCCGGACCCCAAGGCTAGCCCCGCCTGCCCTCCCCGCCGTCCGGGCCGCTCACCGATCTCGGCCGACGCGGCGCCCGTCAGTGCAGGGGCTTGGCCAGGCAGACGACGCCCTGGACCCGGGCCGCCAGGGTGGGCGGCAGCGACACCACGTGGTAGCCGGCGTGCTCATAGATGCGGACGTTCCGCTCGCTGCGGTACCCGGTGTACAGGACGGCCCGGCGAGCCTCCGCAGGCGCCTGGCTCTCCGCGAAGGCCAACAGCCAGCGACCCAGGCCAAGATGGCGATGATCGGGCGCCACCATCAGCCGGCCGATCTCCCAGTCCTCGGCGTCCAGGGACGTGGCCCGCACCGCCCCCACCATGCGGTGACCGCGGCGCACCACCCACACCCGCCAGTCGCGGATCCAGCGGACGACCTCGTCCACGTCCTCGTGCAGGGCGGGGATCGCCAGCGTCTCGTTGAGGATCGCCTCCTCCACCCAGCAGCAGCGCTGCAGCACCAGCAGCTCCGCCGCGTCGGCCTGTCCAGCCACGGTGACCTCGTAGCCCGCGAGCGGTTCCGTGCCGTGCGTCATGGATCGATCCTTGCCGACCCGGCCGCGGCCCACAACCTGCTTCCGGTCCGCGTGCGCCGCGTGTCAGCGCGATTCCTCCGCGAGTGCGACCAGGGTGGTTCCCCAGCCCTCCGCGCGGGTGAGCTCGCCGGGGGCCAGCCGCGGGGGCGAGCCGCCCACGGCGAAACTCTCCCGGGCCACAAGGGAACCGCCCTGCCGCGCGACCAGCTGCGCGATCCGCTTGGCCGCCGACCCTGAGAAGAGGCCGGGCACGACGGTGTCGAAGGCGACCAGCCGGGCGCCCGCCAGGCGCGGGTGCGCGTCGAGCCACTCGGCGACCCCGGACGAGGGCGCCGACCCACCGCGGGCGGTGGCCTGCGCCCGTGACGCCGGGGTGGGCAGGCCCCGGTTGTGGGTCGGGGCGCCGAGGGCGACCAGGTCGAAGCCTCCGTCCGGGGCGGTTGCGGCGGGGGCGAGGGTGACGTCCGCGCCTCCGGAGCGGATGCCGGACGCGATCGCGTCCGCCACCTCGGCGGTGTTGCCGAACAGCGACTCGACGACCAGCAGCACCTTCATGATCCGACCCCCTCGGGTATCGCGGCGCGGCCGGGCGGGTGGCGGGAGCCGCGTCGAGACTGATGATACTTGGAGTTCCAAATACCGTCTGCCACACTAGGATCATGGCGGACGCGATGCAACTGCGACGGCCCGGCCGGCGATCGCGGCTCAGCGACGCCGAGACCGAGCGGCGGATGCTCGCCGCGGGTGCCCGGGCGATCGCGGAGCACGGGCTGTCGCTGTCCCTGGAGCACCTGAGCATGGAGGAACTGATCGCCGAGGCGGCTGTCTCGCGGACGTCGTCCTATCGGCGATGGCCCACCAAGGACCTCTTCGCCGCCGACCTGCTGCTCCACGTCGCCCGGGACACGCGGCTCGCCGACGACCTGACGCCCTACCTCGAGGCCGCGTCGGCCCTCGACCCCGATCTGCTCGCCGGCATCGTGCACGACCAGGGACGCCGCGATCTGTGCGTCGAGCTGATGCGGATCATCACGTCCGCCGACTTCGGCCACGCGCTCGCCTCGGCCTCCTGGCGCGGCTTCGTCACGCTCCGGGCGGCGCACGGCGGGCTGCCCGACGGGGAGGTGCGCGCCCGCGTGGCCGAGGCGCTCGGCGCGACCGAGCGCGGCTTCCAGGTGCGGCGCGCCGAGGCGCTGGGGGCGGCCGCGTCCCTGATGGGGTACCGCCTGCGGGACGCCCGCTCGATCGACTGGTCCGACCTCGCCCTGCTCACGAGCGCCTCCTTCACCGGGCTGCTGGTCCAGGCGTACTCGGATCCGGACGCGGTCCTGGGCGAGACCGACCGTGCCGCGTTCGGCTCCTCGCGGACGGCGCGGTGGAGTGCCGCGGCGCTCTCGTCCGCGAACCTGTTCTTCGCCGCGACCGAACCCGACCCGGACGTGATCTGGGATGAGGCACGCCTGGCCGCCACCGTCGAGGCCCTTGCCGACCTGGCCGGGACCCTGGGACGGCTCTGGGCCGCCGCCGACTGAGCCTGGTCGGCGCCGGGTTGCACGGCGCACCGGGGCCTCCGGGCCCGGCGGCCCCGGCCCCTCACCCCGATCGTTCCTGCGACCCGGGCCGGCCCGAACCCGTCCGCGGGGACTAGATTCGGCTGTGTGCACGAGGGTCTCCCCTCCGCCGACCCACCCTAGGAGGCGCCATGTCCGTTGCCACGCTGAGCCACCAGCACGGAGCCTGCTCGTGCGGCTCCGCCCGGATGTTCGCCGGCGCCGTGCGCCGGCCCGTCCGCGCCGGCCGGATGCCCACCCCGGCGCCGCCCCGTCCCCTGGTCGTCCCGACGCTCGCCGACGTGATCCTCCGCGGGCGCATCCGCACCATGAACGCCGCCCAGCCGTTCGCCGAGGCCCTTGCGGTGACCGATGGCCACATCACCGCGCTCGGGGACGCCCGCGACATCGAGGGGCTGAGAGGGCCCCACACCCGCGTGCTCACCCAGCCCGACGGGATCGTCTACCCGGGCCTGATCGAACCCCACATGCACTACTGGGCATCCGCGCTGCTGCTCGATTGGGTCGACTGCGCCACCCGGACCGGCACCACGTTCGACGAGATCCTGGCGCGCCTGGCCCAGGCGGCGCCCGTCCAGGGCGGCTGGGTCCTGGGGCAGAACTTCGACCCGGCCCTGGTCGACGGCGAGCGGGAGCTGGACCGCGACACTCTGGACCGTGTCGTGCCCGACCGGCCGTGCCTGGTGATGAACGCCTCCATGCACTTCGCCTACGTCAACTCGTTGGCGCTCGCCGCGGCCGGCATCACCGAGGACACCCCCGACCCCACCGGCGGCGTCTTCGTCCGGGACGCCTCGGGACGCCACACGGGGGCGGTCGGTGAGCTGACCGCCATCCAGCTGGTCATCGCGGCGCTGCCCCAGACCTCCGCCGAACAGTTGGGCGACAAGGTGGTGCGGATCAACGAGCTCGCCCTGGCCAAGGGCTACACCCGCACCCACGACGCCGGCACCGGCATGATCATGGGGATCGGGGAGATCCCGCTCTTCCACGAGCTCGCCCCGCGGCTGAAGGGGCGCGTCACCTACGGCGTCATCGACTACGCGATGGACGCCGCCCTGGCGGCCGGCCTGACGCCGTTCGCGGGCGACGACATGGTGAAGGCGACCTCCTGGAAGTTCGTCGCCGACGGGTCCAACCAGGGACGCAGCGGCTTCCAGCGCGAGGACTACCTCGACCGAGACTTCCGCGGCGAGGCCAACTACTCGCTGGACGAACTGGCGGCCCGGATGGCCCTCGCCCACGGGAGCGGCTGGCAGCTGATGGTGCACGCCAACGGCGACGCCGCCATCGATCTCGCCCTCGACGCCTACGAGCGTGTCCTGGGCGGCACGAGCGGCGCCCGCCTGCGGCACCGCATCGAGCACTGCTCCTTCGCCCACCCCGAGCAGCTCGACCGGATGGCCCGCCTCGGTGTCTCCCCGAGCTTCCTCATCGGGCACCTCTATTACTGGGGCGACGCCTTCGTCCGGCACATCGTGGGCCGCGACAAGGCCCAGCTCCTCGACCCGGTCGGCGGGGCGCGTCGCCGCGGCCTCCGCGCCACCGTGCACTCCGACTACACGGTGACCGACTTCGAGCCGTTTCGGGAGATCCAGACCCAGGTCACCCGCGAGACCCGCGTGGGCGGTCGCCTGAACCCCGAGGAGGCAGTCGGCGCCGAACTGGCGGTGCGCGCCAAGACCGTCGACGCCGCCTGGCAGACCCACTGCGACCAGGTGGCCGGCAGCATCGAGGTCGGCAAGCTCGCCGACCTCGTCGTCCTCGACCAGGACCCCACGGCCGTCGACGCCAGCGCGATCGCGAACACCCGCGTGCTGCGCACCCTCGTGGGTGGCGAGACGGTCTTCGAGGCGTGATCCCCGCCGCGGGGGCGGCTAGGACAGGCAGAGGCAGAACGGGTGCCCTGCGGGGTCGAGGAACACCCGGAAGGTCGTACCGGGCTGATGCTCCGCCTTGGTCGCACCGAGAGCCAGGACGGCGGCCTCCGCCTCGTCCAGGTCGTCGACCATCAGGTCCTGATGCGCCTGCTGCGGCACGTCCTGGCCCGGCCACACCGGGGCGCGGTAGTCGAGCACCTGCTGAAACGAGATGCACTGGCCGTAGTCGGCCCGGATCTCGGCCCAGTCGTCGTCGACCGTGACCGGCCAGTCGAGAACGGCACCGTAGAAGCGCGCCAGCGCCCCGGCGTCGGGGCAATCGAGGACGAGCGAGGGGAACTGTGCAATAGCCATGGCTCAGCAAAGCATCCGGGACCGACAAATTCCCGCCGCGGCCGCGACCGGTTGCCGAACCGCGGCGGGCCCGCTCAGCGGACCGGCGTCAGGAACTCCCGGCCGCCGAGGTAGGGCCGCAGCGCCTCCGGCACCCGCACCGACCCGTCCGCCTGCTGGTGGTTCTCCAGCAGCATGATGATCGGCCTGGCCATCGAGCACAGGGTGCCGTTCAGGGTGGCCAGCGAGCGCACCCCGTCGGCGTCCCGCATCCGGATGTTCAGCCGGCGCGCCTGGAACTCGGTGCAGTTCGACGTCGAGGTGACCTCGCGATACCGGCCCTGGCTAGGGACGTAGCCGTAGCAGTCGTACTTGCGGGCGGCCGAGAGGCCGAGGTCGCCGGAGGCCACGTCCAGCACCTGGAAGGGGATCTCCAGCAGCGAGATGAACTCCTTCTCGAAGCCGAGCAGCTTGGCGTGCCACTGTTCGGCGTCCTCGGGGCGGCAGTAGACGAACATCTCGACCTTGTCGAACCAGTGCACCCGGAAGATGCCCTTGGTGTCCTTGCCGTACGAGCCGGCCTCGCGGCGGTAGCACGGGCTGAAGGCCGTGTACCGCAGCGGCAGCTGGGCGGCGTCGATGATCTCCTCCGAGTGGTAGGCGGCCAGCGCCACCTCGGAGGTGCCCACCAGGTACAGGTCGTCGCGCTCCAGGTAGTAGACGTCCTCGGCGGCCTGGCCGAGGAAGCCGGTGCCCTCCATCGCGGACGGCTTGACCAGCGCCGGCGGGATCATCGGGGTGAAGCCCCACTCGGCGGCCTTCGCCATGGCGAGGTTGAGCAGCGCGAACTCGAGCTGGGCGCCCACGCCGGTCAGGAAGTAGAAGCGGGCCCCCGACACCTTGGCGCCGCGGTCCAGGTCGATGGCCGCCAGCCCCTCGGCGATCTCGATGTGGTCCTTGGGGGCGAACCCCTCGGCCTCGAAGTCGCGGGGGGTGCCGACGGTCTCGATGACGTACAGGTCGTCCTCGCCGCCGGTGGGAACCCCGTCGATCACCAGGTTCGGGATGGCCAGCATCAGCTCGTCGTAGCGCGCCTTGGCGGCGTCCGCCTCGGCGATGGCGTCCGTGACCTGCTGGGCGAGCCCCTTGGTGCGCTCCAGCAGCGCGGGCCGCTCGTCCGCGGTCGCCTTGGGCACCTGGCGCGAGAGCTCCTTCTGCTCGGCCCGCATCGCCTCGGACGAGGCGATCAGCTGCCGGCGGCGCTCGTCCGCGGCGATCAGCTCGTCGACGACGCCCGCGGACTGCCCGCGGGCCTCCAGCGAGCGTCGGATGCGGTCGGGATCATTGCGCAGCAGCTTCGGGTCAATCACGCGCTCGATCCTATCGGTCCGGCTCCCCGGGCCCGGGGACGGGGCGGACGGGCCCGGGCGCCGCGGGGACGGGCGCTGGGTGCCAGACTGCGGGCATGCCCCGCCGCCGCGTCCCGCCCGCGCTGGTGCTGCTGGCCGCCCTCGTGGCCTGGACGATGGCGTTGGCCGCCGGCCTGCTGACCCCGCTGGACGCCTGGCGAACCCCCCTGACCCCGGACGACCCCGGGCTGGGGTGGTGGCTGTTGGTCGCCCGGGTGACCGCCCCCGGCTGGGTGTCCCTGGCGAGCGTGCTGACCTGCCTGGCGGTGTGGCGCACCCGCCCGTTGCGGGCGCTGGCGGTGGCGCTGGGGGCGCTGGCCGCCTACGTCAGCGAGCGGGTCCTCAAGCTGCTGTTCGCCCGGCCCCGGCCCGAGTGGCAGCTCGACCCGACCCCGCTGACGGACTTCGCCTACCCGTCGGGGCACGCGACGACGGCGGGTTTCGCGCTCGGCCTGGCGCTCGCGTCCGGCCGGGGCGGAAGGCGGCTGACCCTCGCCACGCGCTGGGCCGTGGCCGCGGCGGTGGGCCTGGTGGTCGCCGACCGCTGGCTGCTCGGCGTCCACTACCCGAGCGACCTGGTGGCCGGGCTGCTGCTGGGGGCGACGATCGCCCGGGCCTCGCTGGCGGCCGGGCGGCTGAACGTGTTCAGTCGTCCTCGGGGCTGATCAGGGAGGCGAACCACGCCTTGGCGTCGTGGAAGTCGTGGTCGGTGAAGCCCGGCGCCACGCTCGGCCGCACCCCGTCCGCCCGCGGATAGGAGCCGAGGAAGACCACGTCCCGGCAGACCCGGTGCAGCCCCAGCATCGCCTCGGTGAGCCGGGGATCCCGCAGGTGACCCTCGGCATCGATGGAGAAGCAGTAGTCGCCCAGGGCGGTCTTGGTGGGACGGGACTCGATCCGGCACAGGTTCACCCCGCGGCCCGCGAACTGCTCCAGGATCTCCATCAGGCCGCCGGGGTGGTCGGCCCGCATGTAGGCGACCAGGGTCGTCTTGTCGGCCCCGGTGGGCGTCGGCGGCGCGGCCGGCAGCGACACCAGGACGAATCGGGTCACGGCGTCCGGGTTGTCGGCGATGTCGGTGGCCAGGGCCTCCAGGCCGTAGAGGTCCCCGGCGACGGCGGCGCAGATGGCCGCGTCGTAGGCCGAGTCGGGGTCGGCGACGGCCTGCGCGGCGGCTGCGGTGGAGCCCCCCTCGACGAGGGTGGCCCCGGGGAGACGGGACGCGATCCAGCCCCGCACCTGGGCGGCCGCGTGCGGGTGGGTCAGCACCCGCCGCACCTGATCCAGGGACGTCCCCGGCCGGGCATAGAGGCCGAAGGCAACCGGCAACAGCACCTCGCGGACGATCATCAGCCGCCGGCCGTTGGTCAGGCTGTCGAGCGTGGCCGACACGCCCCCCTCGACCGAGTTCTCGATGGGCACCAGCACGGCCTCGACCTCGCCCGCCCGGACGGCGTCCAGGGCACCGGCGACCGTCGGGAAGGGGATGGCCGGCTCGGCGCTGAACGTCAGCAGCGCCTGATGGGTGAAGGTCCCCGAGGGGCCGAAGTAGCCGAGCACCCGGCCAGCCTAGTGGGCGGGTCCGGCAGGACCTGGCCCGCTCGCCCTGTGTTCGCGGCACCAACCGGGCACAATGGGGCCATGAGCTCATCGCTGGTCGCGGTCCCCTACACGTTCGAGGCGCAGGGCACCAGCCGCGCCGACGTCCTGGCCAAGCTGGAGGCGTCCGCGCTGGACTACTACCGAGAGGTCGCCACCCAGGTCACGCCCTTCGAGGCGCCCACGATCAGCAAGACCGGCCCGGGCCAATGGTCCGGGCGAGGCCGCTACACCATCGTCGTCTGAGGCTCAGCAGGCGCCGTTGGTGCCCAGCGTCTTGGTGGCGCTGTCGTTGGTGCTCACGCCGTTGCCCATGCCAATGACGGTGCCCACGGCCACGGTGAACTGGGTTCCGGTGGTGGCGCTGGAGACCGCGAGCGTCAGCGTGTAGCACGACCCCGAGGCGAGCGGGTTGGTCAGGGTGAACTGCCACGCCAGGGTTCCCACCGCAGCGAAGGTCGAGTTGGACACCAAAGTTCCGGACACGGTGCCGGTCGACCAGCTGCCGGCGGCGGTCAACAGGAACGTGGACCCGACCGCCAAGGTCCCGGCCGTGGCGCACACCTGGAAGGTGATCCGGGTCGTGGTGCCCGAGCGGCTGCAGGAGACGAGCTCCACCCGGACATCCCCGGTGGAGGCCGCCACCGCCGGCGCCGCGGACCCGGCCGCCAGCACCGGAACCGACCAAGCAACACCCTGGATCAGGCGCCTCCGCGCGGGGCCCGTGGTCCCCGTGCGCTCCTGGTCTCTCATGTGATCCCCCCGGTAGTCGAACGCTCTCCCGACGACCCCGGTACACACGACGGGGGTGTCGCACCCCCCATTATCGCCCACCGCGCGACGAGTGGGACGCTTTCCTCCCGCGTGGGATCACATCCGGGGCGTGGGGTCACCCGTCCCGACCACGGCCCGCCCCGGCAGCAGCGACGCCCAGGAGCGCGCCAGGGCGACGGCCTCACGGCGCGCCCCGCCGAGGGTCGGCAGCTCGCGTCCGGCGTGCCACCACCACAGCACCACGGCGACGATCGCCAGCATCATGGCCGCCGTCGACCCGACGTCGCGGACCGCAAAACCCATCGACACGATGGCTGGGCCGAACTCGATCACCCGTCCCGGGACGTAGCCCAGCGACAGCCAGGTGCCGCGCCACATCGTGATGAGGTCCAGCCGGTTGGCGGCCATCAGCCCCAGCGGCACCCACGTGATCAGGTCGTACCAGGAAAGTGTGTAGGGGGACGTGATGAGCCAGGCAGCTGTCAGCAGGGCCGCCGTCCGGATCGCGATCGTGAGCGGATCGGTGCGCGGCTCGGTCCCCTCGGGCATGCCCGGCGCGGTGTCCCAGGGCAGCACGCGCGACAGCATCCAGCCGATGATGAAGAGCCCCGCCAACCCCATCAGGCCGACCATCCGGCGGCTCAGGTCGTCCCCGATCAGGATCCGTCCCAGTTCGTGGATCCCCTCGGCCCACGAGCCCGACGAGACATAGCTGGTGTTGCGGCCCGCGGCTAGCAGCGACTGCGGGGCGAAGATGCCGTAGCCGATCGCGATCGGGATCACCGCCCCGACGCACAACTTGAGGACGTTCTTGGGCTGGTGCCGATAGCCCCAGATCATCGCCAGCCCGTAGAAGACCAGCGACACCTTGACGCACCCGGCCAGCCCGATACCGACCCCGGCCAGCCAGGCGTTGCGCCGCAGGAACCACAGCCCGACGATCGCGAAGATCAGGGTGAGCGGCTCGTTGTGGGCCTGGGCGGTGATCGACCAGATCATGATCGGGTTCAGGATGGTGAACAGGACCGCCCGGGTCTGGAAGGCGATGTCGCCGTGGGCCAGCTTCACGGCAATGAACGCGATGGCCACGAACGGGATCAGCGCCCACATCTGCAGCCAGAAGACAACGTTGTGCATGTTGTCGCCGCCGAGCGCCGCCGCCGCCCACTGGCTGAACGTGGCGATCGGGCCGTAGACGCTGGGGGTGTCCTGCCACGGGGCCTCCACCCAGCGCATCACCGGGTCGAACTCCTGGCGGGTGATCTCCGCCGGCGAGATGTCGTAGGGGTTGCGGCCGGTGTACATCAGCCGGCCGTAGGCGGCGTACATCAGGACGTCCGCCGAGGTCAGCGGAGGCACCAGGGACGTGAGGGTGCTGAGCCCGGCCCCCAGGCCGAAGATGAGGCGGATGTTGGGCCGCCAGCCGGCGTCCACGGCGCGGTAGCTGATCCACAACCCGATCGAGCCGATGGTCAACCCGATCCACAGCGAGCCCACCGCCACCCATTCGTTGACGGTGACGATGCCCGCCGGCAAATACCACGGCGGCAGCAGGTCGATCCTCGGCCCGAGCCTGAGCGCCACCGCGGACGGACCCAGGAAGCCGATCACGATGGTGATCAGCGTGGCGGTGACGATCATGCCGAGGCCTAGGCGATGGTCGCGCGTCCAGGGCCGGTCCAGCCTGGAGCGGACGCGGTGCAGCAGCCTGCGCATCGTGCTCCTCGGGGGTTGGATGGTGCGTGAACTGGTGTACAGGCTACTCAACCGGGGTAAGGGTCTCTGACCCCGAGGCCGGGTCGAGACGAGGTTGTGACCTCCGGCCCGGCCGAACCGCTTCGCCGCACGGAACGGGCTGAGAACGACGACTTCTGCGGTTCAAGCTCCGAACGGCGCGGATCGGCCGGTCGGCGCTCGCCGCGGGCCCGGACCGTCGGCCGGCGGGCGCGCCGGTCAGGCGTTCCCGAGTTGAAGCCGGCCCCACGAGCGGCGGACCGCCCATGCCCCAGGACACCCACGGCGACCGGCAGCACCAGGAGGCTCGCGGACGTGTCGGTCCCCGGGGTGGCCCAGAGCACCGGGATCGCCCACGGGAGGTAGCCGCCCATCCCGAACCCGGCGGCGACGTTGGTGACGACCACGATGCCGAGGGTGGCCGCGATGCCCGCCAGATAGCCGCGCCACCGCGTCGCCACCCACATCACGGGCAGGGCGCTGGCGCCGAGAAGGCTCGCGCTGGTCGCGATCGCGAGCGCGCTGCCGACGCCGCCGGACGGCGAGAGGCCCAGGGCGACGCCGCCGGTGACCAGCAGCACCGCGTCCACGACGCCACGGCGACCTTGGCCCCCGCGACGGTGGTGAGGCGCGGCGGGATGGCGAAGAGCCCCACGATCGTCCCGTCGGTGAACTCGCGCCCGGCCGCCCAGGACATGACGACGCCCGCGGCGAGCCGGGGTCGTGACCCCCACGCTGAGGGCGGCCAGACCCATGAACCCGGGCCACCCCGGCGCGGCGATCATCGCGGCGGCCTTGCGGCCCAGCTCCGTGCCGGGCACCAGGGTGCCGGCCGCGTAGCCGCCGACGGTGGTCACCAGGGTGAGGACCAGCACGGCGCCGCTCGCGACGCGAGCCACCGGCGAGCGGGCCAGCTTGCGGGCCTCGAGGCGGAGGGTCGCGGTCGCCGAGGCTGCGGACGGGCGCGGCGTCATCGGCTCGCCTGAACAGCCCGGTCCGCCGCCAGGATGGTGTCGAAGAAGGTCCGCTCGAGGTCCCGGCCGTCGGGACTCAGCGTGTCGACGACGCGGCCGCGGTGCAACACGTCGACACGGTCGGCCACCCGGGCCAGCTCGTCGAAGTGATGGCTGGTCACCAGGATGGCGCCGCCGCGCGCGGTGACGTCGGCGAGCAGTTCCCGGAAGGCCACCACGGCCAGGGGGTCGAGGGCGTTGCTGGGCTCGTCCAGGACGACCACGCGCGGCTCGTGCACCAGCGCGCTGACCAGCCCGACCTTCTGCCGGGTCCCCAGGGACAGCCGGCGCGTAGGGGTGTCGAGCCAGCGGTCCAGGCCCAGGGCGGCCGCCATCCGGGCGGCGACGACGCGGGTGCGCCCGGGGTCCGCGCCGTGCAGGGCGGCGGCGCACTCGATGTTCTCCCGGGCCGTCAGCTCCGGGTAGCAGAAGGGCGACTCGACGAGGTGGCCCACGCCACCCCACGGCGCCCGCGGTGCCGACGCGACCGGGTGCCCGAGGATGCAGACCTGGCCGACCTCCGGGACGAGCATCCCGAGGATCACGCGGAGCGCGGTGGTCTTGCCGGCCCCGTTGAGCCCCACCAGCGCCCGGCATTCGCCCGCGCCGACGGTCAGGTCGAGGCCGTCCAGCAGGAGCCCGCCGCCGAGCCGGACGACGACCCCGTGCAGCTGCAGCGCCTCGGTCACGGGGTCTCCCCCAGGAGGGTCGACAACCCGTCCCGCAGCGCCTGATCCGCCGGCACGCCCGGGCCCTGACCCTCGGCGCGGCCGGCCCAGGCCAGCAGGATCGCCGTCGCGGCTCCCATCACGGCGCCGGCCGCCGCCCTCGCCGCCGATGGGGACACCGTGGGCAGGCTCAACACCCCGGCCATCGCGTCCTCGGTGGCCTGCGAGGCCGCCCAGACCGCGCCCCGCAGCGACGGGGTCGAGGCCACCAGCCCGATCCGTTGGGCGAACGCGACGGATCGCAGCTCGGCGCCTGCCTGCTCGTCCTCGAGGGCGGCCGACAACCCCTGCGCGGCCCGCCGCAACGGGGGCCAGGCCAGCGGCTGGGCGGCGATGGCCGCCGCGATCATGGGGTCGAAGAGGTCGTCCACCACGACCGCCTCCTTGGTGGCGAAGTGCCGGAAGAACGTCATGTGCGACACGCCCGCGGCCCGGGCCAGCTGGGCCACCGTGACGGCGTCGTACCCCTGCTCGCTGAACAGTTGCAGCGCCGTCTGGCGCAGCCGCTCGCGGGTGTCCTCTCCCCTGACCATGGGTCAGCGTTAGCAACTAACTGTTATTCAGTAACAGTCCGGCCGGGTGCCCGGGGTGGATCCGGGGAAATCGCCCCGCGGCTAGGGGCGTTCGGTGCCCGCTGGCGCGCAGCATCCCCCGGGGCCGCCGAGCACGGTCATCGCCGGCTTCGCGGCCAAGGCCAGGCAGGCGACGGCGACGAGGCGGCGGTCGACCCGCCGCAGCGCCGGCAAGGACTGCGCCAGCCAGATGCCGGCGGCCACGCAACTCCACTTCAGCAGCACCACGTCCGTGGCGCTCAGCCCGGCCGTCCTGGCCTCCAGCCACTCGCGGCAGCTCATCGCGGTCTCCGTTCGCTCGTCCCGCTCCGAGGCTACCCTCGGCGACCACATCGCCACCCGACCGCCCTGCAGCGGTACATAAGTGACCGCAGTCGGTCCGTTTCGTACCGCTGAGAGCCGGCGAGGCTACTTCAGCAGCCGGGACAGGCGGCGGTCGGCCAGCGGCTTACCGCCGGTCTGGCAGGTCGGGCAGTACTGCAGGGACGAGTCGGCGAAGGACACCTCCGCGACCGCGGTGCCGCACACCGGGCAGGGCTGCCCGGCCTTGCCGTGCACCCGCAGCCCGATCTTCTTCTCACCCTTGAGCTCCTTGGCGGCCAGGCCCACCGAGCGCTGGACGGCGCCGCCCAGTTCGTCCTTGATGGCCTCGAACAGCCGCTGCCGCTCCCCCTCGTCCAGCCCCGTGCAGGGCTTGAACGGGCTGAGTCTGGCCGCGTGCAGGATCTCGTCGGAGTACGCGTTGCCGATCCCGGCCAGGACGCGCTGGTCGCGCAGCACGCCCTTCAGCTGGGCGCGGCCGGCCCGCCCAAGGATGGCGTCCAGCGCCGCCCGGTCGAAGGAGTCAGCCAGCGGGTCGGGGCCGAGGGTGACGATGCCGGGCACCTCGTCCAGGGACGCGGTGACGTAGAGGGCGAGCTTGCGCTGGGTGCCGGCCTCCGTGAGCGTGAAGCCGGAGCCGTCCTCCAGCACGAGCCGGAATGTCAGCGGCCCCTTGCCCGGACGGGCCGGGGTGGCCGGCAGCTGGTCCTTCCAGGTGAGCCAACCGGCCCGCGCCAGGTGGAACGACAGCCAGCCGCCGCCGGTGAGAATCCCGATGAACTTGCCGCGCCGGGTGACCTGCTCGACCTCGGTGCCGTGCAGCGCGCTCAGCGGCAGCGCGTAGGTCTTCAGCGCGCTGAAGGCCAGCAGCTCGGTGCGGGCGATGGTGCGGCCGACCAGGTGCTCATCGAGGAAGGCGCGCAGGGCCTCGACCTCCGGCATCTCCGGCATCGACCTACCCCTTCAGGCGGTAGGTCAGCATCGCGTTGCCGAGGGAGGTGGTCTGGCTGTCGATCAGCTCCAGCCGGGTGACGTCGGTGCCCTCGGGAAAGAGCCTCGTCCCGGCGCCGGCCACCACCGGATGAACGGTGAGAGACAGCGCGTCCACCAGCCCGGCGAGGAACAGCTGCCGGATCACCGAGATGCCCACGAGCATGATCTCGCCGCCCTCGCCCTCCTTGAGGGTGCGGACGAAGTCGATCAGGTCGCCGTCGATCACCGACGAGTTCTCCCAGGTCAGCGGGTCGCTCAGCGTGGTGGTGGCGACGTGCTTGCGTAGCGGGTTGATGAACTCCTCGAAGCCACCGTCGGTTGCCGAGGGCCAGTAGTCGGCCCACTCCTGGTAGGCGATCCGCCCCATCACGGCCTCGTCGATGGGCGCGAGCGCCTTGCCCATGGCGGCGCCCTCCTCCTCGCCGAACGCGTCGAACTGGAACAGATGCGGGGCCGACACGACGCCGTCCAGGGAGCTGAACAGGTGAGCGGTGACCTTGCGCATGGCCCTCCTCAGGGGGTCGCTGGAAACCACCCATTGTGGCTGGAGGGCCACGTCTTGCCAACCGACCCAGGCCAGGGGGGCGGCGGCAGCCGCAGCGCCTCCCCGAGGGCGGCCAGGTACTCGTCGCGGTCGATGGCCACCACGCCGAGGCTGGCCAGGTGCGGGGTCTGCCACTGGACGTCGATGAGCCGCTCCTCGTCGTCGCTGGCCAGGAGCTCGGCCAGGGCCACCAGCGCCACCTTCGAGGCGTCCCGGCCGATGACCGGGTCGTGGAACATCGACTCCCCCGCGAACAGGCCACCCAGGCCCATGCCGTACAGGCCGCCGGCGAGCCGCCCGTCCGGCGTCCACGCCTCCGCGGAGTGCGCATAGCCCTGCCGGTGCAGCTCGGTGTAGACCTCGATGATGTCGGCGTCGATCCAGCCGTGCGGACGACGCGGGTCCGCGCAGCGGCGCAGCACCTCGTCGAACGCCTCGTCGAAGGTCACCCGGTAGTGCTTGGCGGACTGCCGCAACGAGCGGGGCACCCGCAGCCCGTCGGGGGTCAGCACCCCGCGCTGCACCGGCGACCACCAGCTCATCTGGGGCGCGAACCCCGCGTCGCGGAGCGGCATCGGGAACACCCCGCTGAGGTAGGCGGCGAGCACGAGGGGGGCGTCGAACTCGTCCGAGACCGCAATCAGGTCCTGGGCAGGCCACAGCTCGGCCGGTCCGAAGACGCCCGAGAACACCACGCCCCGATTGTGCCATCGCGGCCTCGGCATTCCTCAGGGCCACCCCCGATGCCGGACGCGCCGCCGCCTGGGTAGCCTGGAGGGCGCAGCCCTGCCAGGAGGATCGATGTCAGAGACCGGGGACACCGGCAAGAACCTGGTGCGCCGCGCGCCCGAGGTGGCCGGCGGGGTGCTGCGACAGCTCTTCGAGTACGCGATCGACGGCATGGGCGCACTGCCCAGCGTGAAGACGTCCGCGGCAAAGGCGCTGCAGTCCCGCGGCGACCGGGACGCGGCGGTCGACTTCCTACTCCGCCAGCACGTCAGCTACGCCTCGGCACAGGGCTTCGTCACCAACCTGGGCGGCCTGGCCACCGTCGCGATCGCCCTGCCCACGAACCTGGCCGGGGTCGCCATCGTCCAGATCCGGATGCTGGCCGCCATCGCCCACCTGCGCGGCTACGACATCGACGACCGGCGGGTGCGGACGGCGCTGGCGCTGGCCATGCTGGGCGAGGACGAGGTCCGCCGCCAGGTCGCGGCCGGCACGCTGCCGAGCACCCCGATGGGGATCGCGACCGCGCCGGTCTACGACGCGCTGCTCGATCGCCAGGTCAGCGAGCGCGTCATGGGCGACCTCGCCACGAAGGTCGGCGGCAAGCACTTGGGCGTCTTCCTCGCCAAGCGGATCCCCCTGGTCGGGGGCGGGGTCGGCGCCGCCGCGGACGGCTACTTCACCTACGTGCTGGGCAGCTACGCCCGCAAGGAGTTCGTCCGCCGCCACCGCGCGTGACGGACGATCCCGATGGACGCAGCCGTCAGGCCTCGCGCGGCTTGAGCAGGAACGCGAGCAGGTAGAGCACGCCGACGACGATCAGCAGGTTGCGGTAGCCGGTGAGCAGGGCGCCGTACTCAAGGCAGCCGCCGACGATGGTGCCGAGCAGGTTGATGCCGAAGGCGGCCTGGGACGAGTCGGAGGCGGCGAAGCGCTTGGCGAAGGCGATGTTGGCCAGGAAGATCGGCAGGAACATCAGCACCACCGCCACCGCCAGCCGGGGCACCATGGGCAGCGGCAGCAGCACCTCCGGCGGCACCAGGTAGGCCACCAGCAGCGAGGCGGCGATCCCGCCGAACACCCCCGGCAACGGCGGGGTCTTGAAGCGCCGGGTCACCTCGACCGCCGCCAGCACGACGAGCAGCACGCCGGCGAACACCAGGGCGTTCACCAGCCACGTGGTGCCGAACAGCAGCGCGAAGGTGGCGATGTTCTTGGTCTCCAGCAGCAGGAACGCCGCGCCCATGAAGAACAGGTCGGCGTAGGGCCGCATCCCGGAGAACTTCCCCCCGAGAATCCGGACGGTCAGCACCGAGATGGCCAGGATGCCGGCCAGCACCCAGAGGTACTCGCCGGGGATGAAGCCGCCCTTGAAGTACAGGAACGGGGCGTCGTCGGTGGCGGGGGCGATCACGTCCGCGCCGATGACGTGATTCTCGGGCCCGCAGTTCTGGTTCGCCGGGTCCTTGGCCACGGTCACCACCGCCTGGTGGGCGGCGAACAGGTCCATGCACGGGGCGTGCCCGAACGCGGTCTCGGCGGTGTGCCCCAGCCGGTCGATCAGCCAGCCCTCGCGGTAGTAGTTGTACATGGCGAAGACACCCTGGTCGGTGAGGTGCGCCCGCGCCGAGGCCAGGGCCTCGTCGGTAAACAGGAACGACTCCAGCCGGATCTGCGAGGCGCCGTTCACCAGCGCCAGCGAGTCGGGCAGCGCGAACAGGATCAGGTCGTACGTGGTGTCGGTCGACTGCAGGAACGCCCGGCCGTCATTGACGTGCCGGGTCACCCGCGGGTCGTCGTAGGGGTGATCGGGGTGCAGCTCGGCCCCCAGCTGCATGATGCGCGGGTCGATGTCGACCGCATCCACATGCTCGGCGCCCTTGGTGAGCGCGATCGCCACGTCCGAGCCCGACCCGGCCCCGATGATCAGGACGTTGCGCAGCGGCGCGTCCACCCGGCGCTCGTAGGGGGTGCGGTACTGCTCCTCGGCGGCGGTCAGCTTGAACTCGGCCGACCCCATCAGCTGGTGCGGCACGCCGTTGACGGTGATCAGGTTCAGCGCCTTGCCGTTGTAGTCCCCCACCTGGTTCACGTGCACCTTGTAGTAAGGCGACCAGGACGTCCCGGGAACGAGCATTTCGCTCACCAGGACGAAGATCAGCGCGGCAGACGAGACGGCCGTCAGCAACCCGCGCGGACCCCAGAGCAGCGCCAGGTAGGCCGCCGACACCAGGACGCCCCACACCGGCGAGGGCGCCTGCAGGTAGGACAGCAGCGAGAACGCGGTGATGCCGGTGAGCGACCCAATCAGGTCCCAGCGATAGGCATTGAGGTTGTCCAGCTTGCCGAAACAGCGCCCGACCGCCTCGGCTGGCCCCGCCAGAATTGCCGCCACCAGGACGAAGACCAGCGGCAGCACCAGCCACGCCGGCGGCCCCGTGGTGACCAGCGACGTGAAATAGATGATGTCGCCGCCCTCACGGTTGATGGTGACCGGGAACGCCCACACCAGGCCGACGGTGAACGCCAAGAGCACCGGGGAAAGCGCCAACAGCGACCAGTTCTTGCGCGAGATCAGGAAGCCCGCACCGATGCCCAGGAACGAGCCCAGCAGCACGAAGTTGGAGAAGTACGACAGGTGGACGATGTTCGACCCGAGCCAGCGAATCAGCGCCAGCTCCTCGAACAGCATCAGCGAGCTACCGAGCCAGAGGCGAAACACCACCCCGGTCGAACGGTCGGACCACGCCGGGGGCTGCAACATCGCTGGAATCGCCACGCTGGCATCGTAGGGCCCCGCCATCGTCGGGGCCGGGAGTCCACGCACCGCGGTCAGGCGTCGATGGTGGTGGGGCCCTCGACCCTGGCCACCGGATGCCAGCGGCCGTCCGCGGCCGAGGCGACGACGGCCTCGTCCACCTCCGCGGCGGACCAGGCGTCGGCCGCCGAGGGGGCCAGCTGCCGACCGGTGAGCACCGACTCGACGAACTGCCTGGCCTCGATCACCTTGGAGTCGTCGAAGCTCAGGTGCATGCCGGGGCCGGGCTGGAAGCGGCCGTAGTCGCCGTCCGCCATGCCCGAGAGCACCGAGCGGTAGCCGTGCGGACCGTCGCCGTCCAACAGCACCTGCAGGTGCTGCGGGTGCTCGAAGTTCCAGCGCACCGAGCCCTGGGTGCCGTAGACCTCGATCACGTACTCGGCGCGCGGGCCGTGGCTGACCCGCGACGACTCGAGCGTCACCGGAACCCCGTCGTCGGTGCGGGCCAGGACGGCCACGTAGTCCTCGTTCTCGACCTCGCGGCGCTCGTCGCTGAGCTCGACCGCGCCGTGACCGACGGCCACCCCGAGCGGCACCGGGCGGGTCGGGACGAAGATGTCGGTCATCGCGGTCACCTGGGCGATCCGGCCCACCAGGTACTGCGCCAGGTCGGCGCCGTGGCTGAGCAGGTCACCGACGACGCCGGCGCCGGCCTGCTCGCGGGTGTAGCGCCACGTGAACGCGCCGTCCGGGGACGCGGCGTAGTCGGCGATCAGCCAGACGCGGGCGTTGGTGATCCGTCCGAGCTGGCCGGAGCGGATCAGGGCGCGGGCCTGCTGCACCGGCGGCTGGTGCCGGTAGTTGAACCCGGTGGCGGTGATCAGCCCGGCCGCCTCGGCGGCCCGGGCGATCTCGGCGCTCTGGGCGGCCGAGACCCCCATCGGCTTCTCGATCCAGAACGGCTTGCCGGCGGCGACCGCAGCCAGCGCGATCTCGTGGTGCAGGAAGTTGGGGGCGCAGATGCTGACCACCTCGACCTCGGGGTCGGCCAGCAGCTCGCGGTAGTCGGCCACGGCGCGGGCGAACCCGAACCCGTCGACGGCCTCGTTCCGGTTCTTGGCGACGGTGTCGGCGCACGAGACGAGCTCGCAGCGGACGCCGAGCTCGGGGTAGCGCTCGGACAGCGACCGGTAGCCCCGGGCGTGCAGCCGTCCCATCCAGCCGAAGGCGATGACGCCCACCCCGAGGGTGCGGCGCTGGTTGGATGTCGTCATTGACAGGTCCTTTCGCGGGTGGCGTGACGAGGGGCCCGCGGCCGACGTGGCGGACGCAGGCCCCTGGGTGGTCATCGAGTCAGCGGTTCTTGCGCTCGTCGATGATGATGGCCAGGACGATGATGATGCCCTTGACCACCTGCTGCATGAACGGGGAGACGTTCATCAGGTCGAGGCCGTTGTTGATGATGCCGATGATGAGGGCGCCGACGATGGTGCCCCAGATCGTCCCGATGCCGCCGGCGAACGAGGTGCCACCGATGACGGCCGCGGTGATGGCGTCCAGCTCGATGCCGGTGCCCAGCTGCGGGTTGCCCGAGCCGATGCGGGCCGACAGGATCACGCCGGCGAGGCCGGCCAGCAGGCCCGTCAGGGTGAAGATGCCGACATTGATCCGGGCGATGTTGATGCCCGAGACCCGGGCGGCCTGCTCGTTGCCGCCGTAGGCGAAGACGTGGCGGCCGAAGCGCGTCCGGGTGAGCGCCAGGTGGGCGAGGACCGCGACGATCCCGAACAGGACGATCGGCACCGGCAGGAACAGGATGTCGCCCTGGCCGACCCAGTTGTAGTCCGGGGCCAGCTTGGACAGCGGCCGACCGCCGGAGTAGATCAGCGCGAGGCCGCGGGCCGCGGTCATCATGCCCAGGGTGGCGATGAACGGGGCGATCTTGAAGCCCGCGACCAGGGCACCGTTGATGAAGCCGAGGGCCGCCCCGGCGAGCAGGCCGGCGAGGATGCCGACGATGGCCGGCAGCACCAGGCCCGGGTACATCTTGTTGGACGCGTCCGGCAGCTGCGCCAGGCTGGAGGCGACCACCGCCGACACCGCCAGGATGGAGCCGACCGACAGGTCGATGCCGCGGGCGATGATGACGAAGGTCATGCCGATCGCGATGATGCCGATGGCCGACACCTGCCGGATGACGTTGATGAGGTTCTGCGCCTGCAGGAACTTGCCGCCGGTCAGGGCCGCCAGGGCGATGACGAACAGCAGCAGGATGCCGATGATCGCGTACTTCTTGAGGAAACCGGCCGTATCAAAGGCGCGGGTCACCTGGGGTTGAGTGGTCATGCTGGTCCTTTCAGGCCGCTGCTTCGTCGGGCCCGGTGGCGAGCTCCATGATCTTTTCCTGGGTGGCGTCGGCCCGATCAACGATTCCGCTGATCCGGCCCTCGTGCATCACGATGACGCGGTCGCTCATGCCCAGAACCTCCGGCATCTCCGAGCTGACCATGATGATCGCCTTGCCCTGCTGGGCGAGCGTTGACATCAGGCGGTGGATCTCCGACTTGGCGCCCACGTCGATGCCGCGGGTGGGTTCGTCGATCATCAGAATCTCGGGCAGGGTCAGCAGCCAGCGCGAGATGAGCACCTTCTGCTGGTTGCCGCCGGACAGGTTCTGGATGTGCTGATCGAGCGAGGGGGTCTTGGTGGCCAGCGCCTGGCGCTGCTCCTCGCAGTCGGTCTCGATGCGCCTGCGCTGCAGGAACCCGTTGGGGCTGTAGCGCGGCAGCGCGGCCATGATCATGTTGTCCCGCACCGACAGGACGCCCATGATGCCTGTGAGCTTGCGGTCCTCGGTCAACAGCCCCATGTGGGCGTCGATCGCGTCCTTGGGCTCGTTGATCGTGACCGGCTTGCCGTGGACGACGATCTCGCCACTGTCGGCCTTCGCGATCCCGAACAGGGTCTCCAACACCTCGGTGCGGCCGGCCCCCATCAGCCCGGCGAAGCCGAGGATCTCCCCGGCCCGCAGCTCGAAGCTGACGTCCCGGACGACCGTGCCCCGATTGAGGTTGCGGACGCTGAGGACGACCTCACCGATCTCCGCCTCCAGCTTGGGGAACATGTTGGTGAGCTCGCGTCCCACCATGAGGGTGATCAGCTTGTCGCGGTTCAGCTCCGAGGCGGGGTAGGTGCCGACGAGCTTGCCGTCGCGGAAGACGGTCACGTAGTCGACGATCTTGAAGACCTCGTCCATCTTGTGCGTGATGTAGACGATCGCGGTGCCGGTGGCCTTGAGCTCCCGGATCATCCGGTGCAGGTGGTCTACCTCGCGCTCGGTGATGGCCGAGGTGGGCTCGTCCATGATGATGATCTTGGCGTTGAAGCTGATCGCCTTCGCGATCTCCACCATCTGGGTCTGGGCGATGCTGAGGGTGCGCATCGTGGCCCGCGGGTTGATGTCGATCTCCCAGCGCTGGAACAGCGCCAGGGTGTCGGCGTTCATCTTCTTGTAGTCGATGAGCCGGGCGGCGCCGAGGGGCTCTCGTCCGAGCCAGATGTTCTCGGCGACCGTCATCTCGGGGACGGGCGAGAGCTCCTGGTGGATCATCGAGATGCCCAGGCCGAGCCCGGTCTTGGTGTCGGGAATGGTGACGAGGCTGCCATCGAAGGTGATGCTGCCGCTGTCGGGGGTATACATCCCGATGAGCACCTTCATCAGCGTCGACTTGCCGGCGCCGTTCTCGCCCATCAGGGCGTGGACGGTGCCCGGCCGAACCTCGAGGTCCACGCCGTCGAGGGCCTGGACGCCGGGGAAGGACTTGGAAATGCCCTGCATCCGCAACAGGAACTCATCTGTCATGAAAGACCTCTTCGTCTGTGCTGGTGGGTGGGTGTTCTTGCAGCATGTCAGCACGTCGACGTGCCGCGGAAGTGGTGCAGGGGACCCGCGATACCCCGGATCCCCTGCACCTGCAGTCAGTGACTCCAGGGGATGACCTGCGTCATCCCGGCGGCTCACTTGCCTTCGAAGTCCGCCATGTTGTCCAGGGTGACCAGGACGTAGGGGATGTCGACGTAACCGGGAACGGTCTCCCCGGCGGCGAGCTTCAGCGCGGCGTCCACGCCACCGCCACCCTGACCCGAGGCGTCCTGGAACACGGTGGTGGCCAGGTCGCCGGCCTTCAGCGCGGCGAGGGCATCGGCCGTGGCGTCAACGCCACCGACGAGGATGCCGCCGGCGCCGAGCTTCTTGTTGGCGGCCTTGATCGCGTTGATCGCGCCGAGCGCCATCTCGTCGTTGTTGGCGCAGACGACGTTGATGTCGTCGCCGGACTGCAGCCAGTTCTCCATCACGGACTGGCCCTTGTCACGAGCCCACATGCCGGTCGCCTTCTTGATGACCTTCATGTCCGGGTTCTTGGCCACGACGTCCTCGCAGCCCTTGGTGCGCAGCACGGCGGCCTCGTTGGCCGGGTCGCCCTGCAGGATGACGACGTTGCCCTTGCCGCCGGCCAGCTTGGCCAGCTCGGTCATTTCCAGCGTGCCGGAGACCAGGGAGTCCGAGCCCACGTAGGGGACGGTCTCGGGCAGGTCGGCCGGGCGACGGTTGACGTAGACCAGCGGGATGTTGGCGGCCTGGGCCTTCTCGGTCATCGGGCCGGCGGCGTCGGTGTCGACGGCGATGACGATGATGGCGTCGACCTTCTGCGAGATGAAGTTCTCGACCTGGCCGAGCTGCTTATCGGTCTGCTCGTCGGCGGCGACGATGGTGACCTCGGCGCCCTTGGCCTTGGCCTCGGCGGTGATGCCGTCGGCGACCTTCTGCAGGAACTGGTCGAGGATCGGGAAGGTGACGCCGATCTTCTTGGCCGTCGCGGCGGGCGCGGAGGCCGAGCCGCTGGTGGAGGCACTCGGGGCGGCAGCGGAGCTGCAGGCCGCGAACAGGCTGGACGCGGCGAGCGCGACGGCCGCCAGCTTCAGTCCGGACTTGATTGCCATGTTCTCTCTTCTCTGTGAGGGACAGGTCTGCGAGCGTTTCGACGAACCCCTGTGGTCGTCGATCACGTCTGGTGAGGACGCTATGCGGACCCACGAACCTTGTCAAGACATTTGGACATTACAACCGGCTCGCTTTATCAAAGCGTGACCTGAGGGCTCGGGAGCCGGACGCTGACGCCGCCCCCGGGCACCCCCGGAGACGACGATCGGGCCGGCCGGGAACAACCCGACCGACCCGACTCTCGCACGTCCGGGGGCCTACTGGAGGCCGAGCCCAAGGCTGGCCAGGTACTCGCGGGTCTTGACGGCGTTGGGGAACGGGTAGTCCTTCGCGCAGCCGTACATGTCCTGCTCGCAGATCACGTACAGCTCCTTGTCGAGGTCGGCGAGCGCCTCGATCAGGTCGTGCATGTCGGGCTCGCCCTCGGGCGGGGCCACCGAGCAGCCCGCGTGGACGGCCTTGACGAACGGCCAATCCTCGTCGTGGGCCTGCTTGACCAGGCCCGGATCCATCGCCTTGATGTGGACGTAGTCGATCCGCTCGGGGTACTTGCGGCAGAGCTCCATCGGGTCGCCCTGGCCGTAGACGATGTGGCCGGTGTCGAGGCAGAAGCCGACGTACTCGGGGTCGGTGGCCTGGAAGATCCGGTCGATGTCCTCGGGGGTCTCGATATGGCTGTCGCCGTGGGGGTGCAGCACCATCTTGAGGCCGTAGTCCTCCTTCATGATCTTGCCGAGGCGGTCGGCGTTGGAGATGTAGAGGTTCCAGGCCTCGGTGCTGAGCACCTTGTCGTCGGTGTAGAGGCCCGTCTTCTCGTCGCGGAACATCGGGGGCAAGTGGACGATGTACTCCGACCCGATCGCGGCGTGGGTCTCGCCGACCGAGCGGAAGAAGGCCTCCGTGTCGGCCCACGCCTCGGCCTTGTGCAGGATGCCCCAGCCGGTGCCGGCGACGACCCTGAAGCCGTACTCGTCCATGGCCGCCTTGAGCAGCCGCGGGTTGGTCGGGAAGTAGCCGTGCGGGCCGGTCTCCATCACGGAGAAGCCGGCCTCGGCCATCTCGGCCAGGGCGACGTCCCAGGCGATCTGCTTCTCGTCCCAGGGGAACCAGACGCCCCACTGGTCGGGGCAGACGCCGATGGTCAGCTTGCTGTAGCGGGGGCTGGCCTCATTGACGGCCTTGGATTCGGTCATGGGTGCACTCCTTTGTGGCGGATCTGGTGGCGGGACGATCAGAGGGCGACGACGGTCGAGGTCGTGACGGAGGTGGCGGCGGCGTCGGCCAGGACGAGCGCGGCCCGTCCGTCCAGCACCGAGGGGGACGGGGCGTTGCCGCCGACGATCGAGCCGATGAAGTGGTCGAGCTCGTTGCGGTAGGCGTCGGCGTAGCGCTCCAGGAAGAACGGCAGGAACGGACCGGCCGCATCCGTGCCCGCGGCGCCGCTGAAGGTAACGCCGGTCGAGCGCAGGTTCTTGGTCTCCAGCGAGCCGAGCGGGCCGAACGCCTCCATCCGCTGGTCGTAGCCGGCCGCGCACTGGCGGCTGTTGAGGATGGTGCAGGTGGCGCCGTCCGCGGTGGTGAGGGTGAGGGCGGCGGTGTCGATGTCGCCGATCTCGCCGATGTCGGCGTTCCAGGCGTGACCCGAGGCGTGGACGGAGACGAAGTCGCCGAGCAGGAACCGGGCCATGTCGAGGTCGTGGATGGTCATGTCGCGGAAGATGCCGCCCGAGTTGGTGAGGTACTGCGCGGGCGGGGCGGCCGGGTCGCGGCTGATGATGGTGAGCTGGCGCAGCGCGCCGATCTCGCCGGCGTCGACGCGGCGCTTCAGCTCCAGGACGCCCGGGTCGAAGCGGCGGTTGAAGCCGACCATCACGCGGTGCTCCCGGCCCTTGATGGCGGCCAGGCACTCGTCCACGCGCGCCACGGTCAGGTCGACCGGCTTCTCGGTGAGGACGGCCTTGCCGGCCGCGACGCCGGCCATGATCTGGTCGACGTGATAGGGCGTCGGCGAGCAGACGACGACCGCGTCCACGCCGTCGTCGGCGAAGACGTCGGCCACGTTCTCGGTGGCGCGGGCCCCGAAGGCCGCGGCCGCGGTGGCGGCGGCGCCCGGCACCGGGTCGGCGATCAGGGCCAGCTCGGCCCCGGGGTGGGCGGCGATGGTGCGGGCGTGGACCTGGCCGATGCGGCCGGCACCGATGATCGCAAGACGAAGCATGGGCTCTCGTTTCGGGACGGGGCGCTTCGTTGCGCCTGTGGTGGACGTCACAATGTCCTTACAAAAGAACACTAGGGGTGTGGACGGGGGCCGTCAAGGCGGCCCCGGCGCGTCTCCCCCCGTCCGTCCGGGTGGGGCTCCTGCGGCCCGAAGCCGGATCGTTCGGCTCACCGGCTACCTCGGCGCGGCCCTAGCCTCGGCGATCGCTCCCGCGGGCCACGACCATGGCCGCGGCGAAGATCACGACGACGGGGATGATCATCCAGGCCGATCCGGCCGGGAGCCGCTCCAACACTGCCGCCCCGATGAGAACGACGAGCAGCGCCACCAGGGTCAGCACCAGCGACCAGTTCCTGAACGCCGCCAACCGCTCCAAGGGGGCCAGCGGTCGCGGGATCTCGTCCGCCTTGCGCGAGGGGAGCCTCAGGATCCGCTCGGGCGCCACCTGGCCGTCGATCCAGTCGGTGAGCTCCTGACCGCGGCGCCACAGCGAGGGCTCCTGGTGGACGGCGTACCCATCCGGGCGGATCAGTCGGCGGGCGCCGTCCGGCCAGGCCAACACCCCCTCCACCTCGGACAGGTTGACGGTGACGTGCGAGTCCTGGGCCACCCGTTGCAGGAACACGCCGTTGACCACCACCCGGGACTTGGTCCGCGTCAGCCCAAGCGAGCCGGCCCGCGGCCGGAAGGTTCGGCCGGGCATCGGCGGATCCTCGGACACCTGGAGGTAGGCGTGCTTGGTTGGATCCACGGTGACCGTGCTCGGAACACCCACCATCCGGCTTGCCGCCAGCCGCTGCGCCGCGTCCGCCACCTGGTCGATGGTGAGCGCCTCCAGCTCGTTGCTCAGCTGATCGTCGTCGTGGGTCGGACGGCCGAGAAGCTCATCCCGGCCCGCCGCCCAGGCCTGGCCAGGCAGTGCCAGCGGGTCGGAGGCCTGGAGCAGAGCCGCCTTGACGTGCTCAGCGAGTTCGGCCTCGGTGGGCCCGTCGGCGGCCACGGCTCGAACCGCCCGGGCGATCTCGGACCAGGCGGCCGTGGCGCTGGCCGGGGCCAGGTCCGCCCACACGGCGGCGACGGCCTCGTCCGGACCCAGGGGCTCGTAGGTTCCCCCCGGCGAGTAGGCGAGCCCCTGGCGGTGGCGCAGCCCCTCCACCACGCGCGCGGCCAGGATGCTCGTCGCGGCCACGGCCGCGACGGTCCGCGGCACCAGGCCGGTCAGGATGACGCTGTCGTGAGGATGGTGGTACACCGAGGGGACCGGCTGATCGAGGGGCTCGAGGGGCGGTACCGGGATCCGATCACCGTCCGGGAGGTCGAAGCGCAGGCCGGGCGGAATCGGCCCGGACAGGCACAGGACCGCGTTCCCCCGGGTGAAGACCCGGGCCGCCAGCTCGCCCAGGGCCTCGGGCGTGGCTCGCGACAGCCCGGGCTCGCCGTAGGCGCGAAGGCCCGCACCCCTGGCCCCGTAACGCCACAGCAGCGCGTCGACGAACGGCCCCGCCGGCCGCATCCGCTGCTCGGCGGAGAGCACCTGGAGCTCGTGCGACACCACCCGGGGGTCGAGGGCGTGCAGCCGCTCGGCGGCGCGGGACAGGCGGGCCGCCACGTCCCCTGGCTCCCCCGAGACGTCCAAAGAGGTGAACAACAACCCCACCGAGCCATTGACGTCCACGTGGGCGGGAGCGCTGCCGTGGAGGGCCAGGTGCTCGAGCAGGTGCAGCCAGCCAGAGGTGATCAGGGTCTCGTCCACCATGCCGCAGCGGAAGATGAGGGAGGCGCTCAACACGGGTCTCGAATTCGCGACATGAAACGTGGGAATGCCGTCGACCTCACCCTGAAGAATGCCTGCCACGCCTCGGAACCTACCATCGCCCACCGCACCCCGTCGGGGCTCCCGCGGCGCCCGGAAGAGCCCCACAAGCGGCACCTCTCCGCGTCGCTCGCGACTCGCGGCCGATCTCATCATCGGTATCTACTGTCGCCTTACGTCTCTGCTGCCGCGCTATTGCACGAAAGTGGTGAACGCTTCCCAAATGTAGTTACCGATGATGAGATCGGCGTGGCCCCAGCGGGCAGGACCGGACGGAGGGGGCGCCGAACCGTGACCGCGCCGAATTACTCCGAGGACGAGGCCGCGACCCCAGTGGGAACGCGGACGTTGTCCGTCCTCGGAGTAATTCGGCGCGCCGCGGCGACGGCCGCGCAGGGTCGGCTCGCGCCCCCACCGACGCGCGCCGCTCATAGTGACGAAAAGGACCGTCTTGGGGTCAGTTCGTCACGATGAAGGCGCCGGCCCTGGGTCGCGTCCGCGTCGCCGCTTTCCCCGGTACATAAGTGACCGACTGCGGTCACCTATGTACCGACGGGGCTACCTGGGCGCGAGACCAGCTCGAGAACGCTCAGCCGCGGGTGAGCGTGCCGTCCCAGGTGGAGACCTTCTTGGCGGAGTCCTCCTCGGTGAACCAGACGGACGTGACGGCCTTGGTCTCGGTGAAGAAGGCGACCCCGTCCTTGCCCATGGCGTGCAGGTCGCCGAAGAAGGAGTTCTTGTGGCCGGTGAACGGGAAGGTGGAGAACGGCACCGGGATTCCCACGTTGATGCCGACCATGCCCGCGTGGGTGCGGCGGGCGAACTCGCGGGCGTGACGGCCGGAACTGGTGTAGATCACCGAGCCGTTGGCGAACTCGTTGGCGTTCATGATCGCCAGGCCCTCCTCGAAGTCCCGCACCCGCTTGATCGAGGTGACGGGGCCGAAGACCTCCTTGTCGCCCACGAAATTGCCCGGGCGGACGTTGTCGAAGACGGTCGGGCCGACGTAGAAGCCGCCGTCGTAGCCGGCGACGCTGGCGCCCCTGCCGTCCAGGACGAGGTTGGCGCCCTCCGCGACGCCGCGGGCGATGCAGGCCTCCACCCAGTCGCGGTGCTTGGCGGTGACGACCGGGCCGAGCTGCGATTCCGGTAGGTAGGCCGGGCCGAGCTTCAGCTCGCCGGCGAAGTGGGTCAGCATCGCGATCGCCTCGTCCGCGATGGAGTCCTGGACGCAGATCACCGGCAGCGCCATGCAGCGCTGGCCCGCGCAGCCGTAGGTGGAGTTGATGATGCCCTTAATCGAGCGCTCCAGCACCGCATCCTCCAGGACGAGGGCGTGGTTCTTGGCCTCGGTGAGCGCCTGGACGCGCTTGCCGGCGGCGGCCGCGGTGGCATAGATGTGCTTGCCAACCTCGGTCGAGCCCACGAACGTGATGCCCCGGACGTCCGGGTTGGTCAGCAGGCTGTCGGCCTCGACGCGGCTGCACGTGACCAGGTTGGCCACACCGCGGGGCAGGCCCGCCTCGATCAGCAGCTCCATCATCCGCATGGAGGTCTGCGGCACCATCGAGGCCGCCTTGAGGACGAACGTGTTGCCGGTGGTGATCGCGAACGGCAGCATCCAGCCCATCGGGATCATCGCCGGGAAGTTGTAAGGGGCGATGCCGACGAAGACGCCCAGCGGCTCGCGGTAGGACACCGTGTCGTAGCCGTTGGCGACGTTCATCGTGGTGTCGCCCTGCATCAGGTAATGGGTCGAGCAGGCACACTCGACGACCTCGATCGCCTTCAGCACGTCGCCGCGGGCCTCGGAGAGCACCTTGCCCATCTCGGTGGCCAGCATGACCGACAGCTCGTCCAGGTGCTCGTCCAGCAACTGCTTGAACCGGAACATCAGCTGGATGCGCTGCGGCAGCGGCGTGTCGGCCCACGTGGGGTAGGCGCGCGCGGCGGCGGCGACGGCGGCGTCCACCTCGGCCTGCGTGCACTGGGGCGCCTCGGCGATCTGCTCGCCGGTCGACGGGTTCATCACGGGCATGTAGGTGGCGGTCGCCGACTCGCGCCATTCGTTGTCGACCAGGTAGCGCAGGCGCTTCAGGCTGGCGGCGGACTGCGGCGCGGTGGCCGCCTCGGTGATGGTCATCGGAAGGGTCCTCTCTTCTTTCTGTGCTTGTCAGCGCTTGTCAGCCGCGCATCGGGAGCCGGGGATCGACGCTCTGGTCGTCCCAGGTGCCCCGCACCCACGCGTGGGACGGGTCGTCGCAGATCAGCCAGGCCCGCTCCTCGCCGGGCCCGGCCATCACGTTCAGGTAGTACATGTCGTAGCCGGGGGGCGCGATGGCCGGGCCGTGCCAGCCGTGGGGCACCAGGACGACGTCGCGGTCGCGGACCTCCGCCAGCACCTCGATGGGGCGCTCGGGCGTGCCGTAGACGCGCTGGTAGCCGAACGGGGCGGCGTCCGCCGGGGCGCCGGGCTCGCCGCGCAGCTCGAAGTAGTAGATCTCCTCCAGCGAGGTCTCGACGCCGGGACGCTCCTCGTCGTGCTTGTGCGGCGGGTAGCTGGACCAATTGCCGGCCGGCGTGATCACCTCGCAGGCGATGATCGAGTCCGCGCCGGGCAGGGTGGCCGGGGTGCCGAAGTTGCGCACCTGGCGGGAGCAGCGTCCGGCGCCGCGGAGCTCGTCGGGGACGTCGGCGGCCTCGATGCGGGCGACCGGGAACGCGCGCGCGGCGGTGGCGAACGGCAGCGCGATCCGGCCGCCGGTGGGGCTGGTGACGCGGAGCCGGGAGTCGCGCGGCACGTAGGCCAGGTCGGTGGCCGACGACCAGACGTCCGTGCGGCCGGCCAGCGACAGCATGCTGCGGTCCCCGTCGTGCTCAATGACGACCTCGGCCGCCCCCGCCAGCGGCAGGACGAGGTACTCGTAGCCCTCGGTCTCCAGGCTCACCGACTCGCCGGCGGCCAGCGCGGCGACCTTCAGCCCGGTGTGGGCCCAGCCGTCGGCGCCGGGCGCGATCGAGGTCTCGAAACCGGCCGAGCGGGTGCTACCCGCCGGGCGATACCACGGGGCCACGGTGCCTCCAGAGCTCTCAAGGGACGTCGTGACCAGTCAAGCAGCCGCCGAATGTCACGTCAAGGCTTTGTTAGTACAAAGTAGCATTCGCCACGTTTGCTTCGTTGTCCTATACAGTGCGATTGTGTACAAGCAGCTTCCGGTCGTCATCGACCGCAACAGCCCGGTGCCGCTGTACCACCAGTTGGCGCAGCAGCTGACGCTCGCCATCGACGAGGGCGTGCTGCAACCGGGCGATCCGTTCGAGAACGAGCTGGCCCTGGCCGAGCGGCTGGTGCTGTCCCGTCCGACCGTGCGGCGGGCCATCGCCGAGCTGGTCTCGCGCGGGCTGCTCGTCCGGCGCCGCGGCATCGGGACGACGGTCGCCTCGCGGGTGATCCATCGCCGCCAGGAGCTGACCAGCCTGCTGGAGGACCTGCAGGGCAGCGGCCGCAAGCCGACCACCCGGGTGCTGCAGCTGGTGACGGCCAAGACCGACGATCGCGCCGCCGAGATCCTGGGGCTGCCCCTGGAGACGCCGCTGGTGTTCATCGAGCGGCTCCGCTCCGCCGACGACCAGCCCATCGCGCTGCTGCGCAACTGGCTGCCGCCGATGTTCGCCGACTTCACCGTGGAGGCGCTCACCACCCACGGCCTGTACGAGCTGATGCGCGACAAGGGCGTCCAGATGGCGGTGGCCCACCAGACCATCGGGGCGCGCCGGCCCAACAGCGCCGAGCGCCGCTACCTGAATCTCGCCCACGGGGACCCGGTGCTGACGATGAGCCGGACGGCCTACGACGGCAACGGGGTGGCGGTGGAGTTCGGCGACCACGCCTACCGCTACGACCAGCACGCCTTCGACGTCACCGTCCACGCCCAGTAGGTCGTTCCCGCGGGCGGCGGAGCGAGCGCTGCGGGTTGGGCGTCCGGCGACCACGCCACCTGAACAGGGGCGTCGCCGCCCCGCCCCGGGCACCCCCACTGCACGGCGTGTCGGATACGAAATGGGGGCGCCCCCCACACAGCGGCGGCGGCCCAACCGGGGAGAGCCTCAACAGCAGGAAGCCTCAGGACCAGGGAACGCCCGGACCAAACCGCCTCTCGGGCAGACAGCCCCGACCTTGCGGCGGCGGGAGCCTCCGCCCCACTGAACCTCGGAGCGGGGCACCGAGGCGAGAGGCTCCTCAGAGGTAGTGGCGCTGGGCCTGCTTCTCGTCGGCGTACTCGGCGAACGCCCGTTGGGTCGACTCCAGCGTGGAGGTCTGCGAGACGGGGACGTCCCACCAGGCCGAGCCGGGCGGGTTCGGGCCGTACAGGTTGGTCTCGATGTAGAGCACCGTGATCCGGTCATTGGCGACCGCCTTGGCGTAGTTCTCGCGGAAGGAGGCGATGCCGTCGCAGCGGAAGACGTCGGCACCCCAGGACGCGGCGTTGGCGGCCAGGTCGAACGGCACGTTCTCGCCGTCGAGGCGGCCGCTGCCGGAGCGGCGACGGTACTTGGTGCCGAAGCGCTGCGACCCGCGGGACTCCGACAGCGCGCCGATGGAGGCGAAGCCGTGGTTCTGCAGCATCACCAGGATCACCTTCACGCCCTCCTGGGCCATGGTGGCGATCTCCATCGGGAGCATCTGGTAGGTGCCGTCGCCGACGATCGCGACCACCTCGGCGTCGTCCCCGACGGCGAGCTTCACGCCCAGCGCGGCCGGGATCTCATAGCCCATGCAGGAGAACGCGTACTCCAGGTGGTACTGCTCCGGGGTGGACGCGCGCCACAGGCACTGCAGGTCGCCCGGCATGGAGCCGGCGGCGTTGATGACCACGTCGCGGGGCCCCATCAGCTCGTTCAGCGCGCCGAACACCTCGGTCTGCGCCGGGAGCGGCTGGTTCTCGCGGTGGTAGCACTCGTCGGTGACCCTGGCCCAGTCGGCGACCAGCTCGGTGACCCGCTCCCGGTAGGAGGCCTCGGTCGTCCAGCCGTCGAGGGCCGCCGTCAGCGCGGTGAGCGCCTCGCGGGCGTCCGCGACCACCATCTCGGCGGAGTGCTTGGCCGCGTCGAAGGCGAGGACGTTCACGTTCACGAAGCGAACGTCCGGGTTCGCGAAGATCGTGTGCGAGGCGGTGGTGAAGTCGGAGTAGCGGGTGCCCAGGCCGATCACCAGGTCGGCCTCGCGGGCCAGGGCGTTCGCGGCGGAGTTGCCGGTCGAGCCGACGCCGCCCACGGCCAGCGGGTGATCCCAGTTGATCGCGCCCTTGCCGGCCTGGGTGTCGGCGACCGGGATGCCGGTCGCGGTGGCGAAGGCCCGCAGCGCCTCGGAGCCGTTGGCGTAGATCGTGCCGCCGCCGGAGACCACCAGGGGACGCTTCGACGCCCTGATCGCCGCGACCGCCCGGGCCAGCGCCGCCGGCTCGGGCACCGGACGGGCCACGTGCCACACCCGCCTGCGGAAGAACTCGACGGGCCAGTCGTAGGCCTCGGCCTGGACGTCCTGGGGCAGACAGATGGTGACCGCGCCGGTCTCGGCCGGGTCGGCCAGCACCCGCATCCCGGCCAGCAGCGAGGGGATCAGCTGCTCGGGCCGCGAGATCCGATCCCAGAAGCGGGAGACCGGCTTGAACGCGTCGTTGACGCTGATGTCGAGGCTGCGGGGGTCCTCCAGCTGCTGCAGCACCGGGTCGGGGAACCGGGTGACGAAGATATCGGAGGGGAACAGCAGCACCGGCACCCGGTTGGTGGTGGCCAGTGCCGCGCCGGTGATCATGTTGGTCGAGCCGGGCCCGATCGAGGACGTCACCGCGAAGGTCTGCAGCCGGTTCTTCGTCTTGGCGTAAGCCGCGGCCGCGTTGACGCCGCCCTGCTCGTTGCGGACGAGGATGTAGGGCAGGCGCTCGGCATCCTCGGGCGTCTCGGCGCCCACGAGCGGCATCTCGCCCAGCTCGTCCTGCAGCAGGGCCTGGCCGATCCCGGCCACGTTGCCGTGGCCGAAGATGCCGAAGACTCCGGCGATCAGCCGCTGCTCGACGCCGTCGCGCTCGGAGAACTGGTTGGCGAGGAATTTCACGACCGCCTGGCCCACCGTGAGGCGAATGGTCTGAGTCATCGGGGCTCCTTGGTTCGGGGTCGGGGCTGGCGCACCGGGCGGCGGCGTCCGGGCGTCGCCCCGGGAGGGGTCAGGGGGCGGGGATCAGCACGTCGCGGACGATGTGGTCGAGTTCCTCGTCGGCGCCGAGGAACTGCCGCAGCGTCTTGCGGGTCGCGCCGTAGCCGTCGAACTCGTCGTTGGCCAGGCCGTCGTAGTCGTAGGCCTTCAGGAACTCCGGCATGGTCTTCAGCGCGTCCAGGATCTCCGGGGCGACCGGGAGGTCCATGCGCGGCTCGGCGTCGGCGCCGCTGGCCTGGATCTTCTGCTGCCAGCCGAACGGGGGCGACAGGACGACGTCGCCGCCGACGAACTCGCTCCACTGCAGCAGGTTGCGGTAGGCGGCCGACAGCAGCCGGGCGCGCAGCCCGCGGCGCTTGAACTCGGCGTAGGCGTGCTTGAACACCGCGACGCCGGCCCAGTCCAGGTACTCCTTCGGGAAGGTCAGCTCCTCGCGGGCGTAGACCTCCTTGATCCAGTCGTCGACGCGGCCGACCATGATCGTGACGACCGGCCCCATGTCGCTGACGTCCAGCCCCTCGGCCTCGCGGCGGCGCAGGCCGCGCTCGATCGCCTCGCCCGTGACCAGCGCCTGCGCGGACGAGAACGACACGGTGACGTTGATGCTGACGCCCCGATAGGTGGCCTCCTCGATGGCCTCGACGCCGACCTTGGTGGCGGGCACCTTGACGATGATGTTGGGGGCCAACGACGCGAAGTGCACCGCCTGCTCGACCAGGGCGTCGGCGCTGCGGGCGCGGCGGGGATCGGTCTGCATCGACAGCCGTCCGTTGATCCCCCGGTACTTCTCGAAGGCGGGCTCCAGCAGCTTGGCCGCGTTCAGCGATACCTCCTCGACCACGCGCCAACCGATCTCCGACTCGCTCATGGTCGGGAACTCCTGGGCGATCGCCGCGATGCGCCCCTGCCAGCGCGGCAGGTCGGCGCGGATCGCCGCGAGCGCGATGACCGGGTTACAGGTGGCCCCCACGGCCCCGTACGAGATCGACTCGGCGAGCTCCAGGGGATCCGCGGAGTCGTTCCACAGCACGGTCGGCCCTGCCTGGCACATCTTCCCCAGGGGAGTGGTGGTCATCGGTTCCCTCTACGTTGAGGCACGGCGGGCGTGCACTGGCTTACCCCCTATTCAAGACCGCCCGCCGGGCCACGTCAAGAAATGTCCTGACATTTACACATGTTTGCTGCCGGAGCGCCCCGCGCGCCGTCGCTGACGGCGGCGCCGGTCAGCGACTACTCTCCGGGCATGGACGCATCCCCTCCCCCGCCCGTGGTGGCGATCGTGGGGGCCGGCCCGTCGGGGCTGTTCGCCGCGCAGGCGCTGGTGGCCGGCGGCGTCCGGGTCGACATCTTCGATCGGCTGCCCACGCCGTTCGGGCTGCTGCGCTACGGCGTCGCGCCGGACCACACGTCCATCAAGGCGGTCGCCACCGCCCTCGCCCGGGTCTTCGAGTCGCCGCTCGTCCGGTTCTGCGGGCTGGTCGAGTTCGGCAGGAACGTCACCCGGGACGACCTGCTCGAGGCCTACGACGCCGTCATCTACGCCGCCGGTGCCAGCGAGGACGTCCCGCTGCGGATCCCCGGCGAGAACCTGCCGGGCAGCCGCTCGGCGCGCGAGTTCGTCGCGTGGTACTCGGGCCACCCGGACGCGAGCCCGGCGGGACTGGACGGCGTCCGCCAGGCGGTCGCGGTCGGGGTGGGCAACGTGGCCGTGGACGTGGCCCGGATGCTGCTGAAGGACCCGACGGCGCTGGCGGCCACCGACATGCCCGAGCCGGTGCTGGCGGCGCTGCGCGCCACCGCGATCACGGACGTGTGGATCGTCGGCCGCCGCGGGCCGCACCACGCCAGCTTCACCACCCCCGAGCTCCGGGAGCTGGTCACCACCCCGGGCGTGCAGGTGCGCGTGATCAACGGCGACTTCGACGCCATCGACGACGCCGACCTCGACCGCCGCACCCGCGCCAACGTCCAGGTCCTCCGGGAGGCGGCCGCCACGGCGGTCGCGAACCCGCGCGCGACCCTGCACCTGGCGTTCTGGCACCGGCCCACCGAGATCCTTGGCCACGGGGCCGTGGAGGCGGTCGTCCTGGAGCGCACCGCCCTGCAGGACGGACGCGTCGTGGGCGCCGGCGACCCGCTGGTGGTCGAGGCGCAGCTCGTGCTGCGCGCCATCGGCTACCGGGCCGTGCCGCTGCCCGGGGTCTCCTTCGACCCCGGGGCCGGCGTGATCCCCAATGACGAGGGGCGCGTCCTGGACGCCGCGGGCGCCCGCAGCCCCCGCGAGTACGTGGTGGGGTGGATCAAGCGCGGGCCGATCGGCGTCATCGGCACCAACAAGTCCGATGCCGCCCAGACCGTCCGGCACCTCCTGGACGACCTGGCCTCCGCGGGGACGACCACGCCCCGTCCCGGCATGGCCGCCCTGGCCGCCCGGGGGCTGCGTCCGTCCACGTTCGAGGACTGGCAGCGCATCGACGCCGCCGAGATCGATCGCGGCGCCCGCAAACAGGTCTCCCGCACCAAGATCGAGGCGTGGAGCGAGCTGCTGGACCTGGTGCAGCGCGGCCGCCCCGGAGGCCCGCCGACGCCGGCCGACGAGCGCGCCTGACCTGAGGTGCGCCCCCCGGATTACCTCGGGTGTCGCGCCAGCCGCAGCCCCGCCACCCCGGACGTCCGCCACGGGCTGGGGCAGACGGAGGGTTCTGGTCGCGGAGGCCGCAGTCGGGCGATCGCCGGGCTGGGGCTTCGGGCCGATGGGACGTGACACGTCGGTCGTCGGGACGCACACGAGGCGCCGCCCCTCCGCGAGGGCGGTCCACCGCGGCTCGACCGCAGAAATCGTCGTTCTCAGGGCGCTGCCGGGCCGACCCGAGGGCACGGCCGCCGAACTTGTCGCCAAATCGGCCGACAGGGGGCTGAGAAAGACAACTTCTGCGGCCGGGCCCGGAACCCGACGCCGGACCCGGCTCATGGCGACACTTCTGCGGCCGAGCGGGTCACGCCGCAGGACTCGTGGTTCTCAGGGGGATCCGGTGGGCCCGCGGAGGCGCGACCGCAGAACCCCGATGTCCTGGCGGCCGAAAGGGCGTCAGTCGAAGATGCGGGGGAGCAGGACGGTGGCATCGTCGTCGTCCTCGGCCGCGGGTTCGCCTGGGGGGACGCTGCTGCCGGGCAGCCGGACGGTGAACAGCGCACCCCCCGACAGCGACCGGCCGGCCTTGACCCAGCCGCCGTGGGACTTGATGGTCTGGGCGACGATGGACAGGCCCAGGCCGGAGCCGGGGGTGTTGCGCGCCGATGACGAGCGCCAGAAGCGGTCGAAGACATGGGCGAGGTCGGGCTCCGCGATGCCGGGGCCCTCGTCGGAGATGTGCAGCCGATCCCCCACCATCTCCACCGAGACGGTGCCACCCGGCGGCGAGAACTTCACCGCGTTGTCGAGCAGGTTCGTGATCGCGCGCTCCAGGTTGTCCGGTTCGCCGACGAGGTAGAGCGGCTCCAGCCGGACGTCGAACTTCAGGCCCGGGCCGCGGCGCTTGGCCCGGATCACGGCGTTGTTGATGACGTCGCGCAGGTCGATCGGCTCCGGGTGCGGGTGCACGGAGTCGTCGCGCGAGAGGTGGACGAGGTCGCCGATCAGGGTGGTGAACTCCCCGAGCTGGCCGGCCACGTCGCGCAGGATGTCGCCGCGCGCCCCCGGCGGCAGCATTCCCTGCGACTCGTCGGCCACCAGCAGCTCCACGTTGGTGCGCATGGACGTCAGGGGGGTGCGCAGCTCGTGGCCGGCGTCGGCGATGAGGCGGCGCTGCCGCTCGCGGCTGGAGGCCAGGTTGCGGAGCAGCGCGTTGAACGAGCGCGCCAGGTCGCTGACCTCGTCCGACCCCTGGGCGTCGATGGGGGTCAGGTCGTCGGTCTCGGTCACCCGGGTCACGACGTCGGTGAGCTGGTTGATGGGACGAATCGCCGAGCGCGCGATCACCGCGCCGGTGGCACCGGCCACCACGGCGGCCAGGGCACCGAAGACCAGCAGCGACGTCGCCAGGGTGCTCAGGATCGCGTCCGTGGGCGCCAGCGGGCGACCGAGGACGAGCGAGTAGAACGCCCGGCCGTCGGTGAGCGGGACGGCCACGATCCGGTACCGCTGCCCGGTGGCGCTCAGCCCCGTCCGCGCCGAGAACCCGTATTGGATCCGGGCGACCGTGAGCTCCTGCACCGAGGGCACCAGGACGGCGTCGGCGGCCGCGGCCCCCGGGGCGCTGAACGTCCGGTTGTCGGAGCGGACCAGCATCACCGTCACGTTCGCCGCACGCATGGCGTTGGGGTCCAGGCCCCCCATGCTCTCCAGCTCGCCCGACAGCGAGTCGCTCATGATCGTCGCGACGTCGGCCAGCTCGGTGTCCAACTGGTCGTAGACGGTGAACGCCGTGATCAGGTACGCGGCGAAGCCCGTCAGGGCGACCGCGCCCGCCACGGCGACGGCGACCAGGACGGCCAGGCGATCCTGCAGCGGCCGTTCCCGGACGGAGAGGCTCCGGGTCAGCCAGCGGATCACGGCGGGGACTCGCGCAGCACGTACCCGATGCCGCGGACGGTATGGATCAGCCGACCCTCGCCCTCACCCTCGGTCTTGCGGCGCAGATAGCCGATGTAGACCTCGAGCGAGTTGGGGGTGGTCGGGAAGTCGAAGCCCCACACCTCGTTGAGCAGCCAGCCGCGCTCCAGCACGCGGCGCGGATGCTCCAGGAACGTCTGCAGTAGCGCGAACTCGGTCCGGGTCAGGCTGATCCGGCGGCCGGCCCGCTGCACCTCGCGGGTCTGCAGGTCGAGGGTCAGGTCGCCGAAGGCCAGGCTTTCGTGGACGCCCGCCTCCTCGGTGGGGCGCGAGCGCCGGGTCAGCGCCCGCAGCCGGGCCAGCAGCTCGTCCAGGGCGAACGGCTTGGCCAGGTAGTCGTCGGCGCCGGCGTCCAGCCCGTCCACGCGATCGCCCACGGCGTCGCGCGCGGTCAGCACCAGGATCGGGACGTCGTTGCCGGTGGCGCGCAGCATCCGGGTGGTCTCCAGGCCATCCAGCCGGGGCATCATCACGTCCATGATCACCGCGTCCGGGCGGGCGGCGGCGAGCTGGGCGAGCGCCTCGACGCCGTCGTGGGCCGTGATCACCTCGTACCCGCTGTACTGCAGGGACCGGGCCAGCGAATCGCGAACGGCCTGGTCGTCATCGACAACGAGGATGTGCATGGGCCTAGCCTGCCACGTTCATCCCGAAGGGGCGCGCTGGGCACCCCCGGGGCCGCCGGTTTCACCGGGGCGGCCCGGACGATCAGCGGCGGACGGCGCGGATCGCGTCCATCACGCCCGGCATCGCGGCCTCGACGGAAGCCAGCGTGGCCTCAAACCCGGACGGGGGCCCGTACCAAGGGTCGGGGATCCCGGCGCCGCGGGTGGCGTCCGGATCGAAGTCGGTGAGCAGGGCGATGTCGGCGCCGGGGGCCAGGCGCAGCATCTGGGCGCGGTGCAGCTCCTCCATGGCGATGACGAGGTCGGCGGCGCGGATCTCGCCCCGGGTGATCTGGTGCGCCCGATGCCCGGCACCCCGGTACCCGGCGTGCTGCAGGACGGCGGCGGCGCGGCGATCGATGGGGTTGCCCAGCTCCTCGGTGGTGGTGCCGGCGCTGGTGATGTGCGCGTTCAACCCCTCCCGCTCGGCCCACGCTTGCGCCACCCGCTCCGCGATGGGCGAGCGGCAGATGTTGCCCCAGCAGACGAAGATGACGGTGACCGGCTCGGTCACCGGTGAACCTCACCCCGGTTGGAGAAGAACGCGTTGAACACGAAGCTGACCACCGACACCAGCAGCGCCCCGAGGAACGCCGACCCGAAGTCCTCCACCTTCCAGCCCAGCCCGAGCTGGCCGGCCAGCCAGGACGTCAGCAGCATCAGCACCCCGTTGATGACCATGAGGAACAGCCCCAGCGAGAGCAGCACCAGCGGCGCGGCCGCGAACTTGAACAGCGGCTTCACCAGGCTGTTCACCAGCCCGAAGATCACCGCCACCCCCAGGATCGTGAGCACCTGATCCTGCGGCTGGGCGTTGGTGAGGCTGATGCCCGGGATCAACCAGGTGGCGATCGCGATGGCCGCCGCATTGGCTAGAAAACGAACGAGCATGGGGGAAGTGTGTCACGCCTGGCAGAGTTCTCCCATGGTTGAACAGTTGCGCGGACGCCACTTCCTCAAGGAAGCGGACTTCACCACCACCGAGTGGCGGGGTCTGCTGGACCTTGCCGCGCAGCTGAAACGAGCCCGGGCCGAGGGAACCGAGGTGCCGCGCCTCAGCGGCAAGGTGCTGGCGCTGATCTTCGAGAAGCCGTCCACCCGCACCCGCTCGTCCTTCGAGGTGGCGGCGTACCACCAGGGCGCCAACGTCAGCTACTTCGACGAGTCCGGCGCGCACATGGGCAACAAGGAGTCGCTCGCCGACACCGCCCGCGTGCTGTCCCGCTTCTACGACGGCATCGAGTACCGCGGCTCCAAGCAGTCGACGGTGGAGAAGCTGGCCGAGTTCGCCACCGTCCCGGTGTGGAACGGGCTGACCGACGACTGGCACCCCACGCAGAGCCTGTGCGACATGTTCACCATGCGCGAGTCCTCGGGGCTGGCCGACCGTGACATCTCCTTCGCCTACATCGGGGACGCCCGCTTCAACCAGGGCAATTCGCTGCTGATGGCCGGGGCGATGATGGGGATGGACGTCCGCATGGTCGCGCCCGCCTCGCTGCAGCCCGACCCGGCGCTGGTTCGCCAGGCCCGCGAGATCGGGGCCGCCACCGGTGCCCGGATCACCGTCACCGACGACCTGGCCGCCGGCGTGGCGGGGGTCGGCTTCGTCCACACCGACATCTGGGTGTCGATGGGCGAGCCGAAGGACGCGTGGGCCGAGCGGGTGGCGCTGTTGTCCGATTACCAGGTGACCATGGAGCTGCTGGAGCGCACCGGCAACCCGGACGTGAAGTTCATGCACTGCCTACCGAGCTACCACGACCTCAACACCACCGTCGCCCAGGACATCGTGAACCTGACCGGGCGCGAGGCGTTCGAGGTCACCGACGAGGTCTTCGAGTCGCCGGCCTCGATCGTCTTCGACCAGGCCGAGAACCGGATGCACACGATCAAGGCGATCCTGGTGGCGACGCTGGCGGGCTGAGGCCCGCCGGCGACCCGGGGGGGTCGCCTACAGTGCTGTCATGAGACGCCACCACCCCCTCCTCGCGCTCGCGTCCGCGGTGTCCGCCGCCTGCCTGCTGGTCGGCTGCTCCGGGGCACCCGCGCCGTCCGCCCCGACGAGCACCGCGGTCGCCGGATCGACGGGCCCGGCCGCCAGCGAGTCGGCCGCCACCACCGCCGCCGCGACCCCGAGTGCAGCGCCGGTCACCCACACCCTGACGCAGGTGAACAAGGCGCTGGCGTCGCTGGTGCTCCCGGGACTGAAGCGCACCGCCCCGGCCATCCCCGGGCCCGCCAGCATCGGGCTGTGCCCGGGCGGCGCCGCCCCCTCGTCCAAGGGTGGCGAGGTCTCGAACCGCGCCCACTTCGGCTCAGCCGGCAACGAGTCGAACGTGGTGGTCTACGTCTTCCCCGATGCGGCCGCCGCGATGGCCTCGGCGGGGGGCCCGATGAAGACCGTGTCCTCCTGCAAGCCTTTCAAGGCACCCATGGTCAGCATCACGCCCAGCAGCTACGGCACCGGGACGGTCCGCGGCGCCCCGCTGGCCTTCTACGTCGGCCGGGTCACGTCGCCCTCGGGCACCTCCTACGACCAATCGTTGGTGGCCGTGGTGGACAACCTGGTCGTCGGAATCCTCGCCACCGGGAAGAGCGACAAGCTCGCCCAGGAGCGCATGGAGCCCCGCGCGCTGGCCGTGGTCGACGCCCTGCGCGCCCCCTGACCGACCCCGGGCGGCCCCCGATGCGGGGGCCCTGCCCTACGTCGTGGCGGCGGCGGACGCCGCGGCCACCTGGACGGACTGGATCACCCTGTAGGTGACCGCCGCGGTCCAGTACTGATCGAGCAGCGCCTTCGCGCGCGCTTTGACCGCCCGCCGGTCGACCTGGCGACCGCGATCGACCACCTTGATCAGGACGTTGCCGGCGTGGAGCAGGGCGATCAGCGCCGCCACCCGCTCGTCCGGTTCCCGACCGAACAGCAGCACCTCGTCCAGGCGCCCGAGCAGCGCCGCCTCATAGCGCGGGTCCAACGCCGGGTGGCGGGTGACCGGGAACAACCCCAGCACGCGGCTCTCGTCGCGGCTCACCAGCTCGGCCCGCACGAGCCGGTCATAGACGGCGCGGCGAAGGTTCGGGCGGAGCTTCTCCACCGTCGTCCGGGGGAACCACTTGGCCTGCCCGGCCAGCGTGGTCAGCGCGTGCGCGAGCAGCGGGTCGGCCGGCCAGGGCGCGTCGGGCACGACCACCACCCGGTTCGCGCGGACCTGCTGCTCCCCCTTCTCGGTGAGCCGGACGTTGCCCGCGAGCGCGAGGTCCGCCAGCACCGCCCCCGCCAACAGGTAATCGGCCATCATCCCCATGGTGTTCCGGCCGTCGTCGTCGGTGGTGAGGAGCAGAAGCACGTCGTCGGCCAGCAGCATCGCGAGCGCCTTTCAGGGGGTTCCTCCCACGATAGGGCCCGCCCGGCCCATCCCGGAGTGGACGCGGCACGGCCGGTCAGGCAGCGCGCGGCCGCCGGGAGTCGGCCCCAGGCGGGGCTGGGACGCCCTGCTCATCGAGGGTGACCGGACGCCACCGCGCCGCCACCTGCAACAATGGCGCCCGTCCGCCCGTGTTGATGGTGTGACCGCACTCCAGGAGGCGCCGATGGCCCTCGCCACGTCCTTCGAGGCGTACGTGGCCGAGCACTCGGTCGCGCTGCAGCGGTTCGCCTACCTCGTCGTCCGCAACGCGGAGGACGCCAAGGATCTCGTCCAGGAGGCGCTGATCGGGCTGTACCCACGCTGGGAGCAGGTCAGCGCCCGGGGATCGGTGGACGGCTACGTCCGGCGCAGCATCGTCAACGCCAGCGTCTCCCGGTGGCGCAAGATCGGCCGAATCGTCCCGGTCGCCGACCCCGAGTGGCACGGCTCCGTCCCGGATCCGACCGACCGGATCGCCGCCGCCGACGAGGCCTGGCGGCTGTGTGCCGCCCTCCCCCCGGCGCAGCGGGCCGCCGTCGTGATGCGGTTCTACGAGGACCGCAGCTTCGCCGAGATCGCCGACGTCCTGGGCTGCCCGGAGGCCACCGCCCGCTCACATGTGCACCGCGCACTGGCTACCCTGCGCGCCCGGATCACGGAGGACCGCGATGACTGACCGCCACGACCACGACCGGGAGGAGGCGGCCTTCCGGGACGCGTTCGCGACCCACGCCGCCGACGGACCCTTTCGGCCGCTCGTCATCGAACCGCGCCGCGACGCCGGCTGGCTTCGACCCGTCGTCGCCGCCGCGGCGGTGCTGGCGCTCGCCGGAGCCGGCTTCCTGGGGCTGAGGATGCTGGGCCTGGGAGGCGCCACCGCCAGCTCCGCCGGCGTTCCCGCGGCGGGCGCCCCCGTCCCCGCCGAGGCCTCCGCCGCCAGCGGCCCCGAGCGGATGAATGACACCGAGGGCAGCGGCGGGATGGCCGACGCGCTCCCCCAGCCCGCCGAGGGCTGGCGCTACGAATCCTTCGCGGACGTCGTCGTCCAGGTTCCCGACGACTGGGGGTACGGCTCGGCGCCGGGCGCCGACTGGTGCGCCGACTCCAGCTACCCGACGGCCCCCTTCGTTGACGTGGTGCGCGGCCTGGGCCCCATCCGCGCGATCGGGTGCTTGGGCGCGATGCCGGCGAGCAGGCTGGCGATGCATCTCGCGTTCGGCTTCGGCAAGGCCCCGACCGCACCGCTCCCGAAGGGCTGGGGCGCCGACGAGGTCGTGATCGGGGACGCCTACGTCCGGGTGGTCCGGCCCGACGATCAGGCCGCCCTGGCGCGGGAAATCCTCGCCAGTGTCACCCGCCCCACCCAGGACCACAACGGCTGCGCGACTCGCTCCCCGATCGGGTCCGACACCTTCACCCAGCCGTCGGGCGGCGCCGCCCTCGCCTCTGTGGGGTCGGTGGACGAGATCGCCGTGTGCCAGTACGAGGTGACGCGCGCCGCCCTCGTGGCCTCGACCCGGCTGACCGGCTCGGCGGCCGCGGACGAGCTGGCGGCCCTGCAGCGGGCCCCCCTTGGCGGCGGCCCCGACAACCCGGCCGACTGCCTGGCCCGTGCCCCGGAGGGGACCGCCCTGGTGCTGCACCTGCGCGGGCCGTCCGGCGACCAGCAGGTCTACGCGTACTACTCCGGCTGCACCGGCAACGGCTTCTTCGACGGCGTCCAGCCCCGGGCGCTGACCGCCGAGGCCTGCACCCCCCTCGTCCGCGACCCGGTGACGATCCGCTACGGCAACGGCCCGACGGTCACGCTGTGCCTGGGCGGCCCCTCCCCGGCCCCGACCCCGAGGAAGTAGCCAGCCGCGGCGGACACCCACCCTTCACTGTGACAAACACGCCCGAAGACGGTCACCTACGTCCCACTGAAACCCGGTCCGGACGCGCGGACGGCCCGCGAACCCTTGGGGGAGTCGCGGGCCGTCCGAGGTGGCGTCAGGCCTTCGGCAGCTCCTTGAAGTACACCGTGAACTTGATCACGGTGCCCGAATCCGGGGCAGTCAGGACGAGCGTCCCCGAGCCCTTCGGGGCGCCCTTGGGCGGGTAGACGGTGATCGCGGTGACCTTGCCGTCCACGACGCTCGCCGACCCGATGACGGTGCCGTTGGGGACCTTCGCCTTGCTCTTGGTGGCGGACTTGTAGCCCTCGACCGTGGCCACCAGTGTGGTGTTCGCGACGAACCCGGTGCTGGTGAAGTTGAGGGTGTCCAGGGCCGCCGTGTCCTGCGGGACGCCGACGGAGAACGTGGTGCCGGTGTCGCCCAGGATGAGCGTCGGCAGCACATGCACCGACACGCCCTGCTTGGCGAACGACGGGGCCAGCGGGGCGGTGTGCCCCGAGATCCACTCCACCCAGGCCTCCAGGTCGGCCCGCCCGGTGTCGGTCGGGTTGGCGCCCTTGGCGATCTCCCAGAACTGGTCGCCGCCGGCAATCAGGAAGGAGCCGCTGCCGACGGTGTAGGTGCCGGCCGGGTCGAGCGGCCGACCGCTGACGCGAACCGAGGTGATCCGCGACCCCCACGGCAGGCTGGCGTCGTAGGTGAAGGTCACGTTGCTGGACAGGCCGAGCATCAGCACGGGGCGGCTGCCGCCCAGCGGCGTGCCGTCCGCCTTGGTCTGCCACTGCTGCTCCAGCACCTTCTTCAGCTGCGTGCCGGTGAGCTCGGTGGTCATCAGCGTGTTGGCGAACGGCAGGATGCCCGCCGCCTGGCCGTAGGTGATGGGACCGGCGGCGATGTCGGCCCGGGTGCCGCCCGGGTTCTGCATCCCGATGAAGTTCGGGTCGGTCGTGCCCAGGGTGTCCTTGAACATCTGGGCGATCATGTTCGACAGCGTCGACTCCAGGCCGCGCTCGTTGCCGGTGGTCTTGGCGCGGGTGATCGGGGCCGCGGCGGTACCGATGACCCGATTGCCGATCACGGCGGCGTCGTCCACCGCCTTGTCGACGATGACCTTGGCCGCGGCCACCCGCGGGTACGTGGCCACCAGCGTGTCGACCGGCGTCGCGCTCATCGGCAGGACGGCCTGAGTGTAGGAGCAGGTGGCCCCGGTGGCCGCGTCGAGGACGAGGCTGACCTTGCCGACGTTCGAGGCGTACGAGCCGGCCTGCAGCACCGGACGGGTGCCGCCGGGGACGGCGCCGTCCCACGCGTAGACCTGATGGGTGTGGCCGTTGAAGATGACCTGCGCCCGCGGATCGGTGTTGGTGACCAGATCGGCGAACAGCGGCGAGGCGGTCAGTTGCTCGGCCAGGGTGCTGGCCGGGATGCCGGCCGTGGGGGTGGAGCCGACCCCCGCGCCCTCGTGGTACTCCACCACGATGACGTCGGCCTCGCCGTTGGCCTCGTTGCCGTCCTTGAGGTCGGCGATGGTGTGGTTGACGGCCTGGACGGGGTCGCCCACGTCGAGCGTCGCGATGCCGGCCGGCGACACCAGGCCGGACAGGCCGCTGGTGACCGCGCCGACGATGCCGACCCGCAGGCCGTTCTTGGTGACCACGGTGTACGCCGGCACCGCCGGGGTCGTGGTGCCCTTCAGGTACAGGTTCGCCGCCAGGTAGGGGAACTCGACCCCGGGCGCGATGCGGCCCGTCAGGTCGGAGAAGCCCTGGTCCAGCTCGTGGTTGCCGACCGCGGACGCGGCCACGTCCATGGCGTTCAGCAGGTCGAGGGTCGGCTCGTCGTTCTGGGCGAAGGACGCGAACAGCGAGGCGCCCACCGAGTCGCCGGCCGACAGCACCAGCGTGTTGGCCTCGCCGGCGAGGGCACGCTGTTCCTCAAGGGTGCCCACGAACTGGACGGTGTTGGGGCTGCTGCGCGCCAGGCGGCCGTGGAAGTCGTTGAAGTTGAGCAGGGTGAGCGGCGTCGTGGTCACGCAGGCGGCGCCGACGGCGTTCGCCGTCATGACGGTGGTTCCCAACGTTGCCGCGGCGGCGGTGAGCACCGCGGCGAAACGAGCGGGGGCGGAGCGGGGCATGTGGTCCTCTTCCAGATCGGTTCCAGGGGTACCGCCCATCCTGCGACCGCCGGCAGCGGGGCGCAAGGAGTACGGGGCAACTCGAGGTGAACCCTCAAGGTCGCGCGCGGTCGGCACCTGCGGCACAATCCCGCTCATGACCACCTGGCTGGGCGGGGACCCCGATCGCCCGACGCGCTTCTTCTCCGGCCCCGAGGCGTTCCGCGACTGGCTGGACGAGCATCACGCGACCGAGACCGAGCTGTGGGTGGGGCTGTTCAAGAAGCACGCCGCGCACCGCGGGCTCACCTGGGATCAGGCCGTTCCCGAGGCGCTGTGCTACGGCTGGATCGACTCGGTCACCTACCGGCTGGACGAGGACGCGACGCGGCAACGCTGGACGCCCCGCAAGCCCGCCAGCAATTGGAGCAACGTGAACGTCGCCCTGGTCGAGGGCCTGATCGCCGCCGGACGGATGCGGCCAGCCGGCCTGGCCGCCTATGCGCGCCGCCGCCCGGAGACCACGGGGAACTACACCTACGAGCGCGCCGGCGAGCTGGCCCTGCCGCCCGACTACGAGGCGCGGCTGCGAGCGGTGCCCGAGGCCGAGCAGTTCTTCTTCGTCCGCGCGACGCCGTCGTATCGACGCACCGTCATCGGCTGGGTGATGGGGGCCAAGCAGGAGGCCACCCGCGAGAAGCGGCTGGCCGAGTTGATCGCCGACTCCGCCGCCGGGCTGCTGGTCAAGAACCAGCGCTACGGCGACGTCCCGAAATGGGCCCAGCCCGCGGGCTGAGGTGCCGACCCGGGAACGACACCCGAACGGGGCATCAGACGCCGATGGCGGCCTTCGTTTCGCGGGCCATCATCAGCTCCTCGTTGGTGGGCACCACCAGGACTGCCGCGGACGAGCCTGCCGCCGACACGATCCGCGGCTCCTTGCTGCGCACCGCGTTGGCCTCCGCGTCCAGGACGAGCCCGAGATGCGCCAGCCGCGCGACCACCTCGGCCCGCAGACCGGGGTTGTTCTCGCCGACGCCGGCGGTGAACGTGAGCGCGTCCAGGGGCGCCCCCAGCAGGGCGATGTAGGAGCCGATGTAGCTGACCAGGCGGTGCACGTAGACGTCGAAACCGAGCTTGGCGTCGGCGTCCCCGGCGGCGATGGCCTCGTTCAGGTCGCGGAAGTCAGTCACCCCGGTGAGCCCGATCAGGCCCGACTTCTTGTTCAACAGGGTGTCGATGTCGTCGATGCTCATGCCGAGCTGCCGCGCCAGGAAGGCGTGCAGGCCCGGGTCGACATCGCCGGAGCGGGTGCCCATCACCAGGCCCGCCAGCGGGGTCAGGCCCATCGACGCCTCGATCGCCACACCCCCCTTGACCGCGGAGATGGACGCGCCGTTGCCCAGGTGGCAGACGATCTGGTTGACGTCCTCGTAGGGGCGGCCGAGGGTCTGGGCGACCTTGCGGGACACGAAGCTGTGCGAGGTGCCGTGGAAGCCGTACTTGCGGATGCCGTTGGCGGCGGCCAGCTCGCGGGGCAGCGCGTAGGTGTAGGCCTCGGCGGGCAGCGTCGAGAAGAAGGCGGTGTCGAAGATCGCCACGTGCGGCACGTCCGGCAGCACCTTGCGGGCCGCCTCGATGCCGGCGATGCCGGGCGGGTTGTGCAGCGGCGCCAGCGGCGACAGCTCCTTGAGCACCTCGATCATGTGGTCGTCGATGACGGTGGTGGAGTTGAACCGCTCGCCACCGTGCACCGTCCGATGACCCACGGCCCGCACCGACTTCAGGTCTGGCCCGAACTCGTCGAACATCTGGGTCATCACCGTCAGCGCCCGGCCGTGGTTGGGGAAGCCGCGCTCCTGGAAGTGGGTGACGCCGTCGACGGTGTGGTCGATGGTGCCGGCCTCGTCCCCGATCCGCTGGATCAGGCCGCTGGCGAGCACCGCCTCGTCGTCGGCGTCGATGACCTGGTACTTGATGGAGGAGGAACCCGCGTTCAGCAGCAGGATGGGAGTGCTCATGCGTCGGCTTTCTTGGATTCGGACTGGGCCTGGATGGCGGTGATGACCACGGTGTTGACGATGTCGTCCACCAGGGCACCGCGGGAGAGGTCGTTCACGGCGCGGTTGAGGCCCTGCAGGATCGGGCCGATGGCGATGGCGCCGGACGACCGCTGCACGGCCTTGTACGTGTTGTTGCCGGTGTTCAGGTCCGGGAAAATGAAGACCGTTGCCTTACCCGCGACGGGCGAGTTGGGCAGCTTCGTCCGCGCCACCTCGGGGTCCACGGCCGCGTCGAACTGGATCGGCCCCTCCAGCGCCACCTCGGGCGCCCGCTGCCGAACGATCTCGGTCGCCAGCCGCACCTTGTCGACGTCCGCGCCCGAGCCGGACGTCCCCGTGGAGTAGGAGAGCATCGCGACCCGCGGCTCGATGCCGAACGCCTTCGCGGTCTCCGCGGACGCGATGGCGATGTCGGCGAGCTGCTCGGCGGTCGGGTCGGGGTTCACCGCGCAGTCGGCGTAGACGTGCACCCGGTCGGGCATGCACATCAGGAACGAACCCGACACCACCTTCACGCCCGGCTTGGTCTTGATGAACTCCAGCGACGGCCGGATCGTGTTGGCGGTGGTGTTGATCGCGCCCGACACCATGCCGTCGGCCATGCCCAGGTGGACCATCATCGTCCCGAAGTAGGAGAGGTCCTTCATCTTCTCCCCGGCCTGCTCGATCGTGACCCCCTTGTGGGCCCGCAGCCGCGCGTACTCCTCGGCGAACCGCTGCACCAGCTCGGGGTTGGTGGGGTCGACCACGTCGATGCCGTCGAGGTTGACGTCCAGCAAGGTGGCCCGCGCCTTCACCGTCACGGGGTCGCCCAGCAGCACCAGCTTGGCGGCGCCGCGGCGGTTCAGGATCGCCGCCGACTTCAGGATCCGGTCGTCGGTGGCCTCCGGGAGCACGATCGTCCGCTTGTCGCGGCGGGCGGTCTCCTGCAGCTGGTACTGGAACATCAGGGGCGTGACCACGCTGGACGGGTTGAGCTCCAGGCCCGCCAGCAGCGCCTTCACGTCCACGTTCTCGGCGAACACCCGGCGCGCGATCTCGACCTTGCGGGACGAGCCGGTCATGGCGCCCTCGATGCGGAACAGCCGCTCCGCGGCGGTGTAGGTGCCCAGCGTGGTGGCGGCGATCGGCAGCTCCGATTTCACGTTGCTGATCAGGGTGGCGATGGTCGGCGGGGTCTCGTAGCCGCCCACCAGGATGATGCCGGTCAGCTGCGGGAAGCCCCCCGCGGTGTGCGCGAGCAGCAGGCCGGGCAGCATGTCGGTGCGGTCGCTGGGCACCAGGACGGTGGCGTTCGAGGTGAGCCGCGAAAGCAGGTTCGGCAGCGTCATGGCACCGACCAGGACGTCGGCGGACTCGCGGTGCTTCAGCTCGTCGTTGCCCTGCACCCAGGTGCCGTCCACCGCCTCCACCTGGCTGGCCAGCGTGGGAGCGGCCAGGATGGGGACGGCCGGCAGGGCGGCGGTGACCACGCCGGGGATGGTGGCCAGCACCTCCTTGGTCTGGTCCAGCCGCGCCGGGGCGACCCGGTTCGCGATGGCGGCCACGACCCGGGTGTGATGCAGGGCGAAGACACCCATCGCCGACTCGACGGCGGCCCGAACGTCGAGGGGGCTGCGGTTCTGGCCGCTGACCACCACGACCACCTGGGCGTTGAGGTTGGCGGCGAGCCGGGCGTTGAAGTTCAGCTCGATGGGGGCGGTGACCCCGGTGTAGTCCGAGCCGAGGATCACCACGGTGGAGTAGCGGGAGCTGAGCGCCCCGAACTTGCTGACCAGCGTCTGCAGGCAGCCCTCCGGATCGTGGCTGACGTCGTCGTAGGTCACCCCGACGGCGGTCTCGTACTCCTGATCGATGCCCGGCTGGGTGAGCAGCGTCGAGAGGATCGCGTCCCGGTTCTTGCCCTTGACGATCGGCCGGAAGACGCCGACGGAGCCCACCTCGCGGATCAGGGCGTCGAGCAGGCCGAGGGCGATCATGGACTTGCCGGTCAGGCCCTCGGGCGCAGCGACGTAGATGCTTCGGGTCACGGGGGTCAGGCTAGCGACTAAAACGGGGCCCCCGCGGAGGGATCGGCCTTCGGCGGGGCGGCAGGACCCCGGCGAGCACCCGGGCGAGCCAGATCGCCCTCAGAGGCGGTCGGCGAGCCACAGCAGGTCGCGGGTCTGGCCCTCGACCCCGCCCGGCGTCTCCACGACGATGGGCGCGCCCGCCGAGACGATGACGTCCGCGACCCCCTGAGGGTCGCAATTGCCCTCGCCGAAATTGGTGTGCCGGTCGGCGCCCGAGTCGAAGGCGTCCCGGGAGTCGTTGGCATGGACGAGGTCGATCCGCCCGGTGATCGCCCGGATCCGCTCGACGAGCCCGAGCAGCTCCTCGCCGCCGGCGTGGGCGTGGCAGGTGTCGAGGCAGAAGCCGACCCTGTCGGCATTGGCGGAGGGCCCGATCGCCGACCACAGCCGATCGATGCGCTCCAGCCGCCGGGCCATGGCGTTCGCGCCACCGGCGGTGTTCTCAATCAGCAGCGGCACGGCGATATCCAGCCCGTCGACGCACTTGAACCAGTTGGCGAAGCCAAGGTCGGCGTCCTCGTCGGCGCCGACGTGCCCCCCGTGGACGATCACCCCGGCGGCCCCGATCTCGGCCGCGGCGGTGAGCTGCTTCTGCAGGTGCTGCCGGCTCGGGATCCGGATCCGGTTGTTGCTGGTGGCGACGTTCAGCACGTAGGGGGCGTGGACGTAGAGCGCGATGCCGGCCGCCGCGGCGTCGGCCCGCAGCGCGGCCGCGCCGCCGGCGTAGGCCACCTTCGGCCCCTTCCACCCCTGAGGGTCACCCAGGAAGAACTGGCTCAGCGTCGCCCCGCGCGCCTGCGCTTCGGCGATCGGATCGGCCTGGTCGACGTGACCACCCATCAAGATCATGGGGTCAGGGTAGCCGCGCCCCGCGAGGGTTCCTCGCGGGTCCCGGGGCGTCCCCCGCGGCGGTCGCGCCGGGCAACGGGGGCGAAGTGGGTGCCGCGCGGCGCCGCACGCGTCATGATGTGCAGCATGGATACCGGGCACATGGGGGTGCGGTTCGCGACCGCGGCCAAGGTTCACGGCAACCGGGTGGCCACCCGGGTCAAGGGGGCCGACGGCTGGAACACCCGGACGTTCACCGAACTGGCCACCGACGTCCGCCGGCTGGCGGCCCGCCTGGTGACCCTCGGCGTCCAGCCCGGTGACCGAGTGGCGATCTTCTCGGTGAACCGACCCGAATGGACGGTGGCCGACCTGGCCTGCCTCAGCGTCCGGGCCATCTCGGTGCCGCTGTACCCGACGAGCACCCCCGATCAGGTGCGCCACATCCTGCGCGACTCCGGCACGTCCATCGCGATCGTCGAGGGCGCGTCCGAGGTCGCCAAGATCACCGAGGTCTGGGACGACCTCCCGGGCCTCACCCGGATCATCACGTTCGAGGCGCTGGACGGGGACGATCCGCGAATCACCACCCTGAGCGCGGAACTGGCCGGCGACGGGGACCCCGACGAGGTGGATCGCCGGCTGGCGGCCGCGTCCGCCGACGAGGTGTGCACGCTGATCTACACCTCGGGCACCACCGGCGACCCCAAGGGCGTCATGCTCGCCAGCGCCGGTTTCACCCATCAGCTCGACGTGCTGGAACGCGCGTTCCGGATCGACCCGGACGTGGACCACTCGCTGTGCTTCCTGCCGCTCAGCCACGCATTCGAGCGCGCGTGGACCTACGTCGTCCTCAGCCTCGGCTGCCGGACGACGTACTGCCCGGACCCGCGCCAGGTCGCCGAGCTGCTCGCCGAGGTGCAGCCGACGCTGCTGTGCACCGTGCCGCGGCTCATCGAGAAGGTGTACGTGGTGGCCCATCAGAAGGTCGCCGAGTCGTCCTCGAAGCAGGCCATCCTCGCGTGGGCGCTGCGCGTCGGCGCCGCCAACCAGCATGCGTTCCGGAAGGGCAAGCAGCCGTCGGCGTGGTGGCGGGCGCAGCTGCCCGTGGCCGACCGGCTCGTCCTGGGCAACATCCGGCACGCCCTCGGCGGGCGCAAGACCGTGATGGCCTGCGGCGGCGCGCCGCTGCGCAAGGAGCTCGAGGAGTTCCTGTCGTCCTGCGGGGTGATGTGCTTCCAGGGCTACGGCATGACGGAGGCGTCGCCGCTGATCTCGTTCCCACAGCACAACGCGTTCAAGTTCGGCAGCTGCGGCCGCGTGCTGGAGGGCGGCGAGGTCCGTATCGGCGCCGACGGCGAGATCCTCTACCGCGGCCCGAACGTGATGAAGGGCTACTGGCACAACCCGGAGGCCACCGCCGCCACGATCACCGACGGCTGGCTGCACACCGGCGACGTGGGCCACCTCGACGCCGACGGCTACCTGGTGATCACCGACCGCATCAAGGACCTGATCATCACCAGCAACGGCAAGAACATCGCCCCCCAACCCATCGAGGGGCTGCTGCTGGCCGACCCGCTGTTCGAGTACGCGGTGCTGCTCGGCGACAACCGTCCCTACCTGACGCTGTTGGTCTCCCCCTCGATGCCGATGCTGGAGGGCCTCGCCACCCAGCTGCAGGTGGCCTGGGAGGCCAAGGACGACCTGTTCAACAACCCGGCCATCGTCGAGGAGATCAAGCGCCGCGTCGCCGCCCTGACCGCCAAGCTGCCCAAGCACGAGCAGATCAAGGACCTGCGGGTGGCGCTGGAGGAGTTCACCCTCGACAACGGGCTGCTCACCCCGACGCTGAAGGTCAAGCGCAAGGAGGTCGAGAAGCGGTTCGCCGAGCTGATCGAGGGGATGTACAGCCAGGTCCGGCGGGTGACCGCCCCACTGCGCGGCGGCGATGAGCCTCCTGCCGAGTGACGGCGGCTGGCCAGGGGAACTGCCCGCCCTCGTCGGCGGCGGTCTCGTCCTGCGCGCCCCCCGCGAGGACGACGTCCCGGCCATGGTCGCGGCCTGCCAGGACCCCACGCTGAGCCACTTCATCCCGGTGCCCGCGCCCTACACCCGGGCCCACGCCGAGGGGTTCGTCCGCGGTTCCGGGGCGCAGTGGGGGCGCCGGAACGCGGCGAACTTCGCCGTCTGCGACGAGACCGGCGGCCTGCTCGGGATGTGCTCGCTGACATCGATCGACCGGCTGCGGCGGGAGGCCGAGGTGGGCTTCTGGGTGGCCCCCGGGGCCCGCGGGCGCGGCGTGGCCCGGACGGCGCTCGGCGCCGTCACCGGCTGGGCGCACGCCGACCTCGGGCTGGCACGGTTGTGGGCCGAGGTCGAGGATGCCAACCTCGCCTCCCGCCGGGTCGTGGCGGCCGCCGGCTACGTCCCGGTGCCCGACACGTTCACCCTGGAGCTCCGCGGCACCGTCCGCGTGATGCGCCGGCACGAGCACCCGGGCCATTGAGGCCCGCCGAGGACCCCTCTCCGCCCGCCGCCCCGACGCCGGGGCGATCCATCGGTACGTAAGTGACCGCTGTCGGTCACTTACGTACCGATCGGGGTGCCTGGTCCACCGCCCAGGGCTGGGACATACCCCTGGGGGTATAAGCTGGTCCCGTGAAGACAGTCATCGTGGGAGGGGTCGCCGGCGGGATGTCCGCAGCGACCAGGTTGCGTCGCCTGGACGAGAACGCCGAGATCGTGGTGTTCGAGCGGTCGGGGTACGTCTCGTTCGCGAACTGCGGGCTGCCCTATTACGTGGGCGGCGCCATCGAGAACCGCAACTCGCTGCTACTGCAGACCCCGGCGAGCCTCGCCGACCGCTTCGCCCTGGATGTCCGGGTGCGGCACGAGGTGACGGGCATCGACCGGGCGGCCAAGACCGTGGCGGTCACCGATCTCGCCACCGGGCGCACCTTCAGCGAGGGCTACGACGCCCTCGTCCTGTCGCCGGGGGCGAGCCCCTTCGTCCCGCCGATCCCCGGGGTCGAGCGCGCGCTCACCCTGCGCAACGTGGAGGACGTCGACGCCATGATGCGGGCCGTCGGCGTCGAGCACGGTAACCACCACGGCCACGCCGGCGACGAGCCGGATGAGCGGCCGACCGCGCTGATCATGGGCGCCGGCTTCATCGGTCTGGAGGTGGCCGAGAACCTGGTGCATCGCGGCTTCGCCGTCACGGTCGTCGAGCTGGCCGATCAGGTCATGGCGCCCCTGGACGTGGAGCTCGCGGCCCTGGTGCAGCGCCACCTGGAACGAAACGGCGTCACCGTGCTGCTCGGTGCCTCGGTGGCCTCGATCGGCACCGACACCGCGACCCTGTCCGACGGGAGCGAGGTGTCCGCCGACCTGGTTGTCGCGGCCATCGGCGTCCGCCCGGAGAACGGGCTCGCCGCCGCGGCCGGCCTGGAGATCGGCGCCCGCGGCGGCATCGTGGTGGACGATCAGCAGCGGACGTCCGACCCCGCGATCTTCGCCGTCGGCGACGCGGTCACCAAGCGCGACGCCTTCTCCGGCGGCGAGACCATGGTGCCGCTGGCCAGCCCCGCCAACCGGCACGGACGCCTGGTCGCCGACGTGATCGCCGGACGAGGGGTGGCCGCCAAGCCGGTACTGGGCACCGCCGTCGTCGGTGTCTTCGGGCTCACCGCGGCCGTCACCGGCTGGAGCGAGCGCCGCGCCCGCGCCGAGGGCCGCGCGCTGCGGATCATCCACACCCATCCCGCCAACCACGCCGGGTACTACCCGGGCGCGGAGGGCATGAGCCTCAAGCTGGTGATCGACGCCGACACCGACGCGATCCTGGGCGCCCAGGGCGTGGGCGGGGCCGGGGTCGACAAGCGGATCGACGTCATCGCCACCGCCATCCGCGGCGGCATCGCCGCCTCCGAGCTCGCGGACCTGGAGCTCGCCTACGCGCCGCAGTTCGGCTCGGCCAAGGACCCGATCAACATGCTCGGCTATATCGCCGAGAACCTGGCCACCGGGCTGGCGGAGACCGTCCAGTGGTACGAGGTGGCCGACGAGGTGGCCCGCGGCGCCCAGCTCATCGACGTCCGGACGGCCGCCGAGTACGCCCGCGGCACCGTCGAGGGCGCGATCAACATCCCCGTGGACGAATTGCGTGACCGGATGGCCGAGGTGGCCGATGATGTCATCGTCCACTGCCAGGTGGGTCTTCGGGGCTATCTCGCCGCACGTCAACTCGCCCAGCACGGCAAGCGCGTCCGCAATCTCGACGGCGGCTACCGTACCTGGGCCCAGCTCTAGGAGGAACGCCATGACGACCACCCCGGATCCAGTCCGCAGCGTCGTGAACCGGCTGCGGCGCGCGCAGGGACAGCTCGCCGCCGTCATCACCATGGTCGAGGACGGACGGGACTGCGCCGACATCGTCACCCAGCTGGCGGCGGTCTCCAAGGCCATCGACCGGGCGGGGTTCAAGATCCTGGCCAGCGGCCTGCGTGACTGCATCGCCGAACACGACGGTGCCGAGACCGAGGAGAAGCTGGAGAAGCTGTTCCTGAGCCTCGCCTGAGCCGCCCACCCGCGACCGGACGCCCGGATCAGCCCCTCCCTGCCGGGGGAACGCGGCCGTAACCTCGGGACATGCTGAGACGGCTGGACGCCGCCGTCGGGTCGCTGACCCCCGGCTACTTCGGGTTGATCCCGGTGCTGGTGGCGATGGGTTGGTGGCGGCACCGGATCCACAAGATCCCGCTGACCTCCGAGGCCACCATGTGGAGCATCGTGTTCCCCCTGGGGATGTACTCGGTCGCCAGCACGTACCCCGGGCGGGCCGACCAGCTCCCCATCGTCGAGCTCGTGGGCACCACGTGGATCTGGGTGGCCGTGGGCGCCTGGACGATCACGTTCGCGGCGATGCTGCGCCACCTCGTGCTGACCATCGCGCGACCCCCGGTGGCCGACGCCGGGCGCTGATCCCGGCCGCTATCCGGACGGGCTGGGGGTCGGGGTCGGCGCGGGCTCGGTGGGCGTCGGGCTCGGTGTCCCGGCCGGCAGCGAGAGCCGATAGAGGGTCACGTAGCCGGGCTTCGTCCCCTTGACCCGAACGGTGATGGCCTTCCCGACATCGGAGCTCACCGCCTGGCGACGGGCGGCGGTGGCGCCGGTGATCGCCACCCCGTCGGCGAACCACTGGTAGCTGAGCGTGACCGGCTGGGGCGCCCAGTCGCCGGGGACCACCTCCAGCCAGCCGCCCGCCACCAGCTCGCCGGAAATCACCGGGTCCGGCGTGGCCGTCAGCGTGGCCTTGACCGGGTAGACGTGGGTGGAGCGCCGGGCTGCGGAGGTGAAGCCGGGAGAGGTGCCCGTGACGGTCACCGAGATGTCGTGGCCGACATCGGTGGGCCGGACGGTGAAGCTCTGCTGGGTGGCCCCGCTGATCGCGTCGCCGTCGCGCCGCCACTGGTAGCGGTAGGCGGCCGGCGTCGGGGACCAATCGCCGGGGGTCACGGTCAGGACGCCGTCGGTCTTGGCCTCGCCGGCGATCGTGGGACGAACCGTGGTGAAGACCCCCCGGCGGGTGTCGGTGGTCTCGTCCGACTTCTTCGTGATGACGGTCGTGCCGAGCGTGGCCGTCACGACCACGCGGAGGGCCTTGTCCACGTCGGCGGCCTGCACCACGTACGTCGCCCCGGTCGCCCCCGCGATGGCGGCCCCGTCCCGCTGCCACTGGTAGGTCAGGGTCGCGTCGGCGGGCACCCAGGTGCCGGGAACGGCGGTCAGCGTCCGTCCGGTCTGTGGGCTGCCGCCGATGTTGGGGATCGGGCCCGGGTAGGGCAGGAAGCTCGGCGGCACCACGGAGGTGACGGTGGGCCAGGTGCGCACCTCGGCGCGGGCGATCCGCGGCAGGCAGGCGCGGTAGCCGCTGGTGCCGCAAGGCCCGAGCAGCGGGGTGGTGCGCAGCGTGCCGGTCCACCACGAGGTCTGCGCCATGGCGCCGTCCCAGCTCAGCGAGATGTGGACGTGGTCCTTGTGGTTCGCCGTGTACGAGCCGCGCGAGGCCATCGGTCGCCACCCCAGCTCAGGGTAGTAGACCGACCAGATCCGCTGGTTCCAGATCACGTACATGATCCCGAGCCGGTAGGCGACCTCGCCGTTGTTGGCCGTGATCCACCGCAGGGCGTCGTTCACCCGCGCCCGGTGGGAGGCGTACTTGACGTCCATGTGCCAGTCGAGGGCACGCCCCTCCTTGTGTTCGGAGGTGCCACCGACGCTGCACATCCGCGAGATGCCCCACGAGCTGCCGCCCCACGTGGCGATCAGGGCGCTCAACAGCGCCTTGGTGCCGGGCTTGGCCGAGGGGCTGCACGTCTTCTGCGCCTTGTAGCCCAGGTGCGCGTCGTAGCCGGCCTCGATGTTCACCGGGGGCTTGGGGTTGGTGGCCGCGGCGGGTGCCACCAGCGTGGCGGACGACACGAGGGCGGCGGCGAGGACGGCGAGGGCGGTGCGCCAGGGCTGGGGCATGAGGTGTCCATCCGGATAGGAGGGGGTCTGTTGGGAGCCTAACCGCGGGGTCGGTGGGGCAGGCGCGGGTCTCAGACCCCTGGGGTCACGGCGGAGGTCGCCGGCCCGTCCCCCGGGCTTCGCGATTGGCTCCGGTCGCGCGCCGGACGGTAGAGTCTCTCTTCGGCCGCACTCTGTGGCCATGCATCGCCCTCCTGCCATGGGAAACGCCCATGGCCGCTCTAGACCAGAGGAGGTGGAGTTCGCGAATGCGCACGTACGAAGTCATGATCATCATTGATCCGGAAGTGGACGATCGCCAGGTCAATGGCCTGCTTGAGAAGCCGCTCGCCAGTGTCACCAAGGCCGGCGGAACCGTGGACAACCTGGACACCTGGGGTCGTCGCCGCCTGGCGTACGACATCAAGAAGAAGTCCGAAGGTATCTACGTCGTCGCCAACCTGACCGCCGAACCGGCCGTCATCAAGGAACTCGATCGTCAGCTCACGCTGAACGAGAAGATCCTGCGCACGAAGGTCATCCGCCCGGATACCCGCTGATCGTCTGAGGTTCCGAAACTGTCGGCCCCGGCTGGCAGGGTTTGGATCCCCTAAGTCCGACTCGAAAGAAATCACATGGCAGGCGAAACCATCATCACCCTGGTCGGCAACCTGACCGCCGATCCCGAACTGCGCTTCACGCCGTCCGGCGCCCCGGTGGCCAACTTCACGGTTGCCTCCACTCCTCGCACCTTCGATCGCCAGACGAGCGAATGGAAGGACGGCGATGCCATGTTCCTCAACTGCTCGGTGTGGCGCCAGGCAGCCGAGAACGTCGCGGAATCCCTCACCAAGGGGATGCGCGTGATCGTTCAGGGCCGCTTGAAGTCCCGCTCGTACGAGACCCGCGAGGGCGAACGCCGCACGGTGTTCGAGGTTGAGGTCGAAGAGATCGGTCCCGCGCTGAAGTACGCGACCGCCAAGGTCACCCGCAGCTCCGGCGGCGGGGGCGGTGGCGGCGGCTACTCCAGCGGCGGCGGTGGCGACTCGTGGTCGTCCGGCAACACCGCGGGCAGCAACAACACCCGCTCCGCCGGTGCCGACCCCTGGGCGCAGGCCCAGAGCGACGAGCCTCCGTTCTGACGCCTCGCGTCGACGATCGGGTCCCCCGGCGCGCGTGACGAACCCTCGAGTTTCGACACGGCCCGCCGGCCCCCGAGCGGCGCCGCTCGGCATCACCCACTGATACACGTCATTCCGGCCCCGGCCGGGCTCACTGAAAGAGAGCACCACAATGGCTTCACCCCAGCGCAAGCCGCTGAACAAGAAGAAGCTCGCCCCGGCGAAGTCGATTCGCATCGGGCACATCGACTACAAGGACGTCGTCACGCTGCGGAAGTTCATCTCCGAGCGCGGCAAGATCCGGGCCCGTCGGGTCACCGGCCTGTCCGTCCAGGAGCAGCGCAAGGTCGCCATCGCCGTGAAGAACGCGCGCGAGGTCGCCCTCCTGCCCTACGCCTCCACGGCCCGCTGAGAAAGGAGCAGCACAGATGAAGCTCATCCTCACCGCTGCCGTCGAGCACCTGGGCATCCCGGGTGACATCGTCGAGGTCAAGGACGGTTACGGCCGCAACTTCCTGCTCCCCCGCCACCACGCCATCAAGTGGACGAAGGGGTCGGAGAAGCAGATCGAGGGCATCAAGCGGGCGCGCGACGCCCGTGAGATCCGCTCGGCCGATCACGCCAAGGAGGTGCGCGCCCAGCTGGAGGCCCTCCAGGTCACCCTGGCCGCCAACGCCGGCTCCGCCGGCAAGCTCTTCGGCGCGGTCACGCCCAACGACATCGTCCTGGCCGTCAAGAAGGCCGGCGGTCCCGCGGTCGACAAGCGCGCCGTCGAGATCACCAAGCCGATCAAGACCACCGGTAAGCACACCATCGGTCTGAAGCTGACCACGGGTGTCGTCGCCCACATCGACGTCGAGGTTGTCGCCGCCTGAGGTCGCAACCGCGTCGCGAACGCCGATCGTCCCTCGGGACGGTCGGCGTTCGTGCGTCCCGGGTCCGGCCGCGTGGGTCCGGTAGCCTGCGGGGACCGTCCACGCACCCCTCTCGCCTGAGCCCTAGGGAGCCCCTCATGCCGAATCGCGCCGCCTCGCCGTCACCGGACGGCACGTGGGAAGCCGCTCCGGACGGGGTGCGGACGCTGACCCGGCTCTCGTACGCGGTCGCGGGCCTGGGCGCGCTGGGAAGCGTCATCGGGAGCGTGCAGGGGTTGGCCCCGATCACCCCGGGCACCTTCCTGCTGGGGCTGGCCGGGCTGGCGATCTACGTCGTCCTCGCCCAGCTGGTGCAGCGGCGCCGCAATTGGGCGCGGCTGGCGCTGGGGGTCGTGGCGATCCTGGGTGCGCTGGTCGACCTGCTGTCGGCCGTCTCGGTGGCCACCCTGATCCCGCTCATGACGCAGCTGGGGTGGGGCGCCAGCGCGTATGTGCTGGCCGGTGGCCTGTTCGTCCTCACGCAGGGTGCGCTGCTGCTCCTGCTCGCCATCCACGCGTTCCGGGCCGACACGGCCGCGTGGTGCGCCCCCCGCACGGGGTAGCGGCCCCCGCCGTCCGGCTGCCTGGCTCACGCCGTCCTGGGCGTCCGCCCACCCCAAGCGCCCGGACGAACGCGCAATCCCCGCGGGCCCCGTGTCGGGCACCGGCCCGTCGGAGCCCGGAGTCTAGGGTTGACGGGTGCGTTGGTCTCCGTGGTTGTCGCGCCCGCGGCTGTTGGTCGTCGCGGGCCTCGTCCTGGCGCTCGGCCTGCTGGGCTGGGGCTCGTTCAGCCTGTCCGCCCCCGTGGAGCGCGCCGGGCGGCCCACGATCCCGGTGACCCCGCCGCCGCCCAGGTCGACGGCCTCGACGACCCCCACGTCCTCGGCCTCGCCGGGGACGGATCCGAGCGCGTCCGCCAGCGCCCTGCCGAGTGTGCTGCCGATCCCCAAGCCCACCCTGCGCGCGACCGGTCGCTACACGTGGTCGAGCCTCACCGTGCCCCCGGTGGGGACCCAGGGGACGCTGCACACCTACACCGTGGCGGTGGAGAACAGCTCCAAGCTGAAGCCCAACAGCGCCGCCGCCCTCGTGGCGGCGACGCTGAACGACCCGCGGAGCTGGACGGGCTCGGGGACGGTGCGCTTCGGGCTGCTCCCCTCGGTGGTGCGCGAGGACGTGGACGGCGTCGACTTCGTGCTGTATCTGGCGAGCGGGAAGACCGCGGCCCGGATCTGCGGCAGCGCCGGCGCGGCCGCCTACAGCTGCGTCAGCGGCACCAAGGTGGTGGTGAACGTCGAGCGCTGGATGTCGGGCTCCCCCACCTACGCCAAGGACCTGGAGGGCTTGCGGCGCTTCCTGGTCAACAACGCCGTGGGGCAGTTCCTCGGCAAGAAGCCCGCCACGTGTTCGAAGGCCGGCAGGCCGGCGCCGGTCATGCTGCAGCAGGCCGCGGGGCTGGGCGGCTGTATCGCGAACCCCTGGCCGAACGCCTGATCAGTCGGCGGCCCGCCTCGGCAGGCGGACCGTGACGACCCACTGCCCGTCGTCCGCCCCCGCGCGGAGGGTGCCGCCGGTGAGGTCAACACGTTCCCGTAGGCCGCGCAGCCCCCAGCCGCCGGACGCCTCGGAGCGCCGGTGCCGCCCGTCGAGGGGCAGCTGGCTGCGCACGGTCACCCGCACCGCCTCGTCGTCGCCCTGGACGCTGAGGTGGCAGGTCGAGCGCGGCTGGGCGTAGCGGAGGATGTTGGTCGACGACTCCTGAAGCACCCGGGCGATGGTCCGCAGCGGGATCGGCTCCAGCCCCTCCAGGTGCCCCACCACCGACGACTCGACCTGGAAGCCCTGCTCGGACAGGGTCCGGCAGACGGCGTCGGTCGCCTCGGCCGGCGAGTTCACGAGGTCCGGGCTGACCACCACCCCGCCGACCAGCAGCTCGAGCTCCCCGCGGGTGGCCTTCACCGCCGCGTCGATGCGTTGGAGAACCTCCCGCAGCTCGACGGGGTCGCTCGAGTACCGGTGCCCCATGATCTGCATGGTCACCACCGAGAGCTGGTGACCCACCAGATCGTGCAGCTCGCGGGCGAGCTGCTCCCGCTCCTCCAGCGGGATCGACTTGGCCTGCGCCTCCAGCCCGCGGATCTCCGCGTGGCCCTGCTGGCGAGCCTCCAGGAAGTGCCTCAGGACCGCGCCGAGGGCGGCTCCACCGCCCAGCAGCGCCACGCAGGCCCCCATGGCCAGATACGGATCCGGCGCCACCGGGCCGCGCGCCGCCGTGGCGACCGCGAGCAGGCCGAGCACCGCAACCACGCGGCGGCGACCGCCCAGCGCAACCAGGACACAGGCCACGATCCCGACCAGCAGCGCCTCCCAGCCCAGCGGTGCCCCGGTCGCCACGGCCGCGAGGAGGGTGAGCAGCGTCGCCACCACCCCCGCCTGCCAGCGCCACACCAGCAGGGCGAGCGACAGCACGGCCAGGCCCTGGACGACGGCCCCCGGCGGGGGAACACCGCCGGTGAGCAGCGCGAGCCACGGCCCCTGCACGGCCTGGAAGATCACCGTCCCCGCCAGCACCCCCAGCCGCAGCTGGGCCAGATTCGGTCGGGCCGCCCACCGCGACATAGTCTCGGCGCGTGCTTCCGCGGGCGCCGCGTCTGCCTCGTCGGGCGGCGGCTCCCGGAGCAACCCGACCAGCGCCCGCAGCTCCACCAGCGCCACCCGGGCCGAGGCGTCGATGCGATCGAGGGCGGCGTGCACGTGGGCCAGCCCCGGGTCGGCCAGTTGGGCGGCCACCTCGGCCTCCACCGACGACAGCCGGCCCAACACGATGCCGGAGGTCTCGTCCGAGAGGCGGCGGCGTTCCCGATCCCGGGCGGTCGCGTTCGCTTGCTGCAGGGCCGTCACCCGGGCCGCCGCGGCCGCCTGGGCCCCGGCCTGCCACCGACCGGCCAGGCCGAAGGCGAACCCGAGGGCCGTCGCGGCGGCCAGCAGGAAGCCCGGTCGCGCGTCGCGGCCGGGGTCGGCGAGCAGCAGAGCCACGAACCCGGCGTCCGCCGCCAGCACCGCGATCACCCATCCCCAGTGACTCCGCGCGGTCAGCATCATCGCGGCGACCGGCAGCAGCAGCAGTTCCAGCCCTCGCGGCTCGATCGCCACGGCCATGGCCAGGGCAACGAGGCTGACCAGGAAGCCCGCGACCGGCCACCACAGCGTGGCGACCAGCGCGCCCCGCCCGATCAGCTCCTGGAGCGGCCACGACAGCGGGGGTTGGCGCCCGCCGCCCATCAGTTCCAGGTAGGCCCGCAGCGAGTCGAGCCCGTCCAGGACGATCAGCACGACGAGGATCCAGCGGGCGACCGCGATGCCCTGCCCGGCCATCGACCTGGCGCTGGGCATGCCGGAGCGCTCGTGGACGTCTGACGTAGCGGTCATGGGGACACCGACCGGGCTCCCTGGGGGGTGGAGGCTGTGGTGAGAGCCTAGCTGGCGCCCGGTCGCCCGGCCACCGTGTACGCCATCGCCGACGATGGCACCCATCGGGGCGGCCCTACTCGTGCGGCAGGATCGCGGTGAGCACCCAGTCGGCGCCGACCGGCCCGGCGCTGAACCGCCCACCGGTGAGGTCGACGCGCTCGGCCAGCGACCGCAGGCCCCAGCCCCAGCCCCAGCCGGCGGGAGGATCGCCTCCGGACGGGAGTGGGTTGGCCAGACGCAGCACCACCTGGGTGTCGTTCACGACCAGCCGGATCACGCAGCGGGAGCCGGGCGGCGCGTTGGCGCACATGTTCGCCACCCCCTGCACGATCACCCGCCCGATGGTGCGCTGCACCGTCATCTCCAGATGGTCGGCCTCCGCGGGCAGCTCGATCTCCGGTTCGAGGGAATGCTCGATCAGCGTCTGGGCCGCCCCGGCCGCCACCTGGGTGGGGCGGAGACGCTCGCCCAGCTCCTCCACCTCCTGCTCGCGGGCGCTCGTGCTGGGGTCGTCGCGCAACACGCGGACCAGCAGTCGCAGCTCGGTCAGCGCGGAGCCGGTCGCCTGCTCGACCCGGTCGAGGGCGGTGTGCAACCGGCGGGGATCGTCGCTGGCCCGATGCCCCATCACCTGGAGCTTCGCATTCGAGAGCTGATGGGCGACGACGTCATGCAGCTCGGCGGCCAGGATGCGCCGCTCGTCGCGCCGGATCCGGGCCGTCTCGACCCGTTCGGCCTCCTGCCCGGCCGGCGTCCGGTCTCGGCGCGCGCGCAGCACCCGCAGGGTGACACCCGTCCCGATGCCGACGAGGAGGGCGCCAAGGAGCGCGACCGCCACCAACGCGTCCGCGTCCGGGGCGCTCACCCGTCGCAGCAGGACGTAGCCTGCGGCGACCGCGGTCACCGCGATCGCCGCAGGCTTGGCCGCCGACGCGGTGACACACGCGCTCACCACCGCGAGGAGCAGCATCTCCATGCCGGTGGGCTGCGCGGCCAGGCTGAGCGCGAGGGGCACGAGGGCGAACAGCGCCCCGGGCAGGGGACGCCACAGCGCGAGCAGCATCGCCAGGTAGCTGGTGACCTCGGCCACCATGGCCGCCGGACCGGGCATGGTGCCGGCGGCGGCCATGCCCGCGTACAGCCGCACCAGGTCGACCACCAGCAGGAGCAGGAGGGCCGAGGCGACCCAGCGAGCCTGATTGGGCCCGGCGAGAGTGCGTGCGCGCCGGACGAGGTAGAGCCCCGCCCCGGCGCGCGCGGTCATCTCGGTCATTTGCAGCAGTAACCCGCCAGGAGGCAGGTGACGTAGCAAATGAATTCGTTGGGCTGGGCGGCGCCGCCGACGGTCGTGACGGCACGGGCGGGGCTGACGGGCTCGGCGTTGGCGGGGGCGATGCCCGAGGCCATCATGGCGGTGGCGACGACGGCGAGGACGAATGCCTTCATGGGGACTCCAAGGGGTGTGGGGGTGGGTGGGTGGTGCGGATAACAACGATCATCGCCCGCGGGAGGCCCGTCCGGAACTCGCTATTCGGCCAATTGCTTCTGCCCGAAAGTGAACGGCCCACCATCTGGGCAAGGCGTCCGCGGCGCGCCTAGTCTGAATGGATGACCCGCCCCCACCGCGTCCTGGTCGCCGACGACGATCCCCTCGTCCGAGAGGCCTACCGGGCGTTCTTCTCCCACCAACCCGACTTCACCCTGTGCGGCGAGGCCCGCGACGGCGCCGAAGCTGTCTCCGCCTATGCCACGCTGCAGCCGACCCTCGTCCTCATGGACCTGCAGATGCCCGGCACCTCCGGGATCGACGCCACCGCACTCATCACCGAGCGCTGGGCGTCGGCCTGCGTGGTGGCCCTGACCACCTTCGGCACCCGCGACTACATCGTGGCCGCCCTGCGGGCCGGCGCCGCCGGCTACCTGCTCAAGGACGTCGGCGGGCCCGCCCTGTTGGCCGGCATGCGGCAGGCGATCACCGGCGACATGCCGCTGTCGAGCGCCGTCCGGCGCGAGCTGGTGAGCACCATGGTGGCCGAGCAGCGCCTCGTCCCCGAGCCCCCCGAGCTGGGCCTCACCCCCCGCGAGCGCGAGCTGCTGCTGTGGCTGGCCCAGGGGCTCACCAACCACCAGATCGGCTCGCAGATGTACGTGTCTGAGGGTTCGGTCAAGCAGTACCTCACCCACATCGGCGACAAGCTCGGGGTCAGCTCGCGCACGCAGATCCTGGTGAAGTCGATCCAGCTCGGCTACGTCGATCCCCACGTGCTGCCCCCGATCACCGACGAGATCCTCGCGCGCTGAGGCGCACCGGGTCCGCGGCCGATAACGATCGCTCAAGAGCCCTGGACGAAGGGCCACTTCGCGCTGCGAGGCATTGATCCCCGGGCCCGGGGGTGGTCGAATCTCCTCACCTCCCCGGCCCCGCGGGCCGGGGGGAGAACCCACAGGAGGGAGGTGATTCCGGTGGCCGAAGTCCTCGATCTGCAAGAGAGCCCCACGCCCGAGACCCCCGGTGACCAGAAGGCGTCGCACGTGAGCTATGCCCTGTGCAACAACTCCTACACCAGCCAGATGTTGTGTTACCGGGCCTGATGACGACGGGTCCGAGGGACGCCTGAACCCTCGGACCGTCTCGTCGGGTCGCCTCGTCGAGCGCGCGGCGGCCGGTCGTGGGTGGCCGGCCGCCCCGCGCCCCGGCGCGCCCCCGCCCGACGCTCGGGCCCTCCCCTCACCAACGACCAGCGAGGGGTTCACCAACGCCCAGGCCCCCGCCGAATCCGTTGACGCGTCCCCTGGCCGGCTGTTGTGATCGCAGGGCACCCCGGTCGCGACCGCACCGTGGCCCTACCCCGAGGGAGGAGGTGACATCACATGGCCGACACGCTGCGCCTCCAGCAGGACGATCCCGGCGAGACCCCCGGCGACGAGAAGGGCTCCTTCGTCTCGTACTTCCTGTGCTACCGGTCCAACCAGTCCCTGTTCTGCCTCTGGTCCTGATCGACGACCCGGTGCGGGCCGGCCGCCACGGCGCGACCCCCGCACCGGCGGCGTTGGAAATGTCAGTGCCGAGTGCCACGATGACGAGGACTCCAGCACGGAGGATCAGGACCCGGAAAGGATCCCCCATGAGCATCTCCCTGAACCCCTACCTGAACTTCCCAGGCAATGCCCGCGAGGCCATGACCTACTACCAAGGCATCTTCGGCGGCGAGCTGACCATCTCCACGTTCGCCGAGTTCGGGATGGCCGAGATGCCTGCGGAGGGGACGATGCACTCCCAGCTGATCCATCCGAACTTCACCCTGATGGCGTCCGACGCCATGCCGGGCGCGGAGCAGACGTGGGGCGGCACCCGCAACTACATCGCCTTCATGGGCGACGATCCGGACACCCTGCTGGGTTGGTACCGGGCGCTGGCCGCCGACGGCAAGCCCGGCATGCCGCTGGAGGTTCAGGTCTGGGGCGACATGTACGGCGACGTCATGGACAAGTTCGGCATCGAGTGGATGTTCAACGTGTCGCTGCCCGAGGGCTGGTCCCAGCGGTCGTGAGGCCCCCGGGTAGCGGCGGCATCAGGCGCGGTCGACCCGTCCGGTGATCAAGCGGTCGGGTCGGTCGCGTCAGAAGGTGCGCTCGACCCGTCCGGTGATCAGGCAGGTCACCTCGTAGGGGATCGTGCCCATCAGTTCGGCAATCTCGGCGACCGTGATCTCCTCGGCGCCGGAGCGGCCGATGAGCACGGCCTCGTCCCCGATCGCCACACGCGTCTTCGGGCCCAGGTCGATCATCGTCTGGTCCATGCAGACCCGGCCGACGATCGGGTAGGAGGCCCCGCCGATCAGTACGCGGCCGCGGTTGGAGAGCAGCCGCGAGTAACCGTCGCCGTATCCCACGGGCAGGGTCGCGATCCAGGTGTCCTGCGGCGCGGTCCAGGTGCGGCCGTACCCGACGGCCTCGCCCTGCGTGACGCGCTTGACGAAGAGGACCTTCGTCTCCAGGCGCATCGCGGGGGTGATCTGGACGGTGCGCTCCGCCTCCGGATCGGGGTAGTGGCCGTAGATCATCAGTCCCGGGCGCACCATGTCGAGCCACGACTCGGGGTGGCCGAGCACGCCGCCGGAGTTGGCCAGGTGCTTCAGCGGCACCGGGCCGCGCGCCGCCTCCACGGCCGCCACGACCCGGGCGAACAGCTCGATCTGCGAGGCCGTGAAGTCGCGGCCGGCCTCGACGTCGGAGACGGGCAGGTGACTGTACAGGCCGTCGAGCCGCAGGAACTTCGCGTCGTCGATGAGCTCGGCCAGCCCGGGCGCCTCCTCGGGGGTGCAGCCGACCCGGCGCATCCCGGTGTCGACCTTGAGATGCACCTTGACCTTGTCGCGCCGCTGCCGCTTGGCCGCCTTGGCGACCGCGGCCACGCCGTCGACGTCGACGACGGTCAGCACCAGGTCGTGGGCCAGCGCGGCCTCGATCTCCTTCTTGCCCCGGGTGGGCGTGAACTTCAGGATCGGCAGCTTGATCCCCGCGCGCCGCAGCTCGACGCCCTCGTCCACCGTCGCGACCCCCAGCCAGTCGGCGGCGCCGGTGTCCTCGATCATCTCGGCGACCCGCACGGCGCCGTGACCGTAGGCGTTGGCCTTGACCGCGGCCAGGACGAGCCGGTCTCCCCCGACCCGCTCGCGCACCGCCTTCAGGTTGCGGCGGATGGCTTTGAGATCGATCGGGGCGCGCGTCGCGTAGAGCATGGTTCCGTTATAGCGCGTGAAGCTCGGAAGTGCGCGATTACTCCTCACCCAGGGCGACCGGGCGGGACGGATCGTTCGACCAGGCCGACCAGGATCCCGGGTAAAGCGCGGCCTCTCGCCCGAGCGCCGCGAGCGCCAGCACGGCCTGCGCCCCCGAGACGCCCGACCCGCAGTAGGCGGCAACCGGGACGTCGTCGGGGAGCGCGAGCGCGCGCTGCAGCTCCTCGTCTGTCGGGAGACGCCCGTCCGGCGCGAAGAGGCCCGCCACCGGCCGGTTGACGGCCCCGGGGATGTGGCCGGCGACCGGGTCGATCGGCTCGACCTCGCCGCGGAACCGCTCCGGCGCGCGCACGTCCACGAGCACGCCGCCCTCGGCGTGGGCGGCGGCCTGGTCGGCGTCCAGGGTGGCCAGGTGGCCGACGCTCAGGCGGAGCGCGACCGGGGCGGCGACGACGTCCCCGCCGACCAGCGGCAACCCCGCGACCTGCCAGGCGGCGATGCCGCCGTCGAGGACCCGGACCTTCAACCCGGCCCACCGCAACACCCACCACGCCCGGGAGGCGGCGAAGCTCCCGGCCTCGTCGTAGACGATCAGCGTGCTGTCCGCCGCGACGCCGAGGGCGCCGAGCCCGGTCGCCAGAGCGGCCGCGTCCGGCAGCGGGTGCCGCCCGTCGGCGGGGGCGCCGTGCCTCGTCAGCACGGTCTCCAGGTCGAGGAAGCGGGCGCCCGGCAGGTGCCCGGCCAGGTAGCGCTCCCTCCCCGAACCTGCGGGTTCGCCGAGGCGCCACCGCACGTCCAGCAGGACGACCTCGTCCAGGATCGGGGCGAGCTCGGCGACGGAGATCAGGACGGCGGCACGCGACATGCGATCACTGTGCCAGAGCCGGCCGGGGTGGCGACGCCCGTGCTCACCAGGACGACGAGCGAGCGCCCTGCTTCGTGCTCGGCGTGGAAGCGCCCGCCCGGCCGCGAGCTGGTGGGGTCGGCGCTCGGGGGTCCCCGGACTCGGGGGGTCGATCGATGTGACTCAACCCCGGGGAGTGTCGTACCGCGTGGCGAGAGTCTTGGCCCGGTCGCGCAGGGCGGCGCGCAGCGTCTCGGGGGCGAGGACCTCGGCGTCGGCGCCGAGTTGCCAGATGGCCCACACGGCGTGTCTGAGATCCTCGTAGGCCACGTCGAGTCGGACCCAGCCGTCCGGTTCTGGCTCCTCGGCGCGCACGCCACGGGCGGCGTCCAGCAGTTCTTCGCGGCGTGACGGCTTGACCCTGACGAGGACCGGGATGTGGTTCTCGGAGAGAAACTGGACGCTGCGCTCGACCCAGATGCGATCGAGGTCAACCTGTGCGGGACGTTCCGCGAGCTCGGGAAGCTCGGCCGCGGCCAGCATCCGCGACAGCCGGTAGGTGCGGCCCTCGCCCTGTTTGGCGGCCAGCAGGTACGTCCGGTCGCGGACCGTGACGAGGCCAATCGGATCGACGATGTGCGAGCGAGGCGCCTTGTCGGGGGCGGCGTAGTCGAAGCGGAGCTTGTGCCCGGTGAGCACCGCATGGCGGACCACGCCCATCACGCCGCTCGCCAGGTGCTCGGTGTCCAGTCTTCGCGAAAGCAGGTCGATCTCCGGCTCCACCAGAAACCTCTTGGCGGCGTCGTCCAGGCTGGCTCGATGGCCGTCGGGAAGGGCGTCGACCACCTTGCGCATCGCGGAGGCGAGCGCCGCGCTGAGGCCGAACACCTTCGTCCCGCGGCCAGATCCGGCGGTGAGCAGCGCGAGTGCCTCGTCGTGATTCAGGCCGGTCAGCTCGGTGCGGAAGCCGGGCAGCAGGGAGAACCCTCCGTGACGGCCACGGTCAGCGTAGACCGGGACCCCCGCCGTGGAGAGAGCGTCGATGTCGCGCAGCACCGTGCGGGCGGACACTTCCAATTCGGCGGCCAGTTCGTCCGCCGTCATCCGACCCCGCTGGCGCAGGAGCAGCACCAGCGAGACCAACCGATCCGCTCGCATAGTTTCATTCTTACCAAGAAACCTGACACACCGTGTCGTGATTCCTTGGAAGGCTCCTTCTGCGGGCGTCGCAACGGCGGCCACCGGGCCACCGGCGCTCGCAACGATGGGAGTGGCAATGGAACGAACGGCAATCAACCCGGTGCCGTGGTCCAAGGAACTGGGCTTCAACCAGGGCGAGGTGATCTCCGGCCAGGTCCGAACGCTGTACATCTCGGGGCAGACCGCGATGAGCGCCGACGGCAGGCCCGAACACGACGGGGACATCGCGGCTCAGCTCGCGCTGGCCGTGGACAACCTCGAGGCCGTGCTCGCCGAGGCCGGCATGTCGCTGGCGAACCTCGTCCGTCTCAACGTCTACACCACGGAGGTGGACGCGCTGTTTCCGCACTACGGCGTCCTCGCCGGACGGCTCGGGGCCGCCGGGGTCGCGCCCACGACCACGATGCTCGGGGTCACCCGACTCGCCATCCCCGGCCAGCTGGTCGAACTCGAAGGAACCGCTGTCGCCTAACGCGGCCCGTGCCCTTCCTGCTCCTCGCGTCGGCCCAGCCGGCGCGAGCAGCAGGAGGGGCACAAAGCAGGCTCACGGTCACGACGGGTAGGCGCTGCGGCAACACCGCGGCTCCCGCACGGCCTCGACCGGAGGACGCCGCGATCCTGGACGCCGACCTGGCCCGCTGAGGCCGGGCGCCCCCAATTCGTATGCGACACGCCGATGCTGGCGGCGTGTCGGATACGAAATGGGGGCGCCCCCGAAGATTCGGCTACGCGGAGCCGCGGGCGTCACCAACCTGACCGGTACGAAAGTGACCGATGTCGGTCACTTTCGTACCGGTGGCCTGGCGGTCCCACCGTGGGCGGCGTCAGTAGAGCAGCGCCAGGCCGGGGTTGGCCAGGATCGTCGCCACGTCCATCAGGAAGCGGGAGGCGGTCTCGCCGTCCACCACCCGATGGTCGAAGGTGAGGGTCAGCTCGCAGATCGAGCGGGGCTCGATGCGCTCGTCCGCCCCCTTGCCGACCACCCACGGCTTGCGCTTGATCGCGCCGAGGCACATGATCGCCGACTCGCCCTGGTTCAGGATCGGGGTGCCGCCGTCGATGCCGAAGATGCCCACGTTCGTGATGGTGAACGTGCCGCGCGCCATGTCGGCGGGCGACACCGTCCCCCCACGGGCCGACTCGACGAGCTCGGTCATCGCCTGCGCGAGCTGGACGAGGTTCATGGCGTTGGCCCGCTTGATGTTGGGCACCATCAGGCCGCGCGGGGTGGCCGCGGCGATGCCGAGGTTCACGTCCCGGTGGCGGACGATCGCGTCGGAGTCCAGGTCGAGCGAGCTGTTGATGTCCGGGTTGCGGCCGATCGCCAGGCAGGCGGCGCGGGCGAAGACGATCAGCGGCGACACCCGGTGCCCCTCGAACTCGCGGCGCTTGCGCAGCGTCTCCATCAGCTCCATGGTCCCGGTGACGTCCGCCTCGACCCAGGCGGTGGCCTGCGGCACCAGCAGCGAGGCCGTCATCGACTTGGCCATCATCCGGCGCACCCCGCGCAGCGGGATCCGCTCGTCCCCGGACGCCTCGGGGGCGGCGGCGGGGTCGATCAAGGGGGCCTCGACCGGTTGCGGTGAGGCCGCGGCCACGACGTCCTCGGCCGTCACGACGCCCTCGGGGCCGGTGCCGACGAGGCTCTCCAGGTCGAGCCCGAGATCGCGGGCGAGCCGCCGCACCGACGGCTTGGCCCGGGCGCGCACGCTCTCGGCGGCCCGGCGCTGCGGCGGTCGTCCCGGGTCGGGAAGCGGCTCGCCGGACGGCTCGTCCTGGGCCTTGGCCGTGACGGTCGGCTGGTCGATGGGCCGGGACACCGGCTGCGAGGCGGCATAGGACTCGTGGACGTGATCGGCCACCGGGCCGACGTGGGTGAGCACGTGCTTGCGCGGGCGGCGGGCGACCGCGGCGCTCTTCACGCCGTAGCCCACCAGGAACGCCTCGGTCTCGGTTGCCCCCGGCTCGGACGCTGCGCCCGCCTCGTCGGCCGCCGACTCCCTGTCGTCCGCGACCTCCGCCTCAGCGGCCGCGGAGCCGTCGTCGATCACGATGATCGGGGCGCCGACCGCGACCTCGTCCCCCTCGGCGACCAGCAGCCGGGCCACGCGTCCGGCGAACGGCGAGGGCAGCTCGACGATGGACTTGCTCGTCTCGATCTCGACCAGGATGTCGTTGACGGCCACCTCGTCGCCCTCGGCCACCAGCCAGCGGACGATCTCGGCCTCGACCAGCCCCTCGCCCGGGTCGGGCAGGCGGAACTCCCTCATGGCTTCCCCTTTCAGTGCGCCATGGCGCGGTCGACGGCGTCCAGCACCCGATCCAGGTCCGGCAGGTAGGCGTGCTCGACGCGGCTCGGCGGGTAGGGCAGGTCGTACCCGGTGACGCGCAGCACCGGCGCCTGAAGCGAGTAGAAGCAGGCCTCCGCGATCCGAGCCGCCACCTCGGCGCCGACCCCGAGCGTCCGCTGGGCCTCGTGGACGACGATCGCGCGACCCGTCCGATGCACCGACTCCAGGATCGTGGGGTCGTCGATCGGCGACAGCGAGCGCAGGTCGATCACCTCGATGTCGCGGCCCTCCTCGCCGGCGGCCAGGGCCGCCTCGACGCAGGTGCGCACCAGCGGCCCGTAGGTGATGAGGGTCAGGTCGTCGCCGGCCTTGACCACGCGGGCCTGATGCAGCGGCATCGGGGTCTCGTCCAGGTCGACCTCGCCCTTCTCGTGGTAGCGCCGCTTCGGCTCGAAGAAGATCACCGGGTCGTCTGACGCGATCGCCTGCTGGATCATCCAGTACGCGTCGACCGGGTTGGAGCACGTGACGACCTTCAGGCCGGCGGTGTGGGCGAAGTACGCCTCCGGCGACTCGGAGTGGTGCTCGATCGCGCCGATGCCGCCGCCGTAGGGGATCCGGATCACCATCGGCAGCCGCAGCCGGCCGTGAGAGCGGGCGTGCAGGTGCGCCACCTGGGAGACGATCTGGTCGAAGGCCGGGTACACGAAGCCGTCGAACTGGATCTCGCAGACGGGGCGGTACCCCCGCAACGCCAGCCCGACCGAGGTGCCGAGGATGCCCGACTCGGCCAGCGGCGAGTCGATCACCCGGTCGGGGCCGAACTGGGCCTGCAGCCCCTCGGTCACCCGGAACACGCCGCCGAGCTTGCCGATGTCCTCGCCGGCCAGCAGCACCTTGGGGTTGGCCGCCAGCGCCCGGCGCAGGCCGGCGTTGAGCGCCTTGGCCAGGGTCATGGTCGCCATCAGTCGCCCTCCCCGTTCGCCGGCTCCTCGAAGGACGCCTCGTAGGCCAGGTACTCGTCGCGCTGCGCCCCCAGGTGGTGGGTGGTGGTGGCGTGGACGAGGTCGAACCACTCCTCCAGCCGCGGCTCCGGGAGCGCGACGGCCTCGTCCCGCAGCCGGACGGCGAACGCCTCGCTCTCGGCGTCCAGCGCGTCCAGCCAGGCCCGGTCGATCGCCCCCGAGTTCAGCAGGTAGGCCTGCACCCGCTGGATCGGGTCCTTGGCCCGCCAGGAGTCGACGTCCTCGTTGCTGCGGTATTTGGTGGGGTCGTCGGAGGTGGTGTGGGCGCCCATCCGGTAGGTGTAGGCCTCGATCAGCGTCGGCCCCTCGCCGCGGCGCGCCCGCGCCAGCGCCCAGTCGGTGACGGCCCGGACCGCCAGCACGTCGTTGCCGTCCACCCGGACGCCGGGGAAGCCGAAGCCGGAGGCCCGGCGGTACAGCGGGATCCGGGACTGCAGCTTGATCGGCTCGGAGATCGCCCACTGGTTGTTCTGGCAGAAGAAGACGAGCGGCACCGTGTAGGAGGACCCGAAGATGAACGCCTCGTTAACGTCGCCCTGGCTGGTGGCGCCGTCGCCGAAGTACACGATCGCCGCCCCGTTGGCGTCCGGGTCGTCGTTGCCGACCATCCCGTCGCGCTGCATCCCCATCGCGTAGCCGACGGCGTGCAGCGTCTGGACGCCGATGACGAAGCTGTACAGGTGGAACCGCTTGGCGACCGAGTCCCAGTTGACCATGTCCGTGCCGCGGAACGGGGCCAGCAGCTCCAGCGGGTCGACGCCCATGCACCAGGCCACGCCGTGCTCGCGGTACGACGGAAACACCACGTCCAGCGGGCCGATCGCCCGGCCGGACCCCACCTGCGCGGCCTCCTGGCCGAGGCAGGGCGGCCACAGGCCGAGCTCGCCTTTGCGCTGCAGGGCGGTGGCCTCGGTGTCGAGCCGCCGGGTGAGCACCATGTCGCGCAGGTAGCCGGCGATGGTCTGGTCGTCGCCGTCGAAGGAGAAATCGGGGTGCTGCACGCGCACACCCGCCGGGGTCAGCAGTTGGACGAAGTCCGCCTGCACGCCTTCTGACAAGGGAACCTCCTGGACGGTTTCGGTTCACTGCGGTGCGACGGAGCCACGCTAGCACCAGCGTTCGCGCCCGCTAAGGGGTCGGCCGAAGCCATCGCCCCGGCGGCCCGGCGCCACTGAGCCCGCGAAAGTGGCACTCCGCCCCCGAAATTTCGCGGGCTAAGTGCCACTTTCGGGGGCGAAGTCACCGGGGACGAGACGCGCGCCGCCGTCGCCCCAGCCTCGGGTGCGAATGTCTTTACATTTCTCCCGCTTCACTCCTAAGCTGTTGGCACGCTCCAACGCGGGAGCCGGGGGCCGGCAGCGCCTCGTTCGAGAAGGAACCAGAACATGACTGTGAAGATCGGGGTCATCGGCGCCGGCGGCATGGGCCGCGCCCACATCGACCGGATCGAGAACGAGCTGGCCGGCGGCAAGGTCGTCGCCGTGGCCGACCTCTTCCCCGACGCCGCCGCCCGGGCGGCCGAGCCGCTGGGCGCGAAGGTCTACGGCAGCGGCGCCGAGCTGATCGCCGACCCGGACGTCGACGCCGTCATGATCACCACGTTCGGCAGCGCCCACGCGCCCGACGTGATCGCAGCCATCGAGGCCGGCAAGTACGTGCTGTGCGAGAAGCCCCTGGCCACCACCGCCGAGGACGCGCTGCGGATCATCGACGCCGAGGTCGCCGCCGGCAAGAAGCTGGTCACCGTCGGCTTCATGCGCCGCTTCGACGCCGGCTACCAGGAGATGAAGGCCGCGCTGGACTCGGGCGAGCACGGCTACGCCACCCTCGTCCACTGCCGGCACCGCAACCCGACGGTCCCCGAGGGCTACAAGACCCGCAACATGATCGACGACACCGCCATCCACGAGATCGACACGTGCCGCTTCCTGCTCGGCGAGGAGATCGTCCGGGTGCGCGTCGACACCCCGCGCGCCACCAGCCTGCGCTTCGACCACCTGCAGGACCCGCTGGTCCTGGTGGCCTACACCGAGTCGGGCGTTCGCATCGACGACGAGGTCAACGTCAACCTGCAGTTCGCCTACTCCATCGAGTGCGAGCTGGTCATGGAGTCGGGCACCGTCCGCCTCGGCGACCAGGAGCACGTCCACGTCCGCGACCTCGGCGGCGACCGGACGCCCATGTGCCGCAGCCACATCGACCGCTTCCACGCCGCGTTCAACGCCGAGGTGCAGCAGTGGATCCGCGCCGTCGCCAAGGACGAGCACACCGGCTCCGACAGCTGGGACGGCTACGCGGCCGGGGCAGTGGTGGACGCGGCCATCGAGTCGCTGGAGAACGGCGGCGTCGAGGTGGCCGTCACGATGGTGGCCAAGCCCGCCCTGTACGCCTGAGCCCCGCCGAACTGAGGAGACCCCCATGGTGAAGATCGCCCTTGACCCGAACATGTACTACCCGTCGATGTCGACCGCCGACACGCTGCGCAAGGCGGCCGAGCTCGGCTTCCGCTACGTGGAGCTCTCGCCGAACACCGAGTTCCACTTCTGGCACCGCTACCCGAAGGCGGACGCCGAGTTCGTCGCCGGGCTGAACAAGGCGCAGGCCGAGACCGGGGTGAAGGTCGCGACGCTGAACCCCGTGTTCAACTGGTCTTCCACCGACGAGGTCGAACGCCAGGCGCACGTCCGCAACTGGCGGCGCCTGCTGGAACTCGCCGACGCCATCGACGTCCGCGAGATCACCAGCGAGTTCTCCGGCAACCCGCACACCTACCGCGAGTGCGAGGCCCAGTGGTACCGCTCCATCGAGGAGCTAACCCCCGACTTCGAGCGGTACGGCATCCGGCTCAACATGGAGGCGCACCCCTACGACTTCGCCGAGCTGCACGACGACGCGTACTCGCTGATCCGCGGCGTCGACAAGGAGTGGATCGGCTACGAGTTCTGCTGCCCGCACGCCTTCCACCTGTCCGACGGGGTGGGCGACGTGGAGCGGATGATCCGCTCGTCGGCGCCGAAGCTGCGCGAGGTGCACGTCGCCGACGCCCTCAACCACAAGGCCAACGACGGCAACCGCTACATCGTGAACCCGCCCGGCGTGGACGCCCGCGTCCATCAGCACGCCGAGATCGGACGGGGCGAGGTGCCCTTCGACCGGGTCTTCGCCACGCTGCGCGAGATCGGGTTCGACGGCATCGTGAGCGTCTGCGTGTTCGGCTGGCACGAGGACGCCGACAACATCAACCGCCGGATGCTCGAGCGGATCACCGCCGAGCTCGGCTGAGGCGCCGGCATGACTCCGGGCCGGGCGACCCAGGCCGACGTGGCGCGGCTGGCCGGGGTGTCGCGGCAGCTAGTGTCGCTGGTCGTGCGCGGCGATCCGCGGGTCGCCGACAGCAGCCGCGAGTCCGTCGAGGCGGCCATCGCCGCCGTCGGCTACCGGCCGAACCTGGCCGCCCGGACGCTGGTGATGCGGCGCTCCGGGCTGATCGGCGTGGTGTTCTCCGGCCTCACCAACCCGTTCTACGGCGAGCTGGCCGAGGCGTTGCGGGCGCACGGCGAGGCTCAGGGCTTCATCCCGCTGATCTCGACCGTCGCCGAGGATCCCGACCGGGAGTCGGCGGTGGTCGAGCGGTTCCTGGAGCTGGGCGTGGACGGCCTCGTCCTGGTGGCGCCGCTGCTGTCGCTTGAGGCGCTCGAGCGGTTGGGGGCCGCCCTGCCGACGGTGATCCTCACCCGGAACCAGGGGCCGGCGAACGTGGATCTGGTGCGCAGCGACGACGTCCTCGGCACCCGGCTGGTCACCGAGGAGCTGCACTCCCGCGGCTATGCGCCGCTGATCCATCTCGGCCCGGCGCGCCAGGCGATCGGCGACTCGAGCGTCGACCGCGTCCGCGGCTTCACCGAGACGGTGGCGGCGCTGGGCGTCCCCGGTGACGTGGTGATCGCCGGCGACGCGGAGATCGCGGGGCGCGTCCGCGACGTGCTGCGCCGCACCGGCCCGGGCGTCGGGTTCGCGTGCCACAACGACCTGGTGGCGCTGCGGGTCTTCGGCGCCGTGATCGAAGAGGGGCTGGTGGTGGGACGGGACGTGGGCATCGCCGGCTTCGACAACACGATGCTCACCGGCCTCGCCGGCATCTCGCTGACCAGCGTCGACACCGACACCGCCGCGCTCGCCGAGGGCGCGGTCAGCCTGCTGCGTGAGCGCCAGGAGGGTCGCACCGGGCGCCGCGACCTGATCGTCCCGCCGCGCCTGGTTCCGCGCGCGTCCACCCGCCGCGCCTGAGCCGGCCGCCCGCACCCACCCGCCGACCTCGTCCGTCCGCACTTCGTGGATCTACTCGCAGAACGGGCCCGGTCCGCGCTCGGGAGCGGGACGCAGGGTCGTTCTGCGAGTAGTTTCGCGAGCCCACGCGCGCCACCACCCCGGGCGCCCCCATTTCGTACGCGACACGCCGGAGGTGATCGGCGTGTCGGATACAAATTGGGGGCGCCCCCCGAGGAGGGGGCGGTCGCCGAGCCTTCCCGCGTCCCGGACTAGGCATCTCTGCGACACTCTAAGGAAATCTTGGACGGTCGCTAGATTCGCCCATACAGTCCGATCATGGACCCGATCAGGAACCCCTACGCCCCCGGGGCCGGCCAGCGGCCGCCCGAGCTGGCCGGACGCGACACCCAGCTGGAGTCGTTCCGCTTCGTCCTGGAGCGCATCGCCAAGGGGCGGCCGGAGCGGTCGATCATCCTGACCGGGCTGCGCGGGGTCGGCAAGACGGTGCTGCTGAACGCCATGCGCTCGCAGGCGGTCCGCGCGGGCTGGGGCACCGGGAAGCTGGAGGCCCGCCCCGACCAGAGCATCCGGCGGCCCATCGGGGCGGCGCTGCACATGGCCGTCCGCGAGCTCTCCCACCCGGACGCGACCGGCGTGCTGTCGACGCTGAAGGCGTTCGTGGAGCGCGACGCCCGCCCGGGGACGAAGGCGATCGACCGCTGGAACTCCGGCATCAGCGCCCCGACGGCCACCGGACGGGCCGACTCCGGCGACATCGAGATCGACCTGGTCGAGCTGTTCACCGACATCGCCGGGCTGGCCGCCGACCTGGGCCGAGGGGTCGCTGTCTTCATCGACGAGATGCAGGACCTTGGCCCGGACGACGTGTCGGCCCTCTGCGCCGCCTGCCACGAGCTGGGCCAGCAGGGGCTGCCACTGATCGTCGTCGGGGCCGGCCTCCCCCACCTGCCGGCCGTGCTGAGCGCGTCCAAGTCGTACTCGGAGCGGCTGTTCGCCTATGCCCGCATCGACCGGCTGGAGCGGGCCGCCGCCGACCAGGCCCTCACCGCCCCGGCCGGGGACGAGGACGCCGCCTTCACCGACGACGCCCTGGCCGCGCTCTACCTGCTGACCGGCGGCTACCCCTACTTCGTCCAGGCGTACGGGAAGGTGGTCTGGGACTGCGCGCCGGGCTCGCCGCTGACCGCCGAGGACGTGGCGATGGCCGCCCCCGAGGCCGAGCGCGAGCTGGCCGTCGGCTTCTTCGGCTCCCGCTTCGACCGGGCCACCCCCGCCGAGCGCGACTACCTGCGCGCCATGGCCGACGCGGACGCCGACGACCTCGGCTCGGTGCCCTCCGCGCGGGTGGCCGAGCTGCTGGGCCGCACGCCGCAGTCGCTCTCCCCCGCCCGCGACACCCTGATCAAGAAGGGCCTGGTCTACTCGGGCGAGCGCGGCCGGGTGGCCTTCACCGTCCCCCACTTCGGCCGCTTCCTGCGAAGCCACGGCTGAGGCCGGTCCCGAGCGGCCGATCTGGCCGAAGGCGAACGGTCCCGGCGGCGGGAGGACTGGTTGCCTGGGAGGGTCCCGTCCGTCCGTCGAAGGTGCCGCCCCCATGAGAGTCCGCCGTCTCGCCGTCCTGGCCGTCCTGTTCCCCCTGATCGCCGTGGGGTTGCCCGCCGAGCTCACCGCCCACGCCGCCGATCTCGACCATCGCCGGGTCGATGCCGTCGCGACCCCGATCCTGAACTGGGCGCCCTGCGAGCTGGGCGAGTGCGCCCGCGTCCTGCTTCCCCTCGACTACGACGACCCGGACGGCCCGACCGTCGAGGTGGCCCTGACCCGGATCCCGGCGCGCGACCCGTCCCGGCGGCTGGGCAGCCTGTTCCTCAATCCGGGCGGTCCCGGCGCGTCCGGGACGGACTTCCCCCTCCGCGCCACCGCGTGGCTCGGGGCCGACGTCCAGGATCGCTTCGACCTGATCGGGATGGACCCCCGGGGCACCAACGACAGCACGCGCTCGCACTGCTTCCCGACCGTCCGCCGGCTGGTGGAGGTCGCGGGGCCCCTGCTGACGTTGGGCTTCCCGGTCTCCGCGGACGAGGAGGACGCGTTCATGGCGGCGGCCGGCGAGCTGGCCCACGCGTGCTCAAGCCGCGGCCGGCGCCTGGTCGGCGCGATGTCCACCGCCGAGGTGGCCCGCGACCTGGACGTGCTCCGCCGGGCGGTCGGGGACGACCGGCTCACCTTCCTGGGCTTCTCCTACGGCACCTACCTCGGGCAGGTGTACGCCAACATGTTCCCCGACCGGGTCCGCGCGCTGGCCCTGGACGGCGTCCTCGACCCGACCGCGTGGGTCGGCAGCGCCGAGACGGCCGAGGAGCCGATGTCGCTGCGGCTCGGGTCGGCCCAGGGGGCCTCGGAGGCGCTCTCCGAGGGGCTGCGGCGCTGCGGCGATCACCCCGAGGCGTGTCCGCTGAGCGACCCCGCGGCCGACTTCGCCCGGCTGGCCGAGCGGCTGCGCCGGGCGCCGCTCCGGCTGGAGGACCCGGAGCTGGGCGCCTACGACCTCACCTACCAGCAGTTCATCACCGCCTGCCTGTACGCCCTGTACTCCGACCACGGCGTGGAGCTGGTCGCCGGCATGACCGCTGCGCTCGGCGCCCTGGCGGCCGAGCCGTCCGGCCTGGCCACGAGGCGGGCGCTCGCGGCGCAGTACCGCGTCCAGGAGAGTGCCGCGACCCGGGCGGCCGACCGGGGCGACTACCCGAACTTCCTGGAGCAGGTGCCCGCCGTGATGTGTACCGACAGCCGGAACCCGGCCTCGATGGCGCGCTGGGCCGAGCTGGCGGACGCGGCGGACGCGGCCGCCCCCTACTTCGGGCGCAGCTGGCTGTGGGGGTCGGCGTACTGCGCCGGGGACGACTGGCTCGTCCAGGACGAGGACGCCTACCGGGGCCCCTTCGACCGGGCCGGCGAGCGGCCGATCCTGGTCGTCGGCAACCATCACGACCCGGCCACCCCGTATCGGGCGGCGGTCGCGGTGAGCCGGCTGCTGCCCAACAGCCGCCTGCTGAGCAGCGACAACTGGGGCCACACGGCCTACGGGGTGTCGGCCTGCAGCACCGCCGCCGTGGACGCCTACCTGATCGACGGGCGGCTGCCGGACGAGGGAACCGTCTGCCGCGACGGCCACCAACCGTTCGAGGGGTAGCCCGGGGCGGGCGCGCGTTCCCCCGTCCACGCCGACGCGGGCGCCGGGCGGTCGAGGGCGGGCAGCGCGCGCGGGCGGCCATGGCCCGGGGAGCGTGGCCGCGCCGCAGCCCCGGCGAGGCGGCCCGTCAGGCCGGCAGCCGCTGGTGGCTCTCGACGAAGGCCCGGCCGAGCTCCGCGCGCGTCGCCTCGCGGACGGCCCGCCGCTGCAGCGCGGCGATCACCCAGTCCACCAGCGCGGTGCGGGGCATCTCCGCCCCCCAACAGTCGTGGGCACCCTGCGGGTCGAACCAGAGGTCGGCGGGGCCGCCCAGGTCGGTGTACCGCAGGAACCACTTGAGGCCCTGCCGCGGATTCACCCGCACGTCGCAGGCCGACACCACCACGAGGGCCTCGGCCCCGCAGGTCAGGCGGAGGTTGTCCACCGGGGAGACGGCCGCCAGGGCGGCGCGGTCGTTGGGGTTGCCCAGGGGGTCGCCCCACTCGTCGACGTCGCTGGCCTGGGTGGTGGTGTCGCGCCGGCACAGGCTGGTCATCGGGTCGACGAAGCCGTTCACGATCACGCAGACGTCCACCTCCTCGGGGCACGTGTTCAGGGTGGTGGCCGCCAGGAAGCCGCCGGCGGAGGCCCCCAGCGCCACCAGCGCAGTGGCCCGCACCTGCCCGGCGCCGGCCTTCAGGTGCCGGACGGCGGCGGCGGTGTCCGCCAGCGACCGCTCCCGGTTGGCCCGGGACCCCGCCCGGTGCCGGCGCTCCGGCCCCCCGCCGCGGACGTGCGGGGTGGCCACCGCGAAGCCGTGATCGAGCCAGAGGCCGAGATCCGGATCGGTGTCGAGGTCCAGGTCGAGCCCGTAGGCGCCGTAGAGCATCAGCACGACCGGGCCGGCGTAGGTGTCGCCGGCGGCCGCGCTCCAGCGCAGGTCGAGGTCGAAGACGTACCCGTCGGACGACGTGACCCGCTCGCGGGCGCCGGCGGCGCGCTTGCCGGCCCGGCGGGCGACGGCGGCCGGGTCGTTGAGGTTCGCCCCGGCGTTGTCGAAGTACCAGGCGAACGGGGGCACGCCCCCGCTCAGCTCGGTGGCCGCGAACCCGATGGACGGGGTGACCTGGTTCACCGACAGGTCCAGCAGCCCGCCGGCCGACAACAGCGGCCGATTCGCGCTGGAGTAGCCGGCCAGCGGGACGCGGTGGAGCACCTCGCCCACCTCGGCCCCGACCCGCACCAGGGCGTACCCCTCACCCGAGGTGACCTCCCGCGCCGAGCCTCGGCCGCTGGCGCACACCCAGGAGTGCAGCACCTGACCGTCCTCCACGACGGTGGCCTGCAGGCTCCAGGAGTCGCCGGCGTCGAGCGCCTGCACGAGCAGCACCCGATCGGCGTCCAGGGCGATGTCGAAGTGCCGCGGATCCCGGGGGGCGCCGGGCACCAGGATCGGCAGCGGCGGATCCTGCCGGGCGTCCACCAGCGACCAGACCCGCTCGGAGCGCACGCCGTGGCTGATCTTGAAGAAGCGCCGCACCGAGCAGGGCTTGATCCCCAGCCCAGCGTGCTCGGCGTAGGCGATCACCTGCCGCGACGCCTCGTAGGTCGCCGCGTCGGCCGCCGCGATCACCGCGCGCTGGGCCCCGGGCAGCTCCCGGTCCGGCTCGATAAAGACCATCAGGGCGCCGTCGTCGACCAGCGTCACGTCCGGGTAGACGCCCCGGATCACGAGCTGCCGGGTGGGCCCGGACTCGCCCGCGTCGTACAGGACGGCCACGTAGGCCTCCCGCGCCGGGCGGCGCAGCACGCTCACCCAGCGGCGACCCGTCGAGTCGATCTCCGCACGCGCGATCAGCCAGCCCTCCAGATCGGGGGCGTCCTCGGTGAACCGGACGGGCGGGCGGCCGTCGTCCACCAGCGGCGTCCGGGCGTCCGGGACGAAGAAGCCGACCATCCCCCGGCCGCCGGGGTCGATCTCCAGGCGCAGCCAGGACTCACCCAGCGGCAGCAGCTGGTAGCGCGGCACGTCCTGGTCGTCCGGGGTCGGGGCGGGTGGCAACCCGGAACCGTCGTCGGAGCCGACGCTGACGCCGTACTGCCGCAGCAGGTCCAGCAGCTCGTCAGGACTGGTGTCGTCCACCCAGGTGAAGGCGTCGATGTCGTCCACGCGACCTCCTATTGGGCGATGAGCGAGCGGAACAGGGCCGAGCGGGCCGTGACCTCGGCGGGGCTGCCGTCCTCGACCAGCCGCCCCTGATCGAGCACCAACACCTGATCGCAGCCCTGCGTGGCGAACCTGCCGTGGCCGGCGGCCAGGGTGGTGATATCGCCCATGGTGGCGCGGATCAGCCGCATGATCTGCGTCCGGTTGAGGACGTCCAGCCCCGAGGTGATCTCGTCGAGCAGCAGCATCCGGGGGCGGCGCAGCAGCGTCCGGGCGATCGCCAGCCGCTGCCGTTCCCCGCCGGAGAAGGCGTAGGCGGACTCGCCCACCGGGGCGTCCAACCCCTCCGGTCGGGCCCGGATGGTCTCCGCCAGGCCGACCTCGGCGATCATGTCCCAGCACTGGTCGTCGCCGATGTCGGTGCGCCCCAGCAACAGGTTGTCGCGGACGGTCCCGGCGAACAGGGGGCAGGACTGTTCGATGTAGCCGAGCTGCCCGCGGTAGGTGTCCTCGTCCCGCAGGTCCAGCGGGGTACCGTCGATCAGGATCAGGCCGCTGGCCGGCACCAGGAAGCGCTCCAGCAGGGCAAGCACGGTCGACTTCCCGGAGCCCGAGGTGCCGGTGAGCGCCGTCCACGAGCCGCGCTCCACGTCGAAGGAGACATCGGAGAGGGCGAACTCGCGGCCGCCCATCCCGGCCTCGGCCGAGGCGAACCGGACGGAGACGTTGCGGAAGCTGACCTCGCCCTCGATCACGTCGGGGTCGGGCCGGGGGCGGCGCCCGTACTCCTCCAACGAGAGCGCGTCGAGCCGCTCCCGGATGGTCAGGGTGGCCCGCGGCAGCGGTTCGACCACCGTGCGCAGGTCGACCAGCCGCTGCAGCGCCCCCAGTGTCTCGGCCATCAGCATCACCGTCTCGGTGGAGCCGGCGATCGGCCCCACCAGCATCAGCGTGTACATGAAGAACGAGACCAGCTGATCCACCGGCAGCGCGCCGCTCTGCACCCGGGTGAAGGCCAGCAGGACGATGACGAGCATCGTCCCCTGGACGAGCGCCTGGACCAGCGGCTCCATGAACGCCTGGGTCTTGGCGGATTTGTTCGCCGCGTCCTGGAGGCGCTGGCTGGTGCGGCGCAGCCGCCCGATGGCGAAGTTGTCGGCCACGAACGCCCGGATCGTCAGCACCGAGTCGAGGGCGCGGGTGACCTCCGCGACGTAGGCCCCCTGGGCTTCCTGCCGCTCGAAGGAGACGCCGGTGAGGCGCTGCGAGGAGAAGATGATGACCGCGAACGACAGCACGCACAGCGCCACCGCGGACGCGGTCAACACCGCGTCGATCCGCAGCATCGCCACCAACGAGCCGCCGACGAGCACCAGGCTGCCGAGCGCCTGGATCGGGCCGTGGGTGAAGACCTGCGCCAGCTTCTCCGAGTCGATCGAGCAGCGGGCCACCAGGTCGGCGGTCGGGTGCGCGACCAGCTTCTCGGCCGGGACCTTCAGCGACACGGCGACGGCCTCGTCCCGGAACGCCCGGACGAGCCGGTTGCCCGCGTAGGCCGCGATCAGCGCGACCCCCGCGGTGAGGATGGACGACACCAGAGTGGCGCCGACCAGCAGCGCCCCGGTCCGGGCCAGGTCGTCCAGCCGAAGCTGCTGCAGCGCCGCGACCAGGGCGCCGGTGAGCGCCGGCTGCACCAGCGACGACAGCGAGGCCACCACCGTCCCGACGAAGGCCGCGACCGCCACCCGGTTGTCGAAGCGCAGCACGGCCCACAACCGCGTCAGCGGGTGCGCGGGCGGATCAGCCAGCAACTCCCAGACGCGAAGCGCGCCGGAGGGTGAAGTGGGCATGCGGGGGCCTTTCTCGGGCAATGGCCTGTTTACTTTCGGCCACACCAATGGGATCGTTGGGGGGACAGCAGTTCCGGGATTCGTCTCGATCGGATAGGCGCCGATCGAGACGAATCTTGTCTTGTGGGCCGCGGGTGATAGCCGGCCGTCGGAATCAGGGCTCGAACAGGCGGCAATAGATGAGGCTGACGCCGCTGTGGGCGCAGTTGAGCACGCTGACCATCGAGTACTTCGCCTCCGAGGGCGTCTCCGGCTCCTGATGCTGAATGTCCATGACCGCTCCCATGTCGGCTCCTTTCGCGAGGTCGGAGGTTGCGCGGTGTTCTTCGCTGCCCCCATTCCAGCCGGTGCGCCACCGCCGGCCCATGGACCTTCGTTAGCCGTCCATCAGGACTGGCCGGACGGCTATTCGGCGACCAGCCGCGCGATGACGCGGGGCTCGGGAACCGAGCGGGCCGGCAGGGTCGGGAGCACCGTGGCGGCGGCGGTGATGCCGCCGGTCACGGCGACCGTCGCCAGGAAGGGCCCGGCGGGCACGGCCGCCGCCCACCGCATGCCGAGGGCGGACACCCCCAGGGCGAGGTGGGCGTAGGCGGCCGCCAGCATCACCACGCCCAGCAGGGCGGCGGTGACAGTGATCATGGCCGCCTCCAGCAGGGCCGTGCGGGTGCGCTCGCCGGGGGTCGCCCCGATGATCCCCAGCATCGCCAGCTCCGCGTCGCGCTGCCGGCTCATCATGAACAGCGACCCCAGCCCGCCGGCCATGGCCACGGCCAGCGCCAGGCCCAGGTCGACCAGGAACGTGGCGGGGCCGACGTGGCCGAGCCGCACATCGAAGCCGGCGGCCTCGAAGATCGCGTTGTAGGTCGCGGGCATTCCGAGGACGGCGAACGCCAACCCCACCGAGAACATCACGGGCACCACGGACCGGGCCAGCCGCTCCGCCCGCGCGAGGACCGTCGCCCGGGCCACGACCCAGGACGCGTCGCGCAGCGGTAACAGGGCGGTCCACGCCCGGGTGAGCGGGCCGACGATCATGGGCGCCAGCTGGGCGAGGAGGACCCCGGTGAGGCACAGCACCACCATGTTGAGCTGCATGATCTGCGAGAAGGTCTCCGAGTTGCGGTTGGCGGTCAGCGGCCCGATCCCCGCGAACACACCACCGACGAGGAGCGCGACCAGGGACGCCTTCACGTAGCGTCGGCCGGTCCGGGGGCCGGAGTCGGGCGCCCCCTGCGCATCCCGCAGCGCCGCCACGGGCGGGATCCGGCTGGCCCGGCGGGCCTGCCGGAGGCCGCCGCTGAGGATCACGGCTAACCACAGCGCGTTGGCGGCGAGGATCGTCGACGGCTCCCAGACCGGGGCGGCCGGGACGCCGGCGCTGTCCTCGGCCCGCTCGATCATCATCAGCCACAGCACCGGACGCAGCGCCGCCACGGCGAGGACGTCGCCCACGACGGCCGAGGCGAGGGCCACCGCGGTCAGCTGGGTCATGATCGTCCGGGTCACCTCGGACGGGGTGGCGCCGACCAGCGCGAGCCTGGCCAGCGAGCCGCGCCGCGAGTCGATCACCAGGCTCGTGGCCGAGGCGACCACCGACAGGCCGACAACCACGCACAGCAGGAAGTTGAACCCGGCGATGAACGCGTAGCTGAACCACTCCCCGTCCCGCATGCCGTCGAGGCCGGCGACCACGGCTGACTGCAGGACCATCGCGGTCAGCGTGAGGCAGAAGGCGATGGTGACGAAGCCGAGGCTGACGCCGGTCCAGGCCGGCCAGGAGTCGCGGAGCTCGGCGCGCTGCACGGTGCGCATGATCACTGGGCCACGAGTCGGGCGATCACCCTGGGCTCGCTCTGGCGAAGAGCGGGCAGGGTGGGCAGGACGGTGGCCGCGGCGGTGACCAGGACCCCGACGGCGAGCGCCACCAGCACCGGACCCCAGGGCACGGCGGGCGCGAAGGCGAGGCCGAGGGCGGTGAACGCGTAGGCCTGGTACGCCAGCGTCGGGACGACCATGCCGAGGGCCAGCAGGGCGGCGGTCCCCGTGATGATGACGGCCTCCAGCACGGGCAGGATGAGGCGCTGACCCGGGGTGGCGCCGACGATGCCGGCCAGCGCCAGCTCGGCGTCCCGCTGCTTGCTCATCATCACCAGGACGCCCACGCTGCCGGCCAGCGCGACCAGGAACGGCAGGCCGAAGATCATCAGGAAGCTCTCCCAGCCGGTGTTGGACAGCGGGATGTCCATGCCCGAGCGGTCCAGGGTGGCCAGCAGGGAGGCGCCCATCGCCTGGTCACCGAGGGTGATCCCGAGGGTGAACATCACCGGGGTGACCGACCGGACGAGGCGATCGGCCTTCGCCCCCACGGTGGCGCGGGCCAGCTGCCAGGAGGGTGCCGGCCACGGGATCAGCCCCGTCCACCAACGGGTGAGGCGGCGCACGAGAACCGGCGCCAACGCGGCCAACAGGGCACCGGAGACGAAGAGCAGCATCCAGTCCAGCACGAGCAGGTTGCTGAAGGTCTCCTTGTCGCGGCGGGCGACGAGCACCGGAACCGCCACCACGAAGGCCGCCACCAGGCTGGCCAGGGCCGCCACCCCGAGCCACCGACCGCGGGTCATGGCGCCCTCGGTGCTGGCCAGCTGGGCCTCCCTCAGCGCGGCCACCGGTGGGATCTCGCTGGCCCGCCGCAGCTGGCGGGCTCCCCCGATCAGGGCGACCAGCAGGCAGCCGGCGTTGGCCGCCAGCAGCGGCGCGACGTCGTGGATCGGCGGGACGACGGCGTCCCCCTGCCCGGCGCGGGCGAAGACGATGTAGTCGGTGATCGGCCTCAGGGTGACCAGGGCGAGGGCGTCGGCCGCCACCGCGGAGGCCAGCGACACCGCCGTCAGCTGGGTCATCAGGACGCCGCGCACCTGGGCGGGGGTCGCCCCGGCCAGGGCGAGCCGGGCCAGGGCGGAGCGACGGGCGGTGATCACCAGGGCCGTGGCCGCCCCGATCACCGTGCTGGCGACGAACCACATCATGATCACGATGGTCAGCGGCCCGACGGTGAACCCGGCCGACTTCTCCAGCGTGACGCCGCCGGAGGCGACCGCGACGAAGCCGGAGTTGATGATCAGCGCCAGGGTCGCGAAGGCGTAGTTGGCGGTCACGAAGGCCAGGGACACCCCGCCCCAGGCCGGCCAGGAGTCCCGCAGGTCGGCGACGCGGATCCGCCACATGGCAGCCCCCTCACTCGCCGAGGCTGAGACCGGACAGCACGGCGGCCACCCGTTCCACCGGGGCACCCACCAGCTCGTCCACCAGCAGACCGTCGCGCATGAACAGCACCCGATCGGAGCGCGCCGCGATCTTGGGGTCATGGGTCACCATCAGCACGCAGCGCCCCGGGACGTGGGCGATCCGCACCAGCTCGTCCAGGACGAGGTCGCCGGTGGTCGTGTCCAGGGCCCCGGTCGGCTCGTCGGCGAAGATCAGCCGAGGGCCCTGCGCCAGCACGCGGGCCAGCGCCACCCGCTGCTGCTCCCCGCCCGACATCGACGGCGGCCGCGCGTCCTGACGCCCCGCCAACCCGACGGTGCCCAGGGTGCTGCGAATCAGGTCCGCCGGTACCCTCTCCCGGCGGAGCAGGTACGGCAGCGAGACGTTCTCGAACGCCGTGAGCGTGGGGATCAGGTTGTAGGCCTGGAAGACGAAGCCCACCTCGGTGCGCCGCATGACGGCGAGCTCGGTGCGGCTGGTGCGGGCGACGTCGCGGCCGAGGAGCCGCACCTCCCCGTCGGAGGGGGGCTCAAGCCCCGCCAGGCAGTACAGCAGGGTGGACTTGCCCGAGCCGGACGCCCCCATGATGGCGACCATCTCGCCGAAACCGATGGTCAGCGAGACGCCGTGGAGGATCTCCACGCTGCCGTCCCCGACCCGGTAGGACTTGCGCAGCCCGCGGACGGTGATCGCGGAGCCGTCCTCGACGCGATCGTGGGATGTCGCGGACTCCTGGAACTGAATCACGGTGCTCCTCAGGGTGGTGGGGCGGTGGCGACTGCGAGGCAAGGAGCGCCACCACCCGGAAGGGGAATGGCGCCCAGTCCAGCAAGCCGGCGGAGGAAAGTCACGGGTTGGGGTCAGGGTCTCGCTGAAAGTTAGGCGGGACGGGCGGGACGGACGGAAGGTCCGGTCTGGGCGAATAGGCGCCGACCAGACCGGACCTTCGAACACGACCAGGGGGGTCAACGCGACCCCACGGGTCAGGCGCGCCAGCAGAGGAAGTTGCTGTCGCCGGAGTTGTGGCACAGGAAGTAGCTGTTGGTGGACCCCTTCTCCTCACGGGGGGTCTCCGGCTCCTGGCCTTGCATGTCGAGGACGTCTGCCATGGTTGTTCACCTCCTTGGGTGGTGTGGTTGCGGTGGCGGTGGGGTCACTTGACGAAGCAGAGCGACACCGAGAGGTAGGAGTTCCAGCACACCCGCAGGTAGCTGATCGTGGACGCCTTCTCGGCGCCCGGGGTCTGTTCCGGCTGGTGATCCTGGAGGTCCAGAATGTCGGCCATGTGTCGTGTCACCTCCTTTCAGGGACAGTAGGGACGCGGGCGGCGGTCACTTGACGTAGCAGGCGAAGATGCTGACGCGGCTGCCGTAGCACGCGAAGATGCTGATGTCGGAACGCTTCTCCTCGTCGGGCGCGTTGCCGGCGCCTTGGAGATCGATCACATCGGACATGGGTTGACTCACCTCCTTTCCGGGGTCGTGGGTTTCGGTGCTCAGCAGTTCATGCTGAACATGCTCAGGGCCAGGCAGGTGTAGACGCTGTTGCCCGACCGGTACACGTCGGCGGGCGTGGCGATGACGTCCTCGTCGGCGAGCTGAAGATCCAGCGTGTCGGCCATGACGCTCCTTTTCGACATTGACATTTCGATCGTTGCATGGGGTTTCGTGCTCACTGCCGATCAAACGGAGGAGCTTGAAATGGACGGGCGACCGTCGATTCGTCCACCTTCATCCTCCCCAGCGGGCCGCCGTTTCGACAATGCGCGATCGGGGATGGTGCCCGATGGTTAGCGCCGTGACGCGACCGCCGGGTCACGCCGAGCACCGCGCGGGGACGGCGGTCGCCACGGGCTGGGGACGTGGCAGCGACTCCAGGTGACGGGCGGTGGCCAGGCCCACCGGGAGCCAATCGAAGGCGCCGCCTCGGGAGGCGCCGGCCAGGGCCAGGGCGATCCCGATGGCGCCCGTGGACAGGTCGGAGCTGAGCCGAATCAGCCCGTCGCCGCCGATGAAGGCCATCCCCTGGTGGTGCAAGAGCCTGCCGCGCAGCAGGCCGGCCTGCCGCGCCACCTCGTCGGAGAACCCCCCGGCGGCGGCCAGCACCGCCATGGTTCCCGCCCTGCCGTGGTCCAGGCAGGAGTAGACGTACACATCCGACGAGCAGGCGGCCCTCAGACCGGCGCGCTGCGCCTCGGTCAGCACCGGTTCGCCGAGGAGGCGCTCGGCGACCAGCGCCGCCGCCCAGATGCCGGCCGACCCCCACTCCAGATACGGCAGCGCGCGACCGTTCTCGAGGTCGCGGACCATCAGCTCGCCGGTGGCGGTGAGGAGGCAGTCGTCGAGCTCGACCCGGATCCGCTCCACGGCCCGCTCCAGCGGGCGCGGCTCGCCGGTCGCCCGGTGCACCACCAGGTCGGTCAGTGCCAGCCCGGAGAGCCCGAACTGGAGCCCCTGCTGCCGGGTGAGTGACCGCCAGGCGGAGGTGTCCGGGACGACGGCGCGTTGCAGCCGATCGTTCGCCGCCGCCGCGTCGGCCAGCAGGGACTCGTCGCCGGCGGCTACTGCGGCCTCGATCGCCGCCAGGATCACCCCCGCCTGGCCGCCGTAGAGGTCGAGGCGGCGCCGACCCAGCGCGGAATCCAGGGCGCTGCGGGCAGCGGCGCCGGCCGCGGCCGGCTCGTCGGCGTCGGTCAGCGCGAGCGCCAGCCCGGCGAGGCCCGGGTACAGCCCCGGGTCGCCCTCCTCGGGCCAGGCCTTTGCCGCCGACACCAGCGTCTCCACGTCGCGGCGACGCTGCGTCCCCAGGCGGGCCCGCGCCCAGACCACGCCGGCGCGGCCGCCGGTGAAGGTCTCCGCGCGTTCCCCCGGCTGGGTGGCGTCACCGGGGAACGACTCCGTGCTCGAGTACTGGCGCGACCACTCGACGCCCTCGTCCAGGGCCCGGATGGCGACCTCGGAACTGGGCGGGGTGGGCCAGGTGCCCACCACCAGCGCCGGCGACAGCAGGTGCCGCGAGGTGGCCGGGTAGCGGCGCTCGACGTCCTCGATCTGCGCCAGGCAGTCGGCCCCGAAGTCCCGGGCGACGACGCGCTTGGCTTCCTGCCAGTAGTCGGGGGCGATGATCTCCAGCTCCCATTCCGGGACGTACATGATCATGAGTGAGCGGGCCACCGCGTACCAGTCGGCCTGCTCGGCGGTGAAGCTCTCCGGCGAGGCGAACTCGAAGACCCGCAGGCCGATCTCTCGGTCGGTGGTGTCGAGGCGGCAGGCGTCCTCGAAGTCCAGCAGCACCACGTGGTCGTCGGAGTCGACCAGGACATTGCCCGGGTGCAGGTCGCCGATGGCCCAGCCCCGCTCGTGAACCCGCTCCACCGCGGCGATGAACTGGGCGGCGACGTTGTGGCAGCGGCGGGCGTAGTCGGCGCGCCGGGCGCCGCCGTCGGTGGCGTCGAACGCGGTGTTGAGCACCAGCCAGCTCGTCAGCGACTGGCCGGGGATGTACTCCAGTTCCAGGAAGTGATGCTCCCAGGCCTGGAAGCGGCCGATGACCTGCTGCACGCCCTCGACGCCCCGCAGCGACTCCAGCACCGCCAGCTCGTCGTCCTGGCGGGCGATCGCGTCGCGGCCTCGTCCGTCCAGCCCCGTGTGGGGACGTGCCTCCCGCAGCACCCGGAGGCTCTGATCCGGCAGGGTCGCCTGGTAGACGCCGCCCGCGTTGGAGTAGTGCAGCGACTTGATGCTGGTGAACTCCTGCAGTCGCGACGGGGTGGACGTGCGGGAACGCTCGTAGGGGGCCCGCAGGCAGTCGGGCAGCTCGACCCCCTCGGGGATGACGAAGCGGGGCAGTCTCGGGTCGGCGACCAGCCGGGTGGTGTCCCCGTTGATCACGGCCGCCACCGGCCGGTCCCGGTCGTCGGGGTAGGTGACCTGCATGATCCCGCCATAGCGGACGAAGACCGGCGCGTCGCCGTAGCGCAGATCGGACAGGATGTAGGGGCCGTGCTGGCCGGCGAGAGCCGCGTCCAACTCATCCAGGAGCTCGGCCAGTTGGTCGTCGTTGTCGGGGTAGATGGTGATGAACTTGCCGGAGGCGCCGCGGTCGGACTGCTTGCCGTTGGTCTCCATCAGGTCGCCCTCGGTGGGCCGGAACTTGAACGCCACCTGGCGCGCCACGCAGCTGCGGGTGGTGCGGGCGAGCGTCTCCACCGCGTCGCCGGGGGTGGCGGAGACGTGCAGCTTCCAGCCCTGCAGCCGCAGCTGCCAGTCCGGCGGGGTCCAGCCCTCCCAGCCGCCCCAGCTGCGGCGCAGCCACCCGGGGGGCAGCTGCTCGGTCTGCAGCCGCGCCGCCATCTTCTCGCCCAGGACCTCGCCGGCGCTGCGGCGCGGGCCGTAGAAGGGCGACTCGGAGGTGGCGGCGAACAGGTACTCGGGACGAACCGGCATGAGGGCTGCCTTTCGGAGGAGGGTGGCGGCGGCGGAGCGGTGGGGCCGATCCGAACTCGACAACCACAGCCCAGCCGAGGCGCCCGGCGGCGTCAACGAATCGGCCCTCCGCGTGGTCGATTGTTAGCGGCGGCGGGTTAACGAAGGTGCCGGAATGGGTGGGTCTCCGGCGTCCACGCCGGCCCTCCCCATGGCCGCGGCGGGAGCGGGAACCCTAGGATCGGCCCCGACGAGAGGACGACCGATGAAGCTCCACGAGTTCCCCCGCTACCCGCTCACCTTCGGGCCGAGCCCGGTGCACCACCTGAAGCGGCTGAGCGCGCACCTCGGCGGCGCCCAGGTGTGGGCCAAGCGCGAGGACGTCAACAGCGGGTTGGCCTTCGGGGGAAACAAGGTGCGCAAGCTGGAGTACATCGTCCCGGACGTGCTGGCCAGCGGCGCCG